>JAQBFN010000042.1:0-50152 GCA_032123335.1 Microcaldota archaeon
CTCTAGTTCCGGCACTGCATCTTTTGCTCCTGGGTTTGAGAGCCCGACTGCATTTATCATTCCCTGGTCATAGGTTACGATTACCGGGTTGGGGTGCCCCTTGCGCTCATTTAGGCTAATTGATTTTGTTGTGACTGCGCCGGCTCCTGCTTTTGCGACTGCTGCAAGGGAAGAGCCAGTTACACCGAGAATTCCGGAAGCAAGAACAGTGGGGTTCTTCAGCTTTACCCCTGCCAGTTCGGTAGATAACATCGATAATTAGTGGGGGTGAATAATTTAAAAGAAAAGGGGTTGGGGGCTAATATTCGCCGCCCATTGGCATTCCGCCTGGCCCGCCTGGGGGCATTCCGCCCCTGCCTCCCCTGGACGCGATAATATCGTCGATCCTGAGGATAAGGCGGGTGGTTTCAGTAGCGGAGGAGAGTGCCTGGGTCTTTACCTTTAAGGGTTCAAGAACACCGAGCTCGGCCATGTCGGAGATTTCGCCCTTGAGGACGTTTACCCCGAAGCCTCCTCCCTGGCCATCTTTGTGCTTGTTCCTGAGGGAAACAAGTGCATCAATGGAATCCATTCCTGCATTCTCTGCAAGTGCTTTGGGAATGGACTCGAGGGATTCTGCATATGCCTGAATTGCGAGCTGCTCCCTGCCTCCGATTTCAATTGCATATTCGTTGAGGGCTGAAGAGAGTGACATCTCGATGCTTCCGCCTCCGGTTACGTACTTTCCTACTTCCACTGTGCTTGAAACTGCGCCGAGCGAGTCCTTTATCGCGCGCTCGACTTCGGAAACAACGTGGTCGGTTCCGCCACGCACGAAAATGGTTACGGACTTGGGGTGCTTGCACTCGCGCACAAATACCATTGCTTCACCGGAAACCTTCTTCTCCTCTACAAGGCCTGCGATTCCAAGATCTGTGTCTGCAAGCTCGGAGATGCTTGAGACAACTTGTGCGCCTGTTGCGCGTGCAAGCTTCTCCATGTCGGATTTCTTTACCCTGCGGACTGCAAGGATGCCTGCCTTTGCAAGGTAGTGCTGGGCAACATCATCAATTCCCTTCTGGCAAAAGAGTGCTGTTGCACCGGATGCCTTTACATTCTCGACCATTTCCCTGAGCATCTTTTCCTCCTGCTTGAGGAATGCTTCGAGCTGGTCGGGGGAGGTAATCTCGATTTTTGCATCGGTTTCGGTCTTTTCAACTTCGAATGCGGCATCTACGAGCGCAACCTTTGCGCCCTTGAGGGACTTGGGCATGCCTGCGTTCACGACTTCCTTGTCCACAAGAACCCCGTTGATGAGCTCTGTGTCCATTACATCGCCTCCCGCCTTCTTCTCGATTTTGATGAAGTCGGTGTCTACGGAATATACCCCATCTTTCTTTTCTGCAACCTTGGTGATTGAATCCACTACGAGTTCGGAAATCTTCTGCTTTTCCTGGTCGCTGCCGATTCCCTTGGAGCCCATGGAAACAAGTGCGATTTTAAGGAGAATATCCTTGTCTTCGGGAGTTACGTCCTTTCCGAGCTTTGCGAGGAGCTCTTCAGACCTTATTGCCGCAAGCTCGTAGCCCTTTATGATTGTGGTGGGGTGGATGGACTGGTCCAGGAGGTCGCCTGCCTTCTTGAGGAGGTTTCCTGCAATTACTACGGAAGTGGTTGTGCCATCGCCTACTTCCTTATCCTGGGTCTTTGCGATTTCCACCATCAGCTTTGCTGCAGGGTGGTCAACGTTCATTTCCTCGAGGATGGTTGCACCGTCGTTTGTAATTACGATGTCGCCAAGCTCGGAAACAAGCATCTTGTCCATGCCCTTTGGGCCGAGGGTGGTCTTGATTATGTTTGCAACCGCATATCCAATTGCGATATTGATGCGCATCGCGTCCCTGCCGATGACACGGTTTGTGCCTTCGGACATTACTTCTCCGCTAACTTTCGTCATATTTTTCACACTCCAATATAGTATTATCAAAATACGTGGTGTGATTAGTGCGGAGTAATCTTTATAAACGTATTTTTGGGCGTTTCCGCGGGTTTTTGGCACAGACGGCTAATCTATGCGGGAGCGGTCCACGTTCGCGGACTCGAGGAAATAGTGGAGGGTATAGGCTGCTGCGAATGCTCCGGTGGCGAGGAAGCTGGATTCCACGAAGCCTAAATGGGAGAGGATTAGGGAGTAGGTAAGGGCTGCGAAGACCATTGCGAGGAGGCTATGGAATGGGGGCTTGGAGGGGTCGAGGAAATCAAACAGGAATATGAATAGTATGAATAGTCCTACTAGGGCTGGGAGGAGGATGCTGCAATAGGGAATAGTAATGTAATAGCAGAGGGTGGAGGCCATCGTGAAAACGTAGGCGAAAAGGAGGGCGGCCATTATAATTAGTAAATATTTGAGGTATTTCCAGACTGGGAAGAATAGGCGGTCGAGGTCCGGGAGGACTGAGCCGATCAGGATGCTTACTGCGCAAATGAGGATTGTGGAGGAGGGGGCACCCTGGAAGGCGAGGCCTAAGGAAAAGAGGACAATGAAGGCCACTGTAACTACTACCTTGGTGCTCATGATAGGAAGGAAATAGAAAAGAGAAAATAAAAAGGATTGCCCGGAGCAAACCAAGAAGGTGGCGTAACGCGGGCTATGTTTTTATGAAATTTTTACCGCAGCTTAATGCAGCAGCAAAAAATTTCACATGTTGAAGTATTTCTCGAACTCGTATGAGGTCGGGCGTGCGCTCTGCTCCTTGTGCTCCTCAATCTTGTCCTCAAGGTAGCTTTCAAGTATATCCGAAGAAAGGATTCCCTTCAGGAACTTGTTGTCGGATTCAAGGGCAGTGATTGATTCGAGTATGTTACTCGGGAGCATCTTTGCACCTGCTTTCTTGAGTTCATCGTCGTCCATGTCAGCCATGTTGGAATCGATTGCCTTGCCCGGGTCCTTTTTGTTCTTGATGCCATCAAGGCCTGCGGCCACGACTACACCTGCTGCAAGGTGAGGGTTGGCTGAGGGGTCTGCAAGGCTGAAAATTAGTTTCTTGCCCTTGCGGTCGTTCCTCATTTCGTTTTCAACGCGCACTGCGGCAGAGGAGTTCCTTGTGCCCCAGGCTGCATACTTCGGATCTGCTGCGAGCCTCTTGTATGAGTTTGTGTTGGGGTTGGTGAAAATCATCAACGCGGCTGCGTGGTCGAGAAGGCCTCCAATGAAGTAGCGGCCGGTCTGGCTTAATTGCGCATACTTGTCCGTGGAATCGTAGAATACGTTCTCGTCCTTTTTCCAGAGAGTAAAACCGGAAAGGAGCTGGTTTCCCTTCTCCCCAAGAATCGGGAGGGCCATGAACGTGGCCATGGAATTTGCAATGAATGCAAGGTTCCGGATTGTGAACTTGGTTGTCTGGATTGCATCGGCTGCATCTGCAAGCGAAAGCGGGGCGACTGCAATGGTCTGCTGGCCGCTTGTTGACCTTCCATGGTAGTGCTTGGTTATGATGTAGCGGAAGTTGTCCTCAATCACTTCGGAAACCTGGGTTCTTGCGCTGTAAAGCGTATCGAAAGGCTGCGCATAGTAGGCGCCCTTGGTGCTGTTCCAGAGTGGGGATGGGGACCAGGGGGCTTCCCTTGATTCAATCAGGCAATTGGGACCTCTTTGGGGGGTCATTTTGTCAACGGTTACGTTGTCCAGGATGTAGAAATCCAATTCTGAGGATGAAGTGAGGTCTGTGAAACCCATGGCCTTGGAATTTACAAGGGCACGTTCGGGAACGTAGCGGGGGTCCTTGAGGTACCTTTCCCCACCGGGGCTCACAACAACGTTGCAAATGATTCTCATTGTGCTGGGTTCCCAGGGAATCCTGCCGAATGTGTTTGCATCGGGCATCAGCACGAGCTCTCCTTCTTCAGCCCAGCCGAAAACTTCCTTGAGGTCTCCGCAGTAAATTCCTTTTGTGAATGAAGCGGTGTTGATTTCCCTCGCGTTTATGCTTGTTCTGTTCATCCTTCCTTCAACATCAAAAAACTGGAGGTCAACCCACCTTATGTTGTTGGATGAGATATACTCAAAAACATCTTCTGGAGCAGCCATATTGATTCACCGAGGTTATTAACAAGAATAGATAAATAAAGATTACTATTCTGGGGGCTGCTCAGATTTTTAACAAGTTGCCCCCAAATTAGGGGTTATGAATTCGGATCTTAAGCTCAGTGGCGGGTTAGCGCAAATGCTGAAAGGGGGAGTAATCATGGATGTTGTTACTCCGGAGCATGCAACGCTTGCGGAGAAGGCTGGCGCGGTTGCGGTGATGGCGCTGGAAAGGGTGCCTGCGGATATCCGGGCGCATGGAGGCGTTGCGCGCATGTCTGACCCTAAGATGATTAAGGGGATTATGAGGGCTGTGAGCATACCTGTAATGGCGAAAGTGAGGATTGGGCACTTTGCTGAAGCGCAGGTGCTGCAGGCGCTTGGGGTGGATTATATCGATGAAAGTGAGGTGCTTACTCCTGCGGATTCGGAATTTCACGTGGATAAAACGAAATTTGAGGTGCCGTTTGTATGCGGGGCGAGGAACCTTGGGGAAGCATTGAGGAGGATAGATGAGGGGGCTGCGATGATTCGGACTAAGGGGGAAGCGGGGACCGGGAACATTGTGGAAGCGGTGAAGCATATACGTACTATTTCCAGGGAGCTTGGGGTGCTCAGGAACGAGAGGCCTGCGGATGCTGCAGAAAGGATGCGGGTATCTGAGGCGCTTGTGCTGAAAACCATTGAGCAGGGGCGTGTTCCTGTTGTTAATTTTGCTGCGGGGGGAATTGCGACTCCTGCAGATGCATCGCTTTGCATGCAGCTTGGGTGCGATGGGGTGTTTGTGGGGTCAGGGATATTCAAATCATCTAATCCTGAAAAGATGGCCTGTGCGATTGTGGATGCTGTTGCGCACTTTAATGATGCGAAAAGGATTGCGGAAGTTTCTGAGGGGCTTGGGGAAGCGATGAGGGGGCTGGAGATTTCTGAAATTCCTGAAGACCAGAGGCTTTCTGAGCGGGGAGTGTAATGAAGATTGGGGTTCTTGCGCTTCAGGGTGCGGTTTCTGAGCATGTTGGATATTTGGAGAGGACGATGGGGAAGCTTGGAATTGGTGGGGAAGTTGTTGAAGTAAGAAGTAATCTTGAGCTTGAGGGATTGGATGGGCTGGTGATGCCCGGGGGGGAGAGCACTACGCTTTCGCTGCTTATGGAAAGGGAAGGGATGTTTGAAACACTGGGGGAGATTCCTAAAATATTCGGGACTTGTGCTGGGGCGATACTGCTTTCTAAGAATATTCTTGAGCCAGTGAATGGGCAGAAATCGCTTGGGTTGGTTGATATTGGGATTTCCAGGAATGGGTATGGGCGGCAGTTGGAATCGTTTGAAGCCCCTCTTGAAACAACGCTTGGGAATTTGGAGGGGGTGTTCATCCGGGCTCCGGTGATTGAAAAGGTTGGGGAGGGGGTGGAGGTGCTTGCAACGCACAAAGGGAAGGCAGTTGCGGTGCAGCAGGGGAAGTATGTTGCGACAACATTCCATCCTGAATTGTCCGGTTCAACGCTGTTCCATGAGCACTTTCTGAAAATTGATAGGTAAATAAAGATTTCTGTGCAGAAGAATAGGTTACGCCTTAGTAGCTCAGGGGGAGAGCACTCGGCTGAAGACCGAGGTGTCGGTGGTTCAAATCCGCCCTAAGGCACATATTTTTATACTTAGAACGAGTGAAATTAACACTCCAAATGATGAGATGTACAACCGCTGAGCCTTCACCCTTTTGTGGTGCTGTGCGAGGATGATGCCAACAGCGTCTGATGGAGCAACATTTCTGCTGAGTAAGACAACAAGACCGGAGTAATACGGTGTTTTTTGGTTCCGCTTTTTGCTTAGATTAACGCTCGTGTAAAAAGCGACCAACAGCGTCTGATGGAGCAATACTTCTAGTGGATAAGAATAAAGGGGGGTGTTCTTCAGCTTTGTGAAGAAACACTATTTCTTAGGCGGGATTGTAGAGGGGCCTCGTTCGGGCCTCTTGGGCTGGATTGACTTTCCCTCCCTTGCGGGCGGGGGTATCCTTAGCCTTTCCAGAACCCTTGCAGCTGCGAGTATTTGTTCAGAAGAAATTTCTTCAGTATGCATTGGGCCAAGCTCTTCCCTCATTTTCTTGAGTTTGCGTGCGGTTGAATTTGCTTCGCGGATTCCTGCACGAACCTCTTCGAGCATTTCTAATCCTTTGCTTACTGTTTCTTCGTCCCACCATTCTGTTGACGCACCAAGTGCACAAACTATCGGGTGTTGTGGATCTGCAAGGGAATGAATAGTTTTTTCATCCACCAGGCCCCTTTCCCTAAGTTCAGCAAGAAGCACAAAGCTCTTCATTGAATTTTCTTTTTCTGAGTCAGGTTTGAGCCAGGTTCCTTCCAATGCTTCAACCATCCTCCTGAGACCGTGCTCAACAAGTATGTTTCGCACCTCTTTACTGGGGGTTTTGTCAAGACGGCCATAGGTGCCAAGCATAAGGACATCAAGCAAGATTTGGGCTTCTGCCACCTGGTTTTGGGGCAGCCTGTCCGGGAGCTTCCTTGCTGCATCATAATCGATATCAGGATCTGCCCTGGAAGCCCAGAGAAGCTCTGAAATTGATTTAAGGCCATGGTCAAAGAAGCCTTCCATGTCCCCGAATGTTCCCATGAATTCCAGGAAAAGGTCTGCTGATTCGGTAGAGCCCCGGCCATGCAGGAATTCGGTTATTACTGCCTCCTTGAGGAACCTGTATGGGATTGGGTCAGCGCCCGGTTCTTCAACTGGAGAGACTATCTCTGCCATTTTGTTCAGCTGGCCCCCAAAGAGGATTTGCTGGTAGGGCTTTTCAAGCGGAAGGGTCAGGCTTTCGGGCTCGGCTCCTTTAAGTTCATGGGCAGCCTGCATAGCATAGTGGACGTTTCCGGATAAAAGGAAGATGTCTATTGCCGAAAGTAGGAGGTCTGGATCTTTGCTGCTTAGCGCAGCATTGAACATACGTTCTGCTGATGGGCCTTCTGCGATCTCCAGGATTGTGTTGCGGATTTCCTCCTGGTCAAAGCGAGTGTATGCCTCCAGTAAAAGATACATGTCTTCTTCTGTAGGCTCTTCCATCCTGTCAGACGTTGTTCCAGAAAGAGTTTTGCAGAAATAGCTGAGTGCGTTATCAATTGTTGCCACCTCATCTTCAGCTGCGTTATCCCTGAACTTAAAGAACTGGTGGAGTGACTTGGGGTGCTGGAAGAACCTTAGTGTTGAGAGTACGGTATTCCTATCTGTAAGGAGTATTGTGTCTTCTTTTTCCAAATGGGCTGAAAGCTCATCCAGTTTTTCCGGGTGGTTCTGGAGTATTGCATCTGCAACCCTCTGCCTCACGATTTCTGAAGTATGGTCATGTGCAAGGAAGACAATCAATCGCTCCGGGGTCATAAGTGAAGCTGCAACTTCTGCTGCACGGACTGCAACTTCCTTGGTTTCATCCTCAACAAGGCCAATAATCCTGTCTAAATATGTTTCCTGCATGGGGAGGAGATTAAGGGCGGCAAGTTTCACTTTATTGTTTTCTGAAGATAATGCGGTCAGGAGAGCATCGGTTTTTTCAGAAGAGTTTGGTGCTGCCTCAAGCGCATCGTATACATTGGACCTTACTGCCCTGGAGTGGTCTCCAGTGAGGGGCACCAACAAGCCATACCTTCCGGTTTCCAAGAGAAGCCGGAGGGACTTATCTGAAATTCTTTTCATTCCCTCAATAGTGATGTTATCCGGATGATTCTCCCTTTTTGTTGCATCCAAAAGAATACTGGTTCCGTCCTCTCCAATATTAAGGAGGAAATCTGCAGCCATCTGGGAAACTGCCTCATCCATGCCAAGGCAGGGAACGAGCACGCGCTCTGCGTGTTCCTTTTCCCCTGAAGTGTACGCTGCATTCATTAGTTGGGTCAGGGAAATGAAGTTATTCTGGCGCTCAAACTCTTCAACTGCGGCTGAAACTGCTTTGCAGTCAACCTCTTTACTGCGCATCTGCCTTGCAATCTCATACATGGAAAGGGTTGATGCTGTAGGGTCTTTTCCAAGAGAGGAAAACAGGTGTTCTGTCTCGATGTTTATAAGGAACTCCCCTGGATTTGCGAGAAGCGCTTCTCTTGCAAGTTCCCTGAGCTTGGGGTCCTTGTCATCAATAAATATGTTTGAAAGGCCTTCAATATTCTCCACTGCAGGGATTACTTCAACCTCGGAAAGGAAAAGCTGCAGCCTTTCCTTTGCTAAATCTGAAAGGGCTTCGTTTGGATGGTTCCTCATTCCATAAAGGATTGTGAATTCCTTTTCAGGGGGAATTGCAGAAAGGTCCATGTCAATAAGTGCCCTTTCTGCGGCAATGGCAACTGCGGTGTTTTTGCTGTGGGATGCTTCAAGAATAAATTCTGCGTTCGTGTGGGTGAGCTCCCTTCTATGGAGGGCAGTTATTGCTGCTGCCTGCTTTTCAGGTTCCAGTTTAGGGAATGTATCCATGATCATGGTGTCGGTTTCCAATGCTTTTGATTGCTGAAGCACTACTGCCCATGCTGTGGTGTGTTCCTCCTCTTCTGAATCATGCAATCTTTGCAGTGCAAATTCAGCTGCAGCAGGAGAATCCATGTTCGAAATTGCTGCAGCGATTGAGATTTCCCTTTGTGATTCATCTCCGCGGCCAAGGTAGTGGAGGAATTCTTCTGCAATGCTTGCCTCCTCCTTGGTGTAGTATTCTTCAGAAGTGGATGGGAAAATGTTGCCAGGCATTTGGCTTCTGTATGAATTGAGTGTATCAAGAAGGACTGAATCAATTCCTTCCGGGTTTGCCTCCCTTGAATGTTTCAGGTAATACATTAAGCTTTCCTGGGGAACATCCATATCTGAAATGGAGAGCAATATCCTGGAGAACCTGGCGTGGTGCTCGGGGGTTAGTGCATAAGAATTCAGCTCTCTGAGCGCAAGTTCTTGAGGAGTTATAACAGCATCAGGCTGGTCGCCCCCATACATCCCATAAATCCTGAACCGTTCTGCAAGAACATCAATTGCATAATCTTTTTCTGTTTCAGAACCAAGGAGCAGCTTTTTCTCTATTACGGGGTTTGAGGTATTATGGGGTGCCGCTGCAAGGACAGAAACCAGGAGGCTGGAGTTCCTTCTAGAAGACCAGTTGTGGCCTGAAACGTGCGGTAATGAGAGTAATGCTGAAACTGCTTTTGTTGAGAGATTTGATTCCTCAAAGTTTGCAAGGGCTGCAAGCTCGAGTACTAACTTCTGGGGGGATTCCTCATCTATTTCCAACAGTTTTAGGAGCTCGTATACTGCAAGCGCCCTTTCATGTATCGCAAGCTCTTCGGAAGCAATATCCTCTAGGTGCCCTCCTGCATCTTCAAGAACTGAGAATATCTTTGCTTCGGGCATGGCAAGGGATTCGGCGATTTCTTCTGCGTCCTCGTCGGTTGTCTCTCCTGCTTCATCTTCTTCAGGAGCCGGTCCAGGCGCTTGTTCCTGCTCTTTTGCTGTTCTAGGCTCTTCTGCCACCCTCACGCTTTCCAGGGGGTTCCATTCCATTGCTTCGAGCTCTTCCCTGGTTACAAAGCCGATTCCATAGATATGAATAAGATCTGCTGGCTCTGCTTCAGGTTCAGATGAAAGCGATTCGGGCGGAGGAAGCTCTTCTTCCTGCTCTTCTGCTTCTTCAGGTTCTTCCACAGGTGCAGCAGGCTCTTCGCTAAGCGGGCCTCCAAAGAACACTGCTTCGTTTTCAGAGGTGTCTCCTTCCCCATAAAGGGAAATGAGCCTGTTTGCTATAATGTATTTTTCTTCATCTGCAGAGTCGAGTGCAACATCGTAGTATGCCACAACATTTGCTTCTACTTCCGGCTGTGCTGCAATTTGCTTTATCCTTTCCAAGAGGTCTTCCCGGGTCTGGGGAACGGAAAGGGATTTCTTTTTTACAAGAAACTCTCTTCCAATTGGGAGGAGAATCTTGCATGCGAGTATGTTCCTTGTGAGCGCATTTGCTTCGGAAACCTCTGCGTTGGCGATTACCATGGCAGAGTTGAGCAATACGTGTGGGGGCTGGCCTTTGAAGAATGAAAGGCCTATGGATTTGTGGTCTACTGGCTCTTCGGACTGGAGACGGGAAACCCAGGAGGTGGGTTCGAAGAGCAGTGTTCTTTCGATGTGCACTTTTGATTCTTCCTTGGGGGGCTGGAGGGCTGCCCTGAATTCAGCGTGGAGTTCCTTACGCGGACCACGCCTTTCTTTTTCGCTTATTTTGCGGATGCGCTTGTAAACCTCGAGCCCAAGGTTAGTAAGATTGTTTTCAGGATCCACTAGGTCTGTTTTAAGATCATCCAGAAATGCTGCCCTGAACTTGATTCCCCCTTCAAGGGAAACAGATGCTTCGAGTATGTTTGTGGTTGCAGCTGCCTTTTTCTTGGTATTTGGTGCGTCTTTGAGTGAGGAATGAAGGTAGCCAAACGCCCACATTTCCTTGTTTTCGTTGCCTTCTGATATGGTAAGGAGTTTTGAAATCCTTGATTTGGCACCGATTCCTGTAACGAAACCTGCTGAAGGGGATTTGTATGTGATGGCCAATTCGCCCAACGCACATGCTGAAGATATTGGTCCCCCTATTTCTGCATCATCATAATAGCCATTAAACTGGTTGATATAGCCAAATGTTTCCTGGCGGACACTCATCATTGATTTCCAGAGGGACTGGGACATTGCACCTTCCATAAGTATTGAATTAAGGTCACGCGCCAGTTGTTCGGCCTCATTCATTATTGTGGGGGCGGCAGCGAGGAGGATCTTGTATTTCTGCTCGGCTGCGAGGTCGGTGCCAGCACCTATTTTAGTGGTTTTGAGCGCCATTATTGCTTGCGCTGCCTTCTTTGTGTATCCATGCTTGAGAATTGTTTTCTTTGCCTTGTCCGCTGCGTCTGTGGATGCAGGTTTTCCGCCTTTCCAGGAGAAGTGGAGTTCCTTCAGAGCCTTGTCAAAATCTGGGGCATCTTCGAAGACCTTACCTTTACTATGACTAGTCATAGTCTAGTATATGTGTCAGATTATGTTTATAAACCTATTGTAAAGTTGTTCAATGGACCACAGGCAGGATTTTGGGGTTTTTTGCGGTGGTTTAATTTATAAATTATTGGTGAGAATAGACGGTTGAGGTGTGCAAATGAAAATTACTATGGAGGAAGCTCCGGCACTAAAGGATGCTATTGAAGCGGTTGTAAACCTTGTTGAAGAAGGTGTATTTGAGATTGGGGAAGCTGGGCTGAGCCTAAAGGCAATGGACCCATCACAGATATCAATGGTTGCATTTAACATGCCAAAAAGCATGTTCAGTGAGTATGTTGTGGGGGACCACAAGAGAATTGGGGTGGATATTGGAAAGCTGGCAAGGGTGCTGGCAAGGGGAAACTCCGGGGAAAGCGTTGAGCTGGAAGTGGATGAAGGAAGGCTCAGCATTACGTTTAGGGGAAAGAAAAGGAAAAGGGAATTCAAGATTCCATTGCTGGACCTTGGGGAGGGACTGGAAAGGGAGCCCAAGATTGAGTACAAAAATAAGGTAGTTATCCGGGCGGATGCGCTCAGGGAAGTGCTGAAGGATGCAAAGCTAATCAGCACCCACATCAGCTTCGTGCTTGGAGGGAAAACCCTCAAGGTAGAGGTAAAGGGGGATGATGGGGAGATAAAGGAAGAATTCGAGAAAGAGGGAGATGAGTTGAAGGAGATTGTGGTGGAAGGGGAAGCAAGAGCCACATATCCGTTGAGCTACATGGAAGACATCATCAAGGGGAGCAAATCAGATACAGACATAACGCTCTATATCGAATCGGACAGGCCGCTAAAAGTGGAGTACAATATCGTGGGTGCGGATGCAAAATATTATCTTGCGCCAAGGATAGAGAACGTGTGAACGCCGGTTTTATAAAAGTGCGGAACGGAAAAGGCAGCTATGCCAATGAAAACCGTAAAGACTCATATGGATTATTCTGAAGAGTCAGGCAGGATAGGGATGCTGATACGCATTATCTACTCTTTTGTGCTGCTTGCTGTTTTTGGAGTCCTTTATGCCACTGTGCTTCCGGTGCTGTGGGTGATACAGGCAGCAGGTATCCTGATTCTGGGGAAGCGGAATGAAACGATACACCGGCTGCTGAAAACTGTTGTGCTGTATGGGTCAAGGACGAATTATTATGCATTCCTGCTTATAGATGAAAAGCCGCCTTTGATCCCTGAGATTGAAGAGAAGTAATCAGTTTCTGGACCGGGAAAAGAGTGCTGCAAAAACAAATGCGAGAGAAAGGGTGATTAGGGGGCAGGGCTCGCTTTCATCCTGCGGGGGCGTGTACTCCTCTTCAGGCTCCCCATTAGAGGGGGTTCCCTTTACTATTGTGTGCTCCCCGGTGAGGGTTGTGCCCTGGACAGATATCTGGTAGGGGATGCTGTGGGAAAACCCGGACTCAAGATCTCCTGTGCTGAGATGGTAAGTGAGGGTTTCAGAGCCCTGGGGAGGGATTGTGAGGATTCGGGTATCCCTGGGGAGAATAAATTCGGGCATTGAAAGTTCATATGTGGGGGTTACGTACTGGCCTGTGGGGTTGTAGACCACAACCTTCAGGTCATCACCATAAAGGACACTGTGGATGAAAAGGATCTCTTCAAAGGACTGTTTTTCTGAGGTTTTTACTGTAACCGTGCTGTTGAATATGAATCCCTTTCCCCTTGCAACAAGGATGTCATATACGCCGCTTTGGTCGTATGAGTAGCTGGCTACAATGTGCCTTGCATCAAGTGCGCCTACCTCGCGGAAAGTGGGGTCTACGGGGACCCAGTTGCCGCCAACCTTGACTTCTGCCCATGCGTGTGGCTGCCAGTCGTCTGCGAACGCATAGCCTGAAACAAAGCGGGTTTCAAATCCAAGGGAGCGCACCATGGAAATAAAGAGGTGGCTGTAGCCTACGCAAACGCCGCGGGGATCCTGGAAAACGGAGGTTGCGGGTGCAGGGTCACCCCAAAAAGAGAGATCATAGCTTATGTATTCGTGGGTCCAGTCTGCAAGTGCAGCAATTACTTCCAGCTCGGTTTCTTTTTCAGCGGAGAGGGATTTTGCAGCGGAAGAGATTGCATCATCCGGGTTGATGAGCCCTGTGCTCTCCATTTCGTGGGGCTCAAAAGGGGCGTTGGACTGGATGGTGATGGGATAGGATGAGCGGACGAGGGCAGTTGCTGTGATTATTTTTCCCCCGGTGAATTCCTCATCGTTGAAGATCACCCGGATTGTGCCATTGCTGTTTTCGAATTCTGCACCATCATCAGTCAGGTTTATCTGGAGGATTTTCTGGTGCTCATTCTCAATGAGGAATGTGCCGTTGAGAGTTACATCTGTAATTGTTTCATTTGTGAAAAGGTACCAGGTTTTTTCTATCTCGACAACCACTTCTCCTGCGGAGAATGAGAATAATGGAAGGATAAAAAGTAAAATAAGGAAAAAGATTCTCATGCCTTTAATCGCCTCACGTGCTCCATGCGGCGCTTTATGAGGTCTTTGGTTCCGATGTCTTTCCTGTGCCAGAGCGGGCCCTTTACAAAAGACATTGCATCCTCAGCTGCCTTTTCTGCGTCCTCAAGCGTTTCTGCCTGGGCAACAAGAGCGGCTGTCCTGGAGGTGGTTGTGTAAACCGTCCCGTCCTTTTCATATACTGAGCCGAAATAGAGTTTAGTTCCTGTGTTCCAAAGGCCTTCTTTATCTATGGAAATGGGCTGGTCGGCTTTGCCCTCGGTGGGGTAGCCTTCGGGAACGAGATACTTTACAACTGTGCAGTTGTTGCTGAAGCTGACGGGGATGAGCTTTCCTTCAGCCATTGAAAGGAAAACCTCTGAAAGCTGGGTTTTGAGAAGGGCAAGGACGTTCATTGCCTCGGGGTCTCCGAACCTTGCGTTGAATTCAATTACCTTTATGCCGTTTTTTGTGAGCATGAACTGGCCATAGAGGATGCCCGTGAATGGGTTGCCTTCATTTTTCATTTCGGCCAGGGTTTTCTGCATTATGCCCTTGGCTTCTTCCAGGTCTTTTTGCTCAAGGAATGGGAGGAGCTTGCCCGTGGAATAGCTTCCCATGCCCCCAGTATTTCCACATATGGCTACTCTTAGGTTCCTTCTAACAATTATGAAACCTGTAGAAACGGTGACACAACCAATATATCCTGAGTATTCGTAAGTGTGGATGTCCTTTTTACGAATAGATGTTTTTTGTTTTTTGTTTATTTCGATGGAATATACTGGTCTTGCTCGATATTCTTTGCCAGTTAGAGGACTAATCATTTTTTTTCGTTTATCGATTGTAACAACCCCCACCTTTCCAATTTTTAGGATTAGTTCTTGAATACCGCCAATCAGTTGTTTTGAGTTTGTGTGGAACCGCATCTGCCCCCGATGAGTGCTCCCGTCTCCTAAATGGAATGTCTTGAGGAAACGTAGGATTTGTTCCTGTTTAGAATTTTTAATATAATCAGGCACGAATTTCTCATAGGATTTACCAAATCCACTCAAACATTCCATCAGTTGCCCTGAATTAATTCGGAACTTGTTGTCATTGTAGCTAACTTCAAATGGAAGTTTTTCTAGGATGTTTTTCATCTTTGAAAAGTTTTTGGATTTTTTAGTTTGGCAAATATAGGCCCGCTTTCCACCTGATTTAGAATTAGAAACATATCCTTCGGATAGAAATAAACCTAAAAATTCTATCCAATCATCAAATTTTATTTTAATGGATTTGCTCTTTGGACCATATCGATTAGTGGATTTGGGCAGCGTAAAATATTTTCTTGAGGTGCCAATCCAATTGCCTGTTTGAGGAATGAATTTTTCCCCTTTCCAATTCTGAGCTTCAATAACTTGGAATTTGGAGTTTTTCCCCTTTCGGTTTTCCACCAACATTCTGTGATTAGGAGTGACAAGCAAGTCAATTTCTCGGTGTTTAAAATTAATCATTTTGCCTCGGTATTTTTTCCAATAAATCTCTTTTGGCTTCTCAAACCTTATTCTTTTGAATCTGGGCTGGAATATTGCAACAACATCTGTTTTTTTCAGGGCACCGAAGGTTTTCCAACCCTCAGTCGTAAGTATTTCCGTATCTTCTGAATAACAATTCGGGCCGGAATCTCCTTCGAATGCGCGCTTGTGGTCCTGGACGGGGGGCATGAGCGCGAGGCTTGTGCCGTCGCAGAATGCCTGGAGGGTGAATTCCTCCCCATCCAATCGCTCCTCAATAAGCACGTTGCCGTCTTTTTCTATGAGCTCGGAGCAGTAATCAAGGATTTCCTGGTCGGATTTGAGGTGCTCGCCGGAAATTTTTACGCCTTTCCCCCCAGTAAGGCCAAGGGGCTTGATTGCAACATTCCCGATTTCGGAAATTGCTTCCTTTGCCTCATCAAGAGAGGATGCGATTTTGATTGCGGGGCATCCGGGGATTTCCTTTGTGCGCATGAGGTTGCGCGCATATCCTTTGTCCCATTCAATCATTGCGGCTTTTTTGAGGGGGGAGGCGCAGGGGATGCCCAAATCCGCGAAAGTGTCGGTTACTCCCTGGGCAAGAAGGCCATCGGGGCTTACAAATGCAACATCTATTCCCTTGGATTTTGCCCACTGGCCGACTACGGAAGAATCGGAGGGGTCATGGATAAGGAACTCCTCGGAAAGGGAGGCAATGCCCGGGTGCTTCTTGGGCATTATCGAATATAATGATGCGCTCTTTGAAAGCTGCTCGGCAATTATGTGCTCCCTGGCGCCTGTGCCTACAAGCAAAACTTTCATGTCAGTCACCTTTGAATAGTTGGGAAAATGTTTTCATGAATGTGGAAACAAATCCTGCCTCAGGCTCTTTTATGATTTCAAATGATTTGTATTTGGGGAAGTTCTTGACTACTGCGAAATTGTAAAGTTCCTTCCTCTTGGGAGTTTTTGGCGGCATTTGCTAGGACCTCCTCTTTATGTACCCGTTCTTTATGAGTTGATTGAGGCCTTCCTCAACACGGCCTACGGGAGTGGCATTTATCTTGGAGAAATCATAGATATTGATTTCTCCATCGTGGGTCCTTATCCATTCAAAGAGGCGTTCCTGGAGAACTTCATCATTCACACCTTCCATCTTCTTGAGCTTTTCACCGAGCTCCTCGTTCCTGCGCTCAGCCTCTATCAGGATGCGGGCATTCTGCTCACTGGAGCGCACCAGGTCCTTGTACTTTTTATCCAGGGAAACGTGCTTGGTCTTTAGGGTGTTTAGCTCGGAAATGGCTTCGAGCTTTTCCTTGTCCAGTGCATCGGAAAGGGAGTTCAGGAGTGCGTAGTAGAAGGGGTATACTGAGGAAACTGATACCTCATAGTGTGTTGCGATCATGCGGAAAAGGTTTAGTGAAAGCAGGCCCATTTCAAGGCTGCGGGCAACCCTCCTTTGGGGGGAAGGAAGCAGGTAGCGGATGAGGATTGATGTGGGGGCGAGCTCTATTTTGTAGAATAGGTATGGCTTGCCGGAGAGGTCTTCAGACTCTACTTTTTCAACTACTAATGTGTCCTTGGTGTAGCTTATTTTGCTGAAACCAAGGGAGCCAAGCATGGGGGTAAGGTCCTTGAGGGGCTTGGTTCGTTTTGCCTTTATCTTGATTATCTCTTCCATTATACTCCCTCCTCTTCCAGCTTGAGGTCAACAACCCCCTTGGTTGCGCGCCTCCGCCTTGTAAGCGAGAATACTTCCACTATGAACTTTTCTTCAACGCCCAGCTGGCGGAGGAAAGTCATGATGGAGGTGTGTGAGTATCCGAATTTTTCCAGGAGCGCAACGATGGCTGAGGCTTCAAGCACTCCATCTCCTCGGCCGAATTCAACCTTTACCAGGTTTATCTGCTCGTCCGTGAGGCCCAATTCATAAAGCATTCTTGAAAACTGTTCCCTTTCTACTTCGATCGTCATTTTGCCCACCTTTATGGTGTAAACGAAGAGGGGTTCCTCTCCATCTATTTTGTCAAGAAGAAATGTGTGAGCGCGCTCTGAGCGCTCTGAGAAAATCATGTTTACTGCGGCATCCCCAACTCCAAACGTGGAGATTGCATCATCGATGTACTGGGAATAGTTGAGTGAGTTGCGGATGTAATCCTTGTATTCGCGCAGCACCAGGCGGAGCACGAACATTGTGCCAACGTTTGAGATGATTGTCTTATGCATGTCGGTGGGGTTCTGGGACGCGACAATGAGGCTGAAATTATATTTTCGGCCTTCCCGGACAATTGTGATTACGTCGCTGCGGTCATCGTTTGCAATTTTCCAGGCCTCATCAACCACTACGAAAAGCTTGATTCCCTTTGCTTCCTTGAGTTCCTCGCGCCTCATCCGTTCTTTCAGGAACTGGAGGATTGTGAGGCCTGTGAGGGAGCGCATTTCTTCTGTTGGGAGGGAGTGGAGGTCGATGCATACGAGGCCGGATTCTGCGAGCTTGTCCATCTCAAGCGTGGACTCGCGGGAGAAAAAATCGCTGCCTTCCACGAGAAAGGTTTTGAGGAGGCGGGATGCGTGCTTTTTCTTCTTTTTGTCAAGGAGCTTTACAAGGTCGAAAAGGGTTGGCTTCTTTACTTTCTCATAGACCTCTTCGAGCCCTTCCTCAATGTCATATTTTTCATCGGGGAAATTGTGAAGGTCGAGAAGGATTTCAAGTGCAGACATTATTTGCTTGATGCGCTCGGAAGCCTTGAGCCCGGCCAGGTCAAGGAGATTGAGGGATTCCCGCCCAAGGGAGATTACCCTACCTCCCGCCTGGCGCACCCAGCGGTTATATTCACCTGTCCAGTCCAGTATGATTGCGTTGGAATCCCATACAAGGGCGGCACGGGTTAGGAATGTTTTTACAAGGTAGGATTTTCCTGCGCCCGTAATTCCTACGATTGCGATATGGGAGTTGATGAGCTTGTGGTAGTCCCAAAATACCGGGACGTTGAGCCAGCGGGTTTTCCCTATATATATTCCCTCGGTGGGGTCTGAAAGGAGGAGGGATGGCCTGGGCTCTGGGGGATGTGTTATGAAAAGGCGCTGTGCCATCTGGCTTGTAAGGTGTTCCCTCAATTCCATCAGAACACCTCATCCCGCATCTGCTCTGTGTCCGCGGGGATGAAGTAGCTCCATTCAAAGCATTTTATCATGTCTGTGTCCAGGAGCTCAGTAACATCTGCGCCAAGTGTGGAAGAAATGATTGTGCGGGCTTCCTTAGCCTGCCGGCGCACCTTGGAAATTGCTTCCTCTTTTGTGACTCCAAATGCGGTGGTTTGGGCGAATGCGGTAATCTCAAGCGAGCGGTCTCCGTGTGTTATCCTTTCAAGGAGCCTGTTCCACATTGCAATCTCCCTGTCTATGCGGACGAGTTCCTCGCTGTTGGGTGGAAGGCGGCGGCGCTTGCTTTCTGCGGCGCTCCTCTTTGCCTTGATTTTGTCAATGTGCTTGGTAAGGTCAACAGAGGAGACCATAAGGGAAATCTTGAGGACATTTTTGAGGGAAGCGAGGGCTTTCTCGAAAGACTCAATCATGGAGGAGCGGTCACTGTCCCCCTTGTCTATCATGCTTTCATAAAATTTTATTTCCAGGAATTTGGACGCATAGAAACCGCCTCCGGTCCTCTTGGTGATGCAATCCCTGGTGGGGGGGATGTTGTAGCCTCCGCGAACTTCGATTATGTTTGTGGCGGTAGTGAAAAACGGGATTAGGATGTAGCCGTATTTCCATAGGAGTAGGGAAAGCGCAAAGAAAAACGATGCGACCAATGCAACTAATGCCTGTCCGCTGACAAAGGCGAAAAGGAGGCTGAGTACTCCTCCGCCGAGTGCGGCAAATGTGACCATTCTGTTAGCTATCATAACATTCCCACCGAATAGAAGAATTCTCCTCCGAATATATCAGTTACTTCCTTTATAAATATCAGGGTTATGATGATCGAGAATAGGGGGGCGATAAGGACGAAGATTGTGAGCGCAGATGTGGCGGTGGTGAGTTCCTGGATTGATGTGGTTACTTCCCCTGTAAAGTCCATGCCTGCACTTGTGTTGGTCATGTTATCCAGTTTTCCTGCAATTGCATAGTTGTCGTTGAGGTCCAGGATGGGCGTGATTGTGTAATTGGTGTTATTGTTCATTGATTCCAATGAGGTGAGGGTTTCGTTGAGCACGGGCTGCGGGAAAACCATCACAAGAGAGGGGTAAAGGAGGTAAAGGCCGATTGAGAGGGCGATGAGGAAACCTCCCAGTTTTCTTGTGGAAAAGAATGCACGGAATACCAGGCCCAGGGGGAAGAAAAAGGTGAGCAGCTGGGGGCCAAAGAAGGAAAGAAGCTGGATGTGGACCTCTGAAACCAGGAGCAGCTGCTGGAGGATGAGAACCTGGGCTTCGAGTATCAGGGAAACTGAGGAAAGGTATGCAAGGGGCTGGATTGTGAATGTGGAAAAATTGAGTACGAGTGACTGGTAGTAGGCAACGGTCTGGTGGAGGTGGAGGGTTTCTACCAGGAGGGAATAGACGTTGGCTGAAACGCCTTCAAAAAGGCACTGGAGATTTTCGATTGCGTCGCCTGCACCACAGACTGTCCCGCTGACCATTTCCTTGCTTATTTCGGTGGCGGTGAGGGTGATTGTGGCATATGCGCCTACTAATGCGGCATTTATCATTGCCTGGATAAGCTCTTCCCGGCCGAAATACTCAACCTTATGGGAGCCTATGGCACGGCCCATGCCAATGAGAAGCCCAGATAACACTATAGACAGTGCAACTATCGTCCCGGCTATCGTAAGGTCCAGAGCCATTTTTTCACTTGAAGAGGTTTGAGGATACTTCCTGTATCAGGTCCGCTGCCCCTAGGATAGCGGCTATCAGGATGCCCCCAACAACGATTGCGATTCCAGTGGTCTGCCATTTTCCGCGCGTTTCACCAGGCTGGAGCTGTGCAAAACCATAGAGCAAGCCACCAAGTATGATGAGGAGCATCGAAATCATAGTACCCGCAGACTTCAGTGTTTCTAGCCAACTTGAGAGAAGTGTTTCTACATATGCCATGACAAACTCCGATAAGACTAAAGAAGATAATATTAATAAACCTTTAGAAGATGTTTGTATAGGTTTACTGAATTGGGTGTGTTGTTTTGGGAGTGAGGATAAAACTTGGGAAAAATGCGCAGGAGAGCGCAGTGCATTATCATCAGCTTGCAAAGAAAATCAGGAAAAAGGCTGAGGGGCTGGAGAAAGCGATAGTGGAAACCAAGAAGAACATAAAGAGGGCTGAGGGGAAGGAACGGGTGAAGAAAGAGAAGAAGGTAAGGATTGTGCGGGAAAAGGAGTGGTATGAAAGTTTTGGGTGGAGCGTTACCAATTCTGGAAAAATGATTTTGTTCGGGAGGAATGAAAAACAGAATGACATAGTTGTTGCAAGGCATATGGAAAAGGGGGATTTGTTCTTTCATGCGGATATCCGGGGAGGGTCTGCAACTATCCTGAAGGGGGGTGTTGGGGCTAAGCGGGAGGATAGGGATTTTGCCGCGACCATTGCTGCAAGTTTTTCGAAAGCGTGGGTACGGGGTTTCAGCCAGGCGGATGCGTATTCTGTGGAGAAAGAACAGCTGAGCAAGCACGCAAAAAGCGGGGCTTCTGCGGGCGCCGGGGGATTCATGCTGGATGGAAAGCGGGACTGGCACAAGAATACGGCGCTTAAGATTAGGGTGGGGGTGGATGAAAAGGGTAGGGTAGCTGTGGGGGCAGAGAGCGCGGATTGGATGAAAATGAGTGTGTTGGTTGTGCCTGGAAAGAAAGCAAAGGGGGAAACCGGGAAGAAAATTGCGGGGCTTCTGGGGGTGGAGGAGAGTGAGGTTGTCCACGTTCTGCCATCGGGTTCTTTTGGTTTGGTTAAGGAATAGCTATGAAACATTGTGAGACGAACCGGCCGCGGCCGGGTGTAATGAGTATTATTCGTCTCACGATGGTTGTAACCATGGTTACACAACCTATAAGCATTATAAAACTCTTATATCCTAAAATGGGTATTCTGGTGGGCTAATGTATGAGAAAAAAGAAGAGTGCGGCGTAGTGGCCGTTATCTCAAAAAACAAGAAGCCCGTGGCACCGCTTGTTTACCGGGGAATGCTTGGAGTCCAGCACAGGGGGCAGGATGCTGCAGGCATGGTTCTGTATGATGGCTCGTTCTACAAGAAAAAGGGGATGGGGCTTGTTTCTGAAATAATTGGTGATGAGGATACGGAACAGCAGCACTGGGCAGGGATTGCCCATACCCGCTACCCGACCACTGCAACTGCAACGATAAAGGATGTTCAGCCCTCCGTTTCAGGAAGCCTCGCTGTTGCGCACAATGGGCACATAGCGAATTATGGGGAGCTGCGCAAGGAGCTTGAAGAAAAAAAGTATGTGTTTGAAGGGACCGTTGATTCTGAGGCCATCCTTTACCTGCTTACGGATAAAATGCGGGAGGGTGCTTCCATAAAGGAAGCGGTGCTGTACACCATGGAGAAGTTGGATGGAGCTTACTCCGTGGTTGGGATTTACGACAGGAAACTGTTTATTTTCAGGGATCCGCATGCAATCCGCCCGCTTGTTTATGGGGAAAATGAGGAATGTTTCATGTTTTGCTCTGAGTCAACCGGCCTTGACATGAATGGAATTCCCTATGTGGGCTCTGTGAACGCGGGGGAACTGATAATCGTTGAGGAGAATGGGGGGAGAACCAGTGAGATTCTGTTGGATATGGGAGCAAGGCACTGTATGTTTGAGTATGTTTACTTCTCAAGGCCGGATTCGGTGATAAACGACCGGCTCGTTGAGCAGGTGAGGAAGGAACTCGGGAAGCAGCTGGCCGTGGAAGCTCCTGTAGAAGCGGATTTGGTAATACCTGTTCCGGATACTGCAAGGAGTGCGGCCCTGGGTTTTGCACGGGCAACCGGAATTGAATATACTGAAGGGATAATCAAAAACCGCTATGTGGGAAGGACATTCATCATGCCTGACCAGGAAAGCAGGATAAAGGCAGTGCGGCTGAAGGTTAACCCGATAAGGAAGGTCATTGAAGGGAAACGGATCGTTGTTTTTGACGATAGTATTGTGCGTGGAACCACAATAAAAGAAGTGATGAAACTGTTGAGGGCGTGCAAGCCAAAGGAAATTCACCTCAGGATAACCTGCCCCCCGATAATTTCACCCTGTTTCTATGGGGTAGATATGCCTACATTTGAGGAGTTAATTGCAAACAACAAAAACGTTGAAGAGATACGGGAATATTTGGGGGTAGATAGCCTCCACTACATATCCTTGGAGGGGTTGAAGAAGGTTGTGGGGGAGAAAAGCTGCCTTGCGTGTGTAACTGGGGACTACGTAACTGCTGCTGCAGAAAAGGAAGCAAAAAAACGGAGGAATCCAAATGGCTGTCATAAATGTTGATTTCAAAAAGCTGGAAAAAATGTGTGGGCATAGTGAAAAGAAAATTATAGATTGCCTTACTAATATTGGAATGCCGGTTGAACCTGGGGAAGATGGCGGCTTGGTTGTTGAAGTTACGCCTAACAGGCCGGATTTGTTTTGTGTTGAGGGGATTTCAAGGGCAGTTCGCTCATATTATGATAATGTTTTGCCGGAGTATAACGCAAAAAAATCAGAATACGTGCTTTCTGTTTCCCCAAAAACAGCAAACGTGCGGCCAGCAATCTGCGCAGCAGTAGTTAAGGGCCTTGAAATTGATGATGAATTGCTTCTGGACCTGATGCAGATGCAGGAAAAGCTGCATGACACGATTGGGCGGAAAAGAAAAAAGATTGCCGTTGGGATTCATGATTTAGATAGGATTTCTGGGAAAATGGAGTATGTTGTTGCTTCCGATGAAAAATTTGTCCCGCTTGAAATGAAAGGGGAGGTGGATGTGTGGGGTGTGTTGAAGACGCACCCTAAGGGAATTGCCTTTGCACATTTGGTGGAAAAAGAAGCCGTTGTGATAAAAGATGTTGAGGGGATTATTTCCTTCCCACCCATAATAAACAGCGAACGGACGAGGGTGACCACAGAAACAAAAAATCTGTTTATAGACTCCACCGGAACCTCTGTTGAGGGGGTGAAAAAGGCGGTGAACATTATTGCAACTGCGCTTGCTGACAGGGGTGGGGAAGTGTATATTGTGAAGGTTGGGGATAGGAACTGCCCTGATTTTTCATACTCAAGTGTGAAAATTAACCTCAAGGAAGCAAACCGGGTTCTTGGTTTGGAGTTAAGTGAAAAGGAAGCAGGAGATGCGCTCATGCGCATGGGTATTGGTGTGGATAAAGGTTTCGCCCGTGTGCCTCCATACCGTGCAGATGTTATTTCATTTACAGATATCCTGGAGGATATTGCAATCGGGCATGGGTATGAAAAAGTTGAGCCCACCCTCCCAATGATTTCCACTGTTGGGGGTGGGAGTGAGGAAGAGGAACCAATCCATGATACCCTTACTGGAATGGGTTTCATGGAAATAAAAAATTACATTCTTACCAATATGGAAAAACTCGAGGCGACGGGCAGGGGAAATGGTGCGCTTGGGATAAAAAATTCTGCATCTGAGGAATTTACTTACCTAAGAACAAGCCTGATCCCGGGAATTTTGGGCTGTTTTTCAACCAATAAGATGAGGGGCCTTCCGCAGATGTACTATGAGTTTGGGGAAGTGTATAATGAACGGGAATACAAAACAATTTGTTTTGGGTTAATGGGTGAGGGTGTTTCAATAACTGACTTGCAGCCCCACCTGCAAACACTGGTAAAGGAATTGGGGGGTATTTTGGTTTTAGAAGAAACTGTGGATGCCTGTTTCATCAAAGGAAGGTGCGCAAAAATATTGGTTGGGGATAAGGAAATCGGGGTTATTGGCTCTGTGCACCCAGCAGTTTTGCAGAAATTTGGCCTTGAGCACGCAGTTGTGCTTTGTGAAGTGAAGAAAGCTGGTTTGTTTTGAGGGGGGCGCGGGACCCCCCATTTCCACTATTCAAGCTCTTCGATTGAGTTGGTTCGTATTTTATAGGCCACAACAAATTTATTAAAATCCTTGAAGAAACCATCCAGAATACGTTCCATGTCATCCGGTGCAACTAATACAGATTTGGTCTTCCAAAAATATTGGTTATATCCGTTTTTGTTTAAATGATAATAAAAATTACGTTTAAGTCTGTTGTACTCTTGTACTGTTGATTTTAGATCATATATATATACTAACATATCATGTAACCATGGTTACATATGTTTTTAATTTTAACATTTGCGGAAAAGTAAGCCGAATAGTGGAAATGCACCCCCCTCACTCTTTTAAACCGACTGAAGCATATTCAAAACAATGAAGCTCCAGCCGAGGGAATACCAGCAAAACATCATAGAATCCATCCAAACCAATGGAAACACTTTAGTAGTTCTTCCAACGGGTTTGGGAAAAACCCTCATCGCCCTTAGCCTAATGGAAAAAACACCTGGAAAATGCCTTTTTCTCACTCCTACGAAACCACTGGCTAAACAACACGTTGAGACAATTGCAAATGTTTTAGGGAACGTGGTGGGGGGGTCGGTTTTGGTAACTGGGGAGACCACCCCAAAAAAGCGCGCTGGGCTCTATACTAACAGGGTGATCTCATCAACACCCCAAACAATACGAAATGACATAAACAAGGGAATTTTTCCAAAAGAGGAGGTTTCCCTTGTTGTTTTTGATGAGGCCCATCGTGCGGTTGGGGACTATGCATATGTGCAGATAGCCAAAAAGCTTCCCGAAACGGCCAAAATCATCGCCCTCACAGCATCACCAGGGGGGGACAGGGCCAAGATAATGGAGGTGCTTGCAAACCTCAAAATAACCAATATAGAAATTAGGGCCTCCACTGACCCAGATGTTTCCCCATATGTAAAAAAGATGAATTATAACTGGATTCCTGTCGAACTTAGTAATGAATACGCAGAAGCGCAGGCAATCCTTTCAACATACATCAAGAAACAAGTTGAACTCCTGAAGAATCGGGGGATTCGCCCACAAATCCTCTCCAAACGGGCATTTCTTGCCCTGAGGCCCAAAATACTCAAGATAAAACACCCAACGAAATATCACCTGATCTATCTGTACACCTGTCTGCTGCATACCCTGCACCTGCAGGAACTGCTTGAAACACAGGGAAAGGTCCCTGTTTTTAAATATCTTGAGAAACTCTCAAAATCTGATTCCAAATCAGCAAAAACAGTTAGCAACAGCACAGAAATAAGGAAAATCATGCAATTGTTGGAATCTTCAGATGACCACCCCAAAATGGAGAAGCTCTTTTCATTGCTTTCTACACTAAAGGGGAAGAAGCTGATAATTTTTGTGCAGTATAGGGACCAGATAACTGAAATCGTTTCTAAACTTGCCAAACAAGGGCACACAGCACGCCCATTTATGGGCAAGAGGGACAATTTCACTAAAAAAATGCAGGAGGAAACCATGGACTCGTTCCGGGTGGGGGAGTTTGATGTGCTTGTTGCCAGCTCAATTGGTGAGGAGGGGCTGGACATCCCGGAAGTGGACTCAGTTATCTTCTACGAGCCAATCCCAAGTGAGATACGTTCTATCCAGCGCAGGGGCAGGGCAGGAAGGCTCAAGGAAGGCTCAGTTTATGTCCTCATGACAAAGGCCACAAGGGACGAGCATTATTTTTGGGCATCAAAAAAACGAGAGAAGAAAATGAAAGAGGTTTTGCTTTCCTTCCAGGAAAAATTCCACTCAGGGAAACCACTGAATCCAAAGCAAAAAAAGAAAAACACCTGGCAGAATACCTTAACTGAATTCATGGAATGAACTAAATCTCCCGCTTAAGGCTCTTATACTTCTTTTCCTTTCCAGGCTTTTTGGGAAGCAGGTCTTTGGGGATATGGTCCCGTAGCAGGTATAGCGCAATTATCCCAAGCACAAGGAGCCCGGTGATTGCCAGCACAAGCAGGCCGTCCTGCTTCC
This sequence comes from Microcaldota archaeon, assembly GCA_032123335.1. Lineage (GTDB taxonomy): Archaea > Micrarchaeota > Micrarchaeia > Anstonellales > Bilamarchaeaceae > CAIKOA01. The sequence continues at coordinate 26,072 of JAQBFN010000042.1, forward strand.
TTTCAAAGGTTTGCAGCCTGCGGATTCCATCCTCCAAGCTATTTATCGCGCGGGCGTATTCCCCCTTCCCTGCGTACATCCTGGCATTCTGTATCGCAGCGTTAACAAAGGCCGCATCTGTTTCTTCCATCTCATCCTTTACTTCAGAATACAGGCTTTCAACATTCTCTTCCATTCGTTTTTCTTCATCTTCCAATAGCTTGATGGTGCCTTCCATCTCATCCACCAACACATCAATATCTTCTATGGCGCCCTGGGGGTCGGTGGAGCCAGAAGCCTCTTTGAGCAGTTTACTGACTTCATTGGGTTTCATGGGGAATAGCCCTTCCAAGTGTGTTTCATCTGCCTCTTCATACTCCCTGGTGTAGGTTCCCAATAAATCGTAAGCACCATCTAACCTACTTTCCAATATTGCATTGTTTGTGGTATCTGAGGCTGCAGCATTCTCCTTCAATTGCACCAGGGCATCCTCCGCCATTGAGATTGCGTAGAATGCACTCATGGCATCTTCGAAATCAAGGCTCCCTGAGAATTTGCTGTTTTTCTGTTCTATTTCTTCTACAGCCATTTCAACATCCTTATCCCCCACACCTGTTTCTGCCCAACTCTCTTTCACTTCCTTTTCCAGCTTCAGCAGTTCTTTTGAGATTTTTGTAAGCTCCCGTTTTTCCCAACCCATATCAAAACTTTCAAGGGGCCCGATAAGTGCCCCTGGCTCTACGCCTGTTTCCAAAGCGACAGTTAACTCCTCTAATCTAGAATCCATTTCCCTAACGAAGAGGTTGTCCAGCCCAAGCTCATGCGCCAGAGCTGTTGCTGCTCCAAGTGCATCAACTTTCTCTTTAATCTGTTCCTTTAGTTTTTCATGTTTTTCCAGAACCTTGCTTTGTGTTTTTTCCCGGTTCTCCACAACACTCCTGAGCTCTTCCAGTTTTTGGTATGCCCCAATGTCCTCATCCATCAACAGGTGGTTTTTTGCTTCAGAGAGTATGGCTTCTTCTTCCGCAGTGAGGTTTTGCCCCGAATAGTAAATGACCTGCTGGTTCATGTACTCATCCAGGTCACTTATCTGGTATGTGACCCTTACTTTCGTTTCTTTTCCCTCAACCAGGCCATGGACTTTGAAGAAGACTGTGCTTTCCCCCATTGTTTTTTTGTCTGTTATCTTCTCCCCGGTATATCCAAACACATCTAATTTACTCAGGTCTTTTCCCTCTTCTATGCTGGAATACGCTATGTAATCCAAATCCCTATTTGGTTCAAAATTGAAGAACAGCTCCACTTTGGTGGTTTGCCCGAGTGTGCTCATGAATGAAACAATCCGTTCCACTTCATATGCATCATAATCATATGTTTCTATTTCGATTGTGTGGGCACCTTCTGCCAAGTTCATTGGGATTCCTGCACCGGCACTTTCTACCCTCAACCCATTTACCAATATTTTATCTGATTCAAACTCTTCCCCCAAAATGAGCCCATCAACAGCACATTCACAATTTAGTTTAAGGGTCTGGGTTACTGTGGCCCCGCCTTCGCTATCCCCAAACGCAACCTCACCATAGTCCTTTGTTCTGCAGACCACCTCTTCTTTTTTGAATTCCAGGTGCACTGTTTCTCCTGCGCTTATCCCCATAAGGTAAATCGCTATCTTTCCCTTGGTTGGGGTTACCATGCGCACGCTATCGGTCCCATATACCACATCAATTTTCCTGAATTCAAAATCAGTTGAAACCTCTACTACGACATCTTCTGCAGAAAACTTGGTTGGATTGGTTACATCCACATACAAGTACACACCACTAGGTTCATCCAATACAGCTATCTCCCAACTATGTTTTTCATCTACTATAATCGAACTCTCCACCAGGAGAATTTTCCTTCCCCACAGTTCCCCCTCTATTTCATCATATGCTTCGGACATCTCTTTCAATTGTCCAAGTGCGCATGAGTAATCCAAGGAATCACCAGAATAACATTCCTCCAGCTGAAACCAACTTTCAAGGAAACCAAACGGCGCTCCCCCCAAAGAGAGATCTGATTTAAGCATTGCCCGTTTTTCCGGAAGGTATCCATATCTGTGCTCTGCTTTTTCCAGGATGCTTTCTTCAATATTCTCAATAATCTCAACGTAATTGGCAGGCCTTATGCTGTCTATCAGTTCCTTTTGTGCCCGTTCAGAGTGTGTATCTATTCCATCTGTTTCTGCATCTTTAAGGAAGCCGTCCAACCACACCAGCTCCGCATCCAGGTATGCTTCAATGACCCCCTCCCCTTCTTTAGCAGCTTCAGTTGCCATGTTTGCATATTTGATGCATTTTCCATAGTTCTCAAATCTTCCCCCGAGCGTTCCCCCACCATCACCAGCCTTGCATGCAGAGCCAGCAGTTTCAAGCCGTTCCTTCCCGAGCGTCCCCATCTCAGTTTCCAATTCCTTGGAAGTTTCAAGGTTTTCCCAGGCCTCTTCACCGTATTCCTCCACCACAGCCCCAGCCTCTTCAATAATTACGCTCTGTAGGATCAAGTCATACCCAGCAATTGCATTCCCACTGCCCAAGATGCAGTCTTTCAGCCATTTACTGTTTCCTTCATTAGCATTTTTGGCTTCTGCGTATGACTCATCAGCAACTTTCATCACATCTAAAATCTCTTCATAGGTTCCTTTTACGCCGAGGGCGCCGCTATTCCCCTTCCCATATGAACTCAAATAAATCTCATCCAGTTCCTCTTTCTGGATTTCTGAAAACTTCTTTTCTGCATCACCCTTCCGTTCCCCTGCATCTGCCCAGCTGTCTTCGCACAAATCCACAGTTTCATTATATGCGGTTTCAATTCCCTGGACCTTTACTTCAAGTGCTGCAATTGCATCCCAGTGCTCGTGCATGCAGCCATAATACCAGGTAAATCTTGGGACGTCCTCCCATATTCCAGAGTACTCGCAGTTAACATCTTCCAGGGGCATTTCACAGTATTGGATGCTCCCCCCGATGTAATCATCATCACAGACGCCCGCATAGGCGATTTTTTCCTTCCATATTCCGAATTCAGATCGTTTTTCGTTAACGATTTTTGCATAACTTTCAAGTGAAAGAAGGGAGTGTTCAGAGCAGTTCTGCCAATTACCAGGATAGTTCCAGACGTCCCATCCGTGTTTCACAGGAATGAGGTCCTCCACAGAAATGCGGATCTCCCCAGCATGCTCCTTCCAGATGATTGCCTCTTTGATGTTCCCGTCGGTTGCCCCAACTTCCCCCAACTCTCCATCTATCCTTTCTAATTCAAGTTCTTCAAGGCTTTCTTGGAAATCAGGTATGGTTTGGTTTAGGGCACTTTCCATAAATTTATGCTCATCCGCTATCTGGGAACCGCTGGTGTCCAAGAAGAGGATGTTGAAGAAGCCGTATGCGTAAGGATTTTCCTCCACCCAGGTCTCATTTTCCCACGGCCTGGGATATTGCTCACTCGCGGCATAAGAGATACTTATTATCCCTACCAAAACAAATAGAATTAGGAATCGAGTTTCCATAGGTTATTATCTCAATCCATATTTAATTTTTTTGCATTGCCCCAAAACTCACTTTTTCTGGGCCCATTCCCGCACAAAGGAGGTTATGAGCCGCACGCCGCGTGCACTTGGCCCCTTGGGGAGGTAGGCATTTGGGCTCTCCATCAGGTCTACACTTGCAATGTCCAGGTGTATCCAGGGAAGCCCTCCGGTGAACTCCTTGATGAACATCCCCGCAGTTATCGTTCCCGCTTCTCCATGTTCGCTTCCAAGGTTCTTCACATCTGCAATATCACTTTTTATCATCTCAGAATACTCTTCCCAGATTGGCAGGGGCCATACTCTCTCATAGGTTTCCTGGCCACACTTCTCAAACAGCCGCAGAGCACCATCGTCGGTGCCCATCATGCAGATCCCCTGCCTTCCAAGCACAATGTTCGCTGCACCGGTAAGGGTTGCAACATCTACAATCAGCTCGGGCTTTTTGGTTGCCGCATATGCAACAGAATCCGCCAGGCAGACTCTCCCTTCCGCATCAGTATTCAGGATTTCTATTGTTTTTCCGCTGAATGTTTTTACAACATCACCGGGGTTGGTGGCATTTCCATCAGGCATGTTTTCAGCCGCCCCGAATACCAGGGTCGCCTTCACAGGAACTTTTAATTCCGCAAGGGCACGCATAACACCCATAAGTACAAGGGCCCCGCTTTTATCATACTTCATGCTCGCCATTCCTTTTCCTGGTTTTAGTGAGATGCCTCCGCTGTCAAACGTAATTGCTTTTCCCACAAGCGCAATGTGGGGCAGCTTTTTCTCCCCATTGTATGACATCCTGACCAGCACAGGGGGTTTGGCGCTTCCTTTCCCTACAGAGAGAATGCCCCCCATCCCTTTCTTTTCCAGTTCCCCCATGCTGTAAACCCTGCAGTCCATTCCATACTTTTTTGCAAGCAGGAGTGCTTCGTCTGCCATCCTTTGCGGGGTCATTACATTGGATGGTTCCAGGTCAAGCCTCCTTACATAGTTTTGGGAGTCAGCAAGTATGGCCCCTTCACGCACCCTCCGGGAGAAATCTTCTTCTGAAACAACAACCAGGTTTTTTACCTCTATTTTGCCGTTTTCTTCCTCATCTTCCTGGGTTTTGTATACGTCTAGCTTTAGTCCCTTAAGCACGAACCCTTCTACAAAGGCCTGGATAGCATCGCCATTGGACATTTCCATCCTTTCATTAACCCAGAGGGCACATTTTTCCAATCCATTTTCTTTTGCGATTCCACGCGCCATTCCCCCCGCAAGCCGGAAATCCTCCATCTTGGCCTTTTCTTCCTTCCCAAGGCCAATGAGCATAAGGCGCCGGTAGGTTTTTTCCGGTGCGGGAAGAAGGTAGGACTTTCCCTTAGTTCCATCAAAATCTTTTTCAACTCCCGCTTCTTTTAGCATTTCAGCTGCCCAGGAAGGAATCCTTTTTTTCATGCAGGGAACGAAAAGAGCCTCTGCAGAAACCTCATCAAAGTTCTTTTTTTCAAAATCTATTTTCATTTTGATACACCCAGTTTCAAACGCAGCCATTCTAGTAATTCCAGATCGCGCAGATATCTTAATTTGTATAATCCAAGCACAGAGATCACACTTAATGCTACTGTGGCAGGGATTACGAAATCCAGGTGCCCCGCCGGGAATCTAGGCAGGGTTCCTATTTCATAATCCACGAAATCATTTAGCAGGAACCACGCAACCACCAGAAGCAGAATACGGGCATCTATCTTTTTTGGGACAATTATTAGGGAAGCGAGGACCATGAGTATGTGCCCCACAACCAAAATCGTCGTCTGCTTTACATACAAATCTGAAAAATAATACTCTGGGTACAATGCAAATATCATCAGCGTCCAGAGCCCATACTTTATGAGTCCGGCACCAGCAAGGAACCGGAACGCATCACTTTTGATGTCCAGCAGCACAATAGCCAACAACAGAATAACGTACAATGGGCAATCCGGGATAAACACCCACAGGGCAGGATTGAAATCAGGGAACATATTGCTGTAGCTCAGGTATCCGAAGAAGAATGAAATGAAGCACAAAAACAGGAAGATTGCCTTTATTAAATTCATTTTTTTTCACCAATCTTAATCGGGTTTCCCTTTGCGAAATTATTTGCAGGAACATCTTTATCTACGAGTGCTGCAGCAGAAACCGTTGCGTTGTCCCCGATGCTCACCCCTGCGAGAACAGTGCTGTTTGCCCCAAGCATAACATTTTTCCCTATGCTTACCTTTCCTGTGCGCAGCTCACCTATCAGGTATTCGTGTGCGATTATCGTTGCGTTGTATCCTATAATTGAGTTTTCCCCTATTTCGATTAGCTCAGGATAGAATATGTCAAACATTGCAGCAAGCCCTATGGATGCGTCCTTTCCGATTTTCATTCCCGTTAATCTAAGGAGGTCTTTTTTCAGTTCCATGCCAGGGAGGTACTTTGCACAATAAATCACCAGGAAATTGAAAACAACCCGGAGCGGATCCCGGTATTTCCATACATGCCGAAGGGAATTTTTGCCAGGTGTTTTTATGATTTCCAGCTTTCGCTTGCCCATCTCCTTTCACCACTCCTGTTCTATGTAAGAGACTGCATTTCTGAAGAGCGACAGCCCGCGGCCGGTTGAGCCTATTCCCCCTGCCCAGCAGGGGTGATTGGTCCTATGGTTATATGCTTCCGGATGAGGCATAAGGCCGAAAATCTGGCCGCTCTTGTCGCATATGCCCGCTATGTTCATAACTGAGCCATTGGGGTTCCAGGGATACTTGCCCAGCCCTCCCCTGTCATCCACATACTGCATCACATGCAGTTCCTTCCCGGTTATCTCATTAAGGATTTCTTTGGTTGCCGGTATGAACCTCCCTTCCCCATGCCGTACGGGGAGGTCAATCTCTGCGAGTTCCCTGGTGAATATGCACGGGGATTTCTGGTTTACGAGAAGCTTGACCCACCTGTCCTCAAATTTCCCGGATTCGTTGTAAGTTATTGTAACCTTCTGCTCAAAATCAGGTTCAGGGAGAAGGCCCATTTTCACAAGCACCTGGAACCCATTGCATATTCCCAACACGAGCTTTCCCTGGCTTATGAAATCAAGAAGCTTTCCGCCTGCTTTGTACCTTAATCTATTGGAAAGCACTTTTCCAGAGCCAATATCGTCCCCAAAAGAGAACCCCCCCGGGATTACCAGGAAGTTATATTTGTCCAGGAGGGAAGGATTTTCCAGTATTTCGCTTGCATGCTTTATTTCAGCATTTCCCCCAACTGCAGTTATTGCATATGCAGTTTCAACGGGGCAATTTATCCCATACCCATTAAGCACCAGCGCATTTGTTTTTCCTACCATTTCAATCCCCTCCTCCAGGAAATCTTCAGGTCTGAGGCGTCTTGGTTTACAACAGTCTTTCCTCCATGCCGTATAACCATGCGTTTGTCTCCCCTCACTCTCCCGACTTTCCTGAACACCGTGCCCGCCATTGTCTTTTCGAACTTGGTTTCATTCTCAGGTTTTACACTTACAACGAACCTTCCCGGGTCCTCTGAGAAAAGGAGGGCGTTCATATCATCCGTTTCTTTTTCGCAAAGGTCCAGGTCCAGGTCTGCGCCCCTGAGGTTTGCCATGGTGCACTCTGCAAGAGCTACGGCCAGGCCGCCATCCGAGATGTCGTGCGCAGAGCTGACCAGCCCCGCAGCAGTTGCCTTTGAAAGTGCAGCATAAAGCGGGATGTTTGCATCCAGGTCAACGGTTGGCATCCCATTTCCAACCCCTCCATAAAGCTTGTAGTATTCGCTTCCCCCGAGTTTCCCTACCGTTTTTCCAAGAACATAAACGATGTCCCCGGGTTCTTTGAAGTTTGCAGTCACTGCTTCCTCAACATCCTGTATTTTTCCTATTACTGTGACCAGGAGAGTTGGGTTTATGGCGTATTTCTGCCCGTTTACAGTATATTCATTTTTCATGCTGTCCTTCCCGGAGATGAGCGGGCACCCATAGGCAACCGCTGCATCATGCAGTCCTTTCACGCACCTCACCAGCTGGGCGAGCTTATACTCTCCATCCGGGGTATTCTCTGACTTGATTGGGTCAGGCCAGGAGAAATTGTCCAGGCATGCCATGTATCCGAACATTGCTCCTGTTGCAAGGGCGTTCCTCACAGCCTCATCCAGTGAAAGCTGGGCCATATGGTAAGCATCCTCAACCTGCCGCGGGCACAACCCGTGGCTTATCACCAGCCCCTCTTCCCAGTCCAGGATTGGCCTGAGCACCGCAGCATCGGAAGTGCTGTTGTTGCACATTATCGGCTTCACAACGCTTCCACCCTGCACTTCATGGTCATATTGCCGTATCACCCACTCCTTTGAGGCGATGTTTGGCTGCGCAAGCAGCTTTATGAGAATGTCATTTGGGTCGCTGTCTGTAATGTGTGGCTCCGGGTGGAGCTTCTTTTCCCAGTTTGCCTTGAGCTTCAGCGCACCCATCCCTTCATGGAGGAATTGCATCATCAGGTAGCCAACCGTTTCTTCATTGTAGAGTATGTGGAAGTATCCGCTATCGGTAAAGGTCCCCACTATTGTGGCTTCAACATCGTGCTTTTTTGCAAGCTCTCTCAGCTCTTCCCAATTTTCCCTTGGGAGCGCCAGGGACATCCTTTCCTGGGATTCTGAGAGCAGGATTTCCCATGGGTCGAGCCCGGGGTATTTGAGTGGGCACTTGTCCAGGTAGATTTCGCACCCTCCCGAGAACTGCGCAAGCTCACCTATGCTGGAGGATAGCCCTCCCGCGCCATTGTCGGTTATTGCCTCAAAGAGCATCCTGTCCCTTGCCTCCAGGACAAGGTCAATTACTTTCTTTTCTGTTATTGCATCCCCGATTTGCACAACACTTGAGCTTATTCCGGTAGTGAGTTCCTGTGAAGAGAATGTGGCGCCGTGTATCCCATCCTTTCCGATTCTTCCCCCAACCATTACTGCCAGGTAGCCGGGCTCGATTTTCTTTTCCGCAGTTGGCCGATCCCCAATCTTGTTTGGCATTATTCCTACAGTGCCTGCATAAACAAGGGGCCTTGCGGTGTAGCATTTCTCAAAAACAACGGATCCGTTTACTGTGGGGATTCCTACGGGGTTTCCCCCGTCCCGGATTCCCCTGATTACTCCGGTTGCAATTCTCTTTGGGTGCATCACCCCTTCAGGGATTTCTGTTTCGTCCAGGTACCCGAAGCAGAGCATGTCCATGTTTGCAATTGGTTTTGCACCAAGCCCGGTCCCGAGCACATCCCGGTTCACCCCCAGGATGCCTGTTATTGCCCCCCCATAGGGGTCGAGTGCAGTTGGCGCGTTGTGCGTTTCAACTTTTACTGCAATATCGTGGTCCAGGTTGAACTTGATTATTCCTCCATTGTCTTTGAATACTGAAATCACATATGGCTTCATTGCTTTTTCTGTTGCCCCCTGCACATACGTTTTGAAAATGGATTTTATCTCCTCTACAACTTCCCCGTTTTCAGAATATTCAATATCCGCATTGAAGATTTTGTGCTTGCAGTGTTCGCTCCAGGACTGGGCAAGGGCTTCCAGCTCAACATCCGTTGCCTTGCCGTCCAATCCCACTTTTTTGCGGTGCTCAAGAACAGCACCTTGTTTGTAATATTCCTTTATGCCTTCCATCTCTTCTACGGAAAGCGCGAGGAGGCGCTCTTTGCTCATTTTCCCAAGTGCCTCGGCACCGATATCCAGGTTTATCTTTTCCACTGTGGGAGTGTGGTCCAGATCAACCTTTGCAGGGAAGGGCTCGAATTTGCTGTCCTTTGGGCCGTAAATCCTCCAGCGCTCTATTACTTTGTTCGCCAATAGCTTGTCAGCAAGCTCATCCAGCACATCCTCATCTTCAAAATCTGCATCGATGTAAAATACACGCGAGTAGTATACGGGGTATTCCTGGCCCACTATGTCTGAAACTGCTCCTCCAGCAGTCCGGCCTACATTGTCTGTCATCCCTGGGAGAAGCCCCACCTCCACCCTCCACATGTTTGGGTATGCGGGTTCTGAGAACGTGTATTCCTCAGCTATTTTGTCTGCGAAGAGCTCTTTGCCCAGCTTGCCCAGGTCTTCATCACTTAGCTCCGCATCTATAGTGTATGCCTTTGTAATCATGAGGTCTGCAACGTCTACTTTGAACAGGTTTTCTATTTCTTTTTTGAGAGGATACGAGGCAGGCTCCCGCAAACTGCCCTTTGGCTTGACTTCAATTCTTCGCATTAATCCCACCAATGTTGCGTTTACTCTGCGCCTAAATTTATAATATTGCGTGCGCGCGTTCGCAGGTTTTGTGTAACCATGGTTACATAAACTCAAGCAAATTCTTCTGCCCTATAACCCGGCTGCGCTTTGTGTAATCAGAAACAGGCAGTCTCAGCCTTCCCGCAACCTCATCCACCGCCTCTTTCACTGAAGAATACATCTGCGGGTTCTCCATAGCATCCCGTGCGTTTTCCCTTACCTGGAAAACCCCCACAGGAACCTGGTATCCTTCATAAACCTCCCTTATCGCAACAACCCTTCCCTGCCTCCGTATCCTTTCCAGGAATTCCAGCACAGCCAGCCTTACTGCATAATACGCCCCTGCCTGGGACACTGCATATTTGCTCCTTCCGTGAAATGGTTCGTACTCTCCACTTACTCTTGCTTCGCTCCCCACCAGGTTCCAGATTGTTTTCGGGCACCAGGCCTCAAAATTCTCAAATTCCCATGCTCCCGGGATAACCAGTATTTCATAATGGTTCGAGAAGGATTCGTGGCTGAAAACCCACACCTTGTTTAGCTGCTTGTATTCCCTCACCCTTTCCATAAGGTGCTTTCCCAGCATATCGTCGGTTGTGGTTATGCTCCACCGCGTAGGCACCATAATCCGGTTTTCAAGAACCCCCAGCTTCCCCACAGAAAGCACGTTTGTAATGTAGTAGTTGTCCAGCCCCCTGCCATACAGCTCAATGGCAGTATCCCTCGCCTTCCTTCCCTCTTCAATCAGCTCATCCACTTTCTTGGGTATCTTTGGGTTGTCGCATATCCTCACCCTCCTCATTGGTGCAGATGCCCCAGTGGGCTGGACAACCGAAGAAAACCTCATATCATACCTTGGCTTCCTTGAAAAATTGATTTCAATATCTACGGGTTTTACTGAAAGGGCAGCTTCCTGTGTTTCCTCCACGCTCCGTTTGTGGGGCCGTATCCCCCCAAACCTCCGTCCCTTTACCATCGCTGCCCGGTATTCAATGACTTTGTCATATCCCTCTTCGTAAATGTCCCGCATCCCTTTGTGGGTTTCCAGCGAAAGCACGGGCCCCCAGGAGACATTCGGGTAATTCGATGACCCCACAAATGCTTCGTTTGAAGCCCCAAACACATCCTGCTTTATTTCCCCGCTGAACCTGTGCTGAGCTTGTATCTTCTTCAAAACCGGGCAGTAGCCAAGGCCGCACAGGTTCTTGGTTCCTTTGCAGGTTACGCAATAATTATCAGGCTTCATTTCCCGCTCCCGCTTCCTTTTCGGTTTCCAGCTTAAAATATCTTTCAGCCCAGGTTTCCGGTGAGGGGACATATCTAAATAAAACCCTTTGCCTCGCCCCACTTCAAAAACCTTTAAATACCTGATTTACCCCTAATTAGATCTACTCCTATGGTGGTCCTGATGCCGAGAAAGCAGATGAAGAAAAAAGTACAGAAAAAGGCAAAAAAATCCTCAACGAAAACGCCTTCTAAAAGTAAAGCTAAGCCTAAAAAGAAGCTCAAGAAGTCAATTGCAAGGAAGGCAATCCGGAAAGCGGTTGCAAAGCGGGCAATAAATAAAGTAGCGACAAAAACCGCAAAGAACGTTGCTAAACCGAACGTTGCAAAGAAGGCAATAAAGAAAAAAACAGCAAGGAAAATGGCAGCCCGGAACAAGGTCACAAAAAAGAAAGCAACGAAGCCCAAAAAGAAACTGGTAAAAAAGAAAGTTGCAAAAAAGAAATTGGTGAAGGTGGCAGCCACTCCCAAGAATGCCCTGAAGCCAAAAATAAAGGAAAAGAAAGCAAAGGCCCCCCCAGCAGAAAAAGAGCTCAACCGCGCTGAAATCCGCAAGCTCCTTTCTGATTCCTATGCGCGCCACCTCATCGTTGAGTCTGGGGGCGAGCACGCACTCGAACTTGTGCGCGGCTTTTCCAACAATTCCAGCGATGAAGACATGTGCAAGAAGCTCAAGATAAAAATCAGCGATGTGCGCGCAACCCTGAACAAACTCCATTCTTTAGGCATTGTGGAGTATACCCGCCACAAGGATTCCGAAACCGGATGGTTTTCGTATTTCTGGTGCCTGAATGTTGACAAGATGAAGGGCTGGGTCAATGAACGGATTGATGAAGAGCGCCGCAACCAGGATTTCAGCAGAGGGGAATACTATTTCTGCCCCAGCTGCGGAGGCGCAAGCATCCATGAATTTGTTTCTGCAGCTGATTTCGGGTTCAAGTGCCCGACCTGCAGCTCAGCGCTTGATTTCCTTTCTGAAGATAAGGCGGAGGAGCTCTTCCCAATGAAGGCGTTCAGGAAGCCCCACCTTTAATTTTCTTCTTTATTTAAGGTATTTCCATGAAAATGATTTTCGACAATGTTTTCGAGCACGAAGGCCGCATCCTTACTCGAAATATGGTTCCCGGCTTCAAGGTTTATGGAGAGAATCTGATTCGCGTAGAAGGAAAAGAATACCGCGCCTGGAATCCAAACAGGAGCAAGCTCTGCGCCGCAATCAAGAAAGGCTTGAAAAACAACCCGATCAAGCACGATTCTGTGGTTCTTTACCTTGGAGCTTCCACAGGCACGACCCCCTCCCATGTTTCCGATATTCTTACTGATGGCGGTCTGTATGCAGTTGAGGTCTCCGCACATTCCATGAAAAACCTCCTTCGTTTGTGCGAAAAACGCGAAAACCTGCTTCCGATTCTTGCAGATGCGCGCCAGCCCCAGACCTACAATGAGGTTGGGGAAGTTGACATTGTATATGAGGATGTTGCATCCCCAGAGCAGGCAGATATTCTCCTCAAGAACTGCCGCGCATTCCTGAAAGAAGGCGGCCATGCAATGATTGCAATCAAGTCACAGTGCATAGATGTTACCCAGAAACCTGAAGAAACATACAGGCAGGTAAAGGAAGAGCTTTCATCTGAGCTTGAGCTAATTGAGGAAATAAGCTTGGAACCCTTTGAGAAGGACCACCTATTTCTTGTTCTTAAGAAAAAGTGAATACTCAGTAAACCTCTTCAATGTTTTTACAGCAGAAGAAGGCGACCCATAGGTAGGAATTCCATAGCTGTCCAGCACCCTCCTGTTCTCTTTCGTGTATTCTCCCCCCACAGCAACAACAATAATCGGTTTTTTCTTCTTGTCTGATTCCTTCACTAATATATCTATTATTCTTGAATCAACAGCCGGAGCCTGGAAAAGGATAATTACAATAATAGAATCAATTTCCTTGTCCTCCATAAGGATTCTCAGTGATTTTCGATATGTATCCGTTCCAGAATCAGCAACAATATCCAAAGGATTCACAACATTCACATACTCCGGAAGCACCTTCTTCAGCTTCTTTGTTGTTTCCTTATTGAATTTTACAACCTCAAGCCCCTCCTCTTCCAGCGAATCTGCAGTAAGCACACCCAGCCCGCCTCCATCCGTAAGCACCGCAACCTTCTTTCCCTTAGGCCGCGCCTGGCTGAACATATTCGCAACATAGAACAAATCCACAACAGAATCCACTTCAATTGCCTTGCTCTGCCTGAATGCTGCCTGGTATGCCATGTAGTTCCCTGCAAGGTTACCTGTATGTGACATTGCAGCTTCCCCCGCTGCCTTGCTCTTCCCTGCCTTCAGCACAATCACAGGCTTCTTCTTATTTATCTTCTCCAGCATTTCCAGCAGTTTCGCCCCATCTTTGGTTCCTTCCAGATAAAGGAGGATCTGCTCTGTTTTCGGGTCTGCGCCAAAATACTCAAGAAGGTCCGCATCATTTATTGTAGTCCCGTTTCCGTAGGAAGCAAATTTCGCAAACCCAACCCCGTAATATGCAGCAAGGTCCGCAATGCAGGAGCCAACCGCCCCGCTCTGGGTGATAAGCGAGATTTCCCCAACCTTCGGTCGCCCGAATTTGTAGAACGGGAAGAAAATACTATCCACCCTCTTCTCAGGGTTCATTACCCCAAGGCAGTTTGGCCCGATCATTGCCATGTTGTACTTAAGCACAACTTTCTTCAGTTTTTCCTCCAGCTCAACGTTTCCGACTTCCCCAAAACCTGCAGACAGGACAACAATTCCTTTCACGCCATTCTTTCCACAGTCGTCTGCAATCGCAGGAACTATCTTGGAGGGCACCGCAAAAATTGCAAGGTCCACCTTTCCTTTTATCTTTTTGATATTTGGGTGGCATTTCAGCCCCAATAATTCCGTGTATTTTGGATTAATCGGGTAAATCTCTCCTTCATACCCCCCATCAACAAGATTTTTGAGTATCACATTCCCCAGCTTTGCCGGGTTGTCCGAGGCCCCGATAATTGCAATTGATTTCGGGTTGAAAACATACTTGAGATTTGCAATGTCTTTCCTCATTTTCGGAACCTCACATCAACAATATCATACCCCTTCTCATCAAAGATTACGGGGTTCAGGTCCAGCTCTTTCATATCTTCTTTCACTATCATTTTGGAGGTCTTCACCATCAGGGAATAGAGTTCCTTCATGTTTATTGGCCGCATTCCCCTTACCCCGGTAAGCAGCGGGTGCGTCTGCAGCTCATCAATCATCTCCATAACATCCTGCTTGGTTATGGGGCAGATGCGCGCAGTCACGTCCTTGAACACTTCAACGTATACGCCTCCCATCCCAAAGATAATCATGTGCCCAAATTGCGGGTCCTTTTTCCCCCCGATAATCAGCTCAATCCCTTTCCTGGCCATCTTCTGCACAAGCACCCCGGTTACCCTGTGCTTTCCTGCGCCTTCCATAATATCTTCATATGCATGAACCAGTCTCTTTCCATCCCTTATGTCTATTTTCACTCCCCCAAAATCAGTTTTATGCGAAATCTCCGGAGAAACAACTTTCAGTACAACAGGATATCCTATCTCTTCAGCAATTTTCAGTGCCTGCGCCGGTGTTTTTGCCATTCCATGGGGAAGCGGATGGATGCCATATTTCTGGAGCATCCTGAATTCAGGAAGGGCGGCTTTCTTCACCATAACCCAGCTTAATCCTATAATTAATTTAAAGTCGCCGGTGGCCCAGCCTACGTAGGATATTGGGAGGGGTGCCCGTAGGGAGTTTGTGTAACCATGGTTACATACGCCGTCTGTCAACCCACACATATTAATCCTTTTTCACGGATATCCCTCCCATGAGAATCAAGTGCCTAGGGGCCGGCCAGGAGGTGGGCAGAAGCTGTTTCATGGTAGAAACAGACCAGCGCACCCTCTTTGATTACGGCCTTAAAATCCACTCAACCCATAAAGCAACCAAGCAGGAAATGACTCCCTTCCCTTACCAGGAGAACATAGATGCAATGATTCTTTCCCATGCCCACCTGGACCACAGCGGCTTCATACCCGAACTGTACACTCGCCCACCGGTCCATTGGTTCGGCACCCCGCCCACAAGGGAAATCGCTTCCCTTCTCTGGGCAGACTCCCTCAAGATAATGGGTGAGGATGCACCTTACCAGGAAATGCACATCAACCGCGCAGAGAACAGGTATACTCCTTTGGTTTATGAGCAGACCCTGGCCCTTGGGAAAACAGACTACTCATTGCATGATGCAGGCCACATCCTTGGCTCAGCCATGATAAAGGCAAAATACCAAGGCAAAACCCTCCTTTACTCCGGAGATTTCAAGAAAAGCGACACACGCATGCACAAAGGCGCGATTACCCCGGATGATGTGGATTACCTGATTCTTGAAAGCACCTACAGCAACCGGGAGCACCCCGAAAGGGAAGATTCTGAAAAGCAGCTAATCCACAAAATAGAGGAAACAATCGATGAAGGCGGCTCAGTTCTGCTCCCTGCATTTGCAGTAGGCCGCTCCCAGGAACTAATCTCCATCCTGCATGCCAACCTGCGCGGAATCCCCATATTCCTGGATGGAATGTCCAAGGCAGTAACCAACATGTACCTCAACCACGATGACTACATAAAGGACCCAAAAACCTTCAGAGAGGCCGCCCATGAGACAATATTTGTAGGAAGTTCAAGGGACCGCAGGGATGCTACAAACGAGCCCAGCGTAATTGTTTCCACCGCAGGGATGATGGATGGCGGCCCGGCTTTAAGCTACCTCCAAAACCTCAGCCCCAACTCCAAACTTATCTTCACAGGATACAATGTTGAAGGCACAAACGGATGGAGAATCCTCAACCAAAATAAGGTCATGATAGATGGCTATGAACTGGATGTTTCAGTCCCTGCAGAATACCTTGATTTCAGTGCCCACGTTGGCCGCACAGGCCTGATTGATTTCGTAAAGAAAACCAACCCTGAAAAAGTAATCCTCAACCACGGAGACAACACCATTGCATTTGCAAACGAGCTCATCCACATGGGCTTTGATGCAGTTGCCCCTGCAAATGGGGACGTTATCGAGCTCTAACGCACGTTCCAGTTTTTCACTGCTAATGGGAGCAACCACCAGGGTATTTTTTTTGGAAAGAATAAGCGGAATCGCCTTCTTTTGAACCGAAGTCGGCCCAGGAAAGCGTTCCTTATAACGTTCTGAAATTGTTTTTTTCATGAACATTATGTTTGGAAGTCGGTTTTATCTTTAAGTGCAGCAAGCATGATGCCCTTCTTAGAAGTAAACTCGGTGATATCCTTGGTCTTAATGCTCATCCCTCGCTCTTTCAATGGGCTAGAAAGCGCTTCGCTTACTTCACTCACCAAATTCCTATCAAATGACTCTGAGCTAGGAGTCCCATAACCCATTTTGACGGGCTCCGTAGTTTTTACATCTGCAGCCCCCGTCTTCATTTTTTTGTCAATTGTTTTTGCGGTGATAAGGACCGCGCTTATTCCTTCAGAGGCAGCCGTGCTCATCCGTTGTTTTATTTTTTCGTGGTCCAGTATCTTGTAGTCCCCCCCTTCTTCTCCACTGCCCTGTATGTCTTTCAATGTTTTTTTGCTATACTTCACGTTGTACTCTCCAACCAGGAACTTGAAATCTTTGTCAACAGCATCGTAAAAGTTATCCAGTATCTCCTTCATTTTATTCAGAGCCTTCTCGTCCTTTGGGTCAATTGCCGCAATCTCTTCTGCAGCTTTCTGTTCCAGGGCAAACAGAGAATTCCCCATTGAATTTTGAAATGTACTCTCCATCCCGCAGTATTGCTCATAGAGCTTTTCAGTAACTGTATTGACTGCAACCTGCCTTTCATTCCCAAGATCAAGTTCCCCTTTCTTTGCCTTTTTCTTTGGCACCAGAATCGCTTTAGAACCCATAATCATACACCTTTGGTCATCTCTCTTAGTAGTAGGAACACTCTTTATTTATAAAATATACGGTCGTTATAAGCCCCATGAGGAACCTCCTGCTGGCGCTCCTCTTAGCGACCACCCTGTCCCTTGCAGACGATGTAAGTATCGAAGGCGGCAATGTTTCTTATACGGATTTGGGCGGGCAGGAATTAACCCGCTATTGGTCCGGAATAGTAGGATGGATGGACCCCCTCTCACCCGCAGACCCCAATGAAGCCATTTCCAACCAAACCGTGGGACCACCCGACCTTTTCTATACAAATTATCCCAATGGCACATACTACAATGAACCAATGATTGTTGTTTCCAACCGCATAAGCACCAAACCCTACCTTTCTGATGTCTATTCTCCGGTTGCAGCAGATTTTAACTCAACAGGCATGTTCAGCATCTTCAGTGCCTTCAGTGGCCTTAACTTCTCCTCCTTCTCAGACAGCCCGCTCGGAACCTTTGCAGCCCCATTCATAACTGCCCCCTGCCAGGTCGGTTCGCTAACCTACTCCTGTGCGTACATCTATCTCCAGAACAATTCTTTCCTAGGGGTGCTAAAATTCGACAATGGCACGCACGTAGAACCCATCTTCGTTACCAACATTTCCAGCGTTCTTGGCTACAACAGTACATATTTCGATTTCCAGTACATGGTCCCCAAACAAGACCACTACCTTTTCTATGTATATCCTGATGAGTGTGAAATAACTGTCTGGATTGACGGAGTGCAGACAGATGTTTTCCCAAAAACCGCAGTTCCCTACGATGTGGAGTTCTTGGTTACCCATGAAAACTCCACTACTCCCATTGACCATGCAAGAGTCCATGTAGTAGAGGTAAACGGGCGCAACCTCCTTTACCCCAATCTTTACCCGGGAAGGAGCTACTCAGGCATAGGGGTAATGGAGACCAATGCCGCGGGGCAGGCAATCTATGCGCTTTCCCCTACCCGTTACAACGTTCCGGATTCCTATGGCTATGAAGCATATGCAGTTGTAACAAGCCCTTCATACTGCAGGCTAAATCTTTCAATTGCTACATACAATGCACTCACCCCTACCTACCGCACCTCCCTTGTGAACCCCGCATATGAAAGCCAGGTAAAGTCCTCAGTGCAGAACATGAACCAGCTTGCAACCATCGCAAGCAGCTGGATTTATGCGGGCAAGTACCGTGACGCATCCGTAAACGTAACCACCGCAGGCGCGGTTACGGGCTCCCCCACACTCAAGGCAGGAGCCCCAAACATATTCAATATAACCGTTACTGACGCAGGCAATCCTGTAACTGCCAATCTCACAGTCCAGGAAACAGATGGCTTCATAATTTTCGTCCCTCTCCAGCCCGACAAGCTTCTTTACAACGACACGGGTCCGTTCCCAAGCAACGAAACATTCATCCTTATCCCGACCCGCTACAACAACAATGCAAACCTCACAATCTTTGTTGAGTATGGCACAAACGTAGCAAACCTCACATTCACAGTGGATTCCTTCATAGAGCCCCCAACGCCAGCAGAAGCGGACATGGACGCTGCTACAAACGCTTTAATAGCTTCTGCGCTACAGAACATCAATCAGGTGCTTTCCAACATTGGAAAGTCCATATCAACGGTGTGATAATGAAAAAAATAGCAATATTACTGTTTTGCCTTCCCCTCCTTTTCGCATCCGCAAGCATAGTGGATGCAAGCAACGTAACTACAAATGTTGAATCCTCTGCCGCCTTCAAGGTGTATGTGGACACATTCGGCAACAACCCCGATTTCGCACTGGAGCTATGCAATGAAGGCCAGAAATACGTTGCCGCCGCCTACACTGCCAACGTAAGCGGCATCTGGGTGATGGTTCCCATCAGCAAAAACCTCACTGCAGGCTCCACCAGCACTCTTGTGCATACCTCCTTGGGTTCCGGTCCCTGCTATTACACTCCCGTCGACTCTTTTGCATTTTCACAGTTCCGTGATTTTACCCGCACTCCACCCGTATTCGTTTCAGCTTTCCCTGGCAGAATCCATGCTCTCATTTCTGATAATTCGGATGGAACAGGCTCCCCCGACCTTGTCCCGGTAAATTATTCTGATGGCTGGCTGTTGGGGAGCTATGGGCTCACTCCAGTACCATTCTTTACCCAGGCAACCGGAGATGTCACCGTAAACATAAACTCAATCACCTTCCAGACAGAGCTGGGTGCAGTTACCCGTGGTCCGGGTGATTCAGAGTGGGGCCTTAACTCTTCCACCGGAAGAAGCATGCTAATTGCCCTCTGTGATGATGATTTCGGGAATGAATGTGATGACGCAGTAATCGCGAACTCAACTGCAGACCTTCCCGCAGATCTTTCTGTGGTAGGCACAATAAACGACCAGAATGTCCACCACCGCTATGTAGTTGTAGATGGTCTTGGGCAATACATCTGCATTGGCGCAAATCTTATAACCACGATCACCCCCAACCCAGGTTCGATTCCGTATGGAGGCACCAGCAACGTAACAATAACTGTTACCAACATAGGAAACGTTAACGTTACAACGGATTTCACCCTCCAGTTCAATGTTTCCGGCTCCTATACGGACAGCGTTAACTATGTCATAACCGAAGACCTTGCCGCAAATGGGGGCTCAACCACCAGGAATTATATTTTCAATGCAACCGGGCTCTCAGAAACAGTTCCCCTAAGCGCATATGCAGATTCCACAAACCAGATTGCGGAATGCTCCAAACTGGACAATTACGCAACAAGCTCCATAACGATAAGCCCGGTATGGTATCTCCACGTATGGATAGATGGCAACTACACCAATGAGTTCCCTGAATGGGGCCGCCCCTACAATGTAACATTTTACATAAACAATTCCAACGGGGACAGCGTGCCAAACGCAAGGTACGAGATAATTGAAACCAACGGGCTGAATCCTTTCGTTCCCATTCAGGTTTGGAACGCTGGCACCCAGGGGATGAGCAGCGCTTCAGTGGGAACCGCAACCGGGAATTCTTCAGGCCACCTTTCCATCGCCCTAATCCCCACCTGCAACAAATACTATGCCCCGGCCTCCCCAATCAATCTTACTCCAATAATTGGAGATTATACAATCATAGTGCATGGCTACAATGGCGCCACCCAGCTTTCGTTTGCTTATAATGGAACAACTACTTCCAACTACCCCTTGCTTGTACCCAACCGGAATTGTGTCGACCCTGGCTGGGTAAACGACAAGGAAATAATCAACAAGAACAGCTATGTCTTCGATATCTATGACTGGATGTATGAGGTTTACTCCATCACCAAGAAGCTGGTGGTGCCCTAGATGAAGAAAGCCCTTTTATTTCTTTTAGTGTTGTTTTCGTTTTCCTTCTCCTACTATTATCCATACATCGTTAATGCCAGTGACCACACCATAATGGCCCTTGTTTATGACGATGCATCCTTTTCCTATACAGACAATTCTTTAGAAAATCCGGATGCAGAACTAAGGCTCTGCGCAGATACTGCGGCCGAGCTCCAGAATAAATGGGTTTCCATGGCCTATGCGGACGGCACAAACCCTGGGGATTACATTGAAATAACTCACTACCCGCTCCAGATAACTTCCGTTCCCCCAATCAATTGCGTATATCTTCCCCTTGACCTTTCAAGCTTCAAGGCATGGTATCCCTCCATTCCATTCGTCTTTATTTCTGATTCCCAAGACCTTTCAAACCCTGAAAGGGTGAAGTTGATTCCTGAAAATGGCTGGCTTATAGGGAATTACACAATTACTGAAACCCAGGTTGGCAATACCCTGAATATAACTGTAACTGCTGCCCTTGATGATGGGGGAGCACCGATTGTTCCCGATGTGGATTACCTTGTGGTCGGAATCCTTCCAAACAATGTGCTTGAAACACTTGACACTGCGATAACATCAATCAATGATCCGGTCCTGCTTTCACTTGGGAGCTATACTGGGGCCTACGTAATCCACATAAACGGGATAGGGCCCGGAAACTTTACCCCGATAGTGGAGATCCTTTCTCCCCAGCCCATAACCTATACTTCAGGGCAAATTCCCTTTACCTACACAATATACTCTTATTTCCCGATAGCTTCCTGCTGGTATGTGCTTGATGGGCAGACGGTAAACATGCCTGACTGCACAATTCCATATATCCTTAATGTAGGGGATGGTTCGCATACCCTTTTCCTTTATGCAAATGATACCACAGGGCAAGTGGGAGTTGATTCTGTTATTTTTTATGTCCAGAGTGAACCCCCGGTGCCCCCGCTCCCGAGCGGCCCCGGAGGCCCCCCCATAGGGATTCCCCCTGAAGTGCCTGTTGAGCCCCCGCCTTATGTTCCCCCCGCATACGAGTTTTTCTCCATAAATCCCGAAGACATCTGGATAATAATCAATTACCCTCTCCCAGGCGAAGCCGATTTTACCTTGTATTCCTCCACTCCGCTTGAAGACGTAAACTGCTTCATAAACGCAGACTTTTCAGAGTACACGCGCGTTGAGCTGGAAAGCACATCAATCCCAAGGAATTCAACAATTAGTGGCAAGATAATTGTGGAGATGCCCCCAACCGAAATCCTGGACTATGACGGGGACTACCAGGGCATGATCCAATGCGTAGGAAAAAACCAGGATGGTCCAAGCTTAATGCTCTCAACCTCAGCCAATATTTACCTGGAAATAAACAAGCCCTGGATTGAAATCGAGGAGGAAGTGCTCGGAGTGATGGTTGGTGAACAGGACTTCTTCACCCTGAACCTCACAAACGTGGGCAATGGAACATCATACGTCTATGCACTAGACATACAACTTGAAGGCCCCCAGGAAGGGCTCTTCGCAGTGCTTACCACCCCCACCCCCATCAAGGTAGGGGAATCCAAGGAAGCCCTCCTCTTTATTTCCGTTCCTTCGGACTATGAGCCTGGAACATACTACATCCCAATACGCATCTACGAAAATAATCGCTTTGTGGGAGGCGGCACGTACGACCCTGATGGCCTCATAGGTGGAGGCATTATCAAGCTTGTCGTAGGCTATGATGCAGAAGGCCCCGTTTGCCGGTTCCCATTATTCCTTAATATATTTAGCTTCCCGGACATGTTCATCCCATGGCTCTTCATCTTCATACTGTTCCTTGCAAACTGGAGGCTTATCCAATGGAAGAAAGACCTTACCCAGTCCAGGAGGGTGCTGGTATCCGCAATCCCATTACTACTCGCGCTTCCGGGAATATGGATTCTTGAACCCTGCTTCATGATGAATGTTGCACTAGTCCAGTTCCTGGTTTTCCTTTACTTCTGGTGGAAGCACGAGAGCGAGAAGAGGCGGGAGTTCGAGGTTCCCCCCGAAGAAGGGGCTCTGCCTGAAGGTGAAGAGCCGGAAAACCCCCCAAGATATTCAAGGGAGAAATAATCTATTTAGTGAGCACCCTTGCCCCATCCTCTTCTATGAGTATTGTATGCTCAGTCTGGGAAACCAGTCCGTTTCCCGCTTCCTTAAGCACTGGGTAAGCCTTGATTACCTGCATCCTGAGCATCTCCTTCAGCGCATTTTTCAAAAGAAGCTTTGACTTGAAATCCTTCAAAAGCCACCTTTCTGCAAAAGGCAGCATCCCGTAATTAGAGATTATGTGGTTCAGGAGTTTCCTGGACTCCCTCAGCCTCAGCCTTCCCGGCATGTAGAGGCTGAATATCTCCACCTGGTCCGTATCAGAAACAAATCCCTTTCCGTTTGTTGCAAATGGCTCTATCGCGTATATCTCCCCTGCTTGCAACTGATAGGGATCATCAGTTTTTATCGAAGGCACATCTATTCCAGTGTGCAGCAATCCTGTGCTTATCCTGTGCCCGGTCAGGTTCGCAACCGGCTTGAATCCATACTCCTTTATCTTCGCCTCTATTGCTCCCCCAACCTCCCCAATAGTTACTCCAGCTTTCATTACCCCTATTGCGCTTTCCAGGGCCTTCTCAGAAGCTTCCACCAACTTCCCATTCTCCCCGCTCAAATCTATTGTATAAGCAGTATCTGAGATTGCCCCATTAATCTCAACCCCCAAATCAATCTTTACAACATCCCTCTCCCCGACTACTGACTTGTCCCCGAATTCCGGTGTGTAATGCGCAGCAATCTCATTAATAGAAACATTCACCGGGAATGCGGGCTCTCCCCCTTCCTCCTGTATCATCCCCTCTATTGTTTCTGCTATGTCCAGAAGCCCTTCCCCGATATTTATGAGCTGCTTGCTTTCTTCCCGTATGCGTGCCCCCATCTTTCCGGCTTCTTCGAACTCTTCGATGCTCGCCTCTGCTGCCTCTTCTTCCATTATTCAATTTAGCCTCAGAACCTTTAAATTCCTGCTCTCGTTCTCCCTTCTGACTATATTTATATTACTTTCCTTAGAAAGCCTATCCATGGGGAGGTATACATTATTCCTAGGTCTATTGGTTTTCTTATGCGCACTTTCCAGCGCAGCCCATGTAGTTGTTAACTCAGCGGATTACCGCGATGTTGCTTCTGCAGCATTTTATGCAAACGTAGTCGGGGACACAGTAGACTATGTGTATCCCAGCACAAACCTGCAGATGGCAGTGCTGCAGGTGGGGCCCACCGAGATACTCCTAATGGAGTCAGAAACAGTTCCCATCCATGCAAGCTACCAAAGTGCCCTCCAGAACAACGGTGCAACCATTTCTGAAAGAATGGTTTCTTCGGATCCCTTTTCCTTCAATCTTGAGCTCGCAGAAAAATCAGGAACAAGCTCATTCATCATATCTGATCCGGCATATAGCTACAACTTGGTAGTTCTCTTTCCGTATGCAAAGCATTCCGGCTCATATGTAATTTTTGCAACAAAGAAAAATGCGGGAGAAGTCTCGAATTTCCTCTCTTCCAAAGCTTCAGGTTCTGTTCTGGTGTATGGCACAGTAGACGATGAAGTTCTTAACACGCTTTCTTCTTCGGGTGTTGGTTATGAACAAATAGAGAATGGGGACAAATACCTGGATAACAATGAATT
>JAQBFN010000043.1:0-38321 GCA_032123335.1 Microcaldota archaeon
CTGGAAGAGCTTGAGCGCTCAAAGCAGCTCCTTTTCCTGGACTACCCTCCTCATGAAGTAGACCAGTTCCTCAGCCAGAACAGCGCAATAGGAGAACTCATTGAAACAATGGGTGTTACCCGCCTTGTAATTGATTCAATAATGCCAATCGCACTCCTCTTCTCAGACCAGGATGAAAGAAAGAAGGGCTTCCTTGAATTCATCGGCAATGTCCGAAAGTGGAAAACAACTACGATGATTGTTGCAGAGGACTCTCCCACCCCCAGCAGCACCCTCCCCCGCACAAACTATGGTATCGAGGCGCTTTCCGACGGGTGGATACATATGAACTACCGCATCGGAAAAGGGGAAGAGAGGAAGAGGGGAATTGAAGTGCTCAAGATGAAAGGGGCAAACCCCATCATGAAGAGGTTCCCGCTGGAGATGACAAACTCCGGAATCACAGTAAAGGTGAAATAGAAATGGTTATGCGCGCGCGTTTGATGGTGAGTGGCGTTGTGCAAGGGGTCAACTTTAGATGGTTTGTGCAGGAAGCAGCAACAAACCTAGGCATCAACGGCTGGGTAAAAAACCTTCCTGATGGGGAGGTGGAAATAGAATGCGAATCGGAAACCGAGAAGGCTTACCGGGATTTTCTAAACGTAATTGAAGCAGGGGAGCATTCGCGCTTTAAATCAATTTCCGTGGAGAAAGTGCAGGTAGTCGGCTTCGACAGGGAAGCAGAGCCCAGGTACACGCACTTTGGGATAGAGTACTAATTCACTTTACATCCAGCTTCTTTCTCTTCGAGAACTCAAACACTATTGCAAATGCAATTGCGCACAATCCTGTAAATATGAGCGGAATCCTCACGCTTCCGGTAAGGAGGTACAGCCCAACGGAAACCACCGCTGCAATGAACCTGCTTGAATTGAATACGAGCTCCCTCCCGTACATTGCAGCACGCAAATCCTTTTTCTTGTCCAGCAAAAGTGCAAGGGGAAATGGGGAGAACACTCCCTTGAAGAATCCCACCACAACCATTGCTGAAAACCAGAGCCAAAGCTCAAATGCAAACGCGGCAAGCACAAGCGAAACCCCCAGCCCAATAGAGGAGAGCACCAGAAATTCCCTCCTCCTTTTTTGCTCATCGGATAGTTTCGCAAAAAGAAGCGAGAGCAGAACCGCAATAAGTGCAGTAACAGTAATGAAAATCCCATAATCCAGCGGCTTTGTGAAATACTCAAGCGTAACCACAAAAGTAAGCACCTGGAACCCGAACATCGCAGAAGCTTCAAAGAAGAGAAGGCTCTTGAATCCGGAGACCGCTTCCAGCCCCTTTTTTGCCCCCAGCAAAACCTCCTTCCCTTTCCCCAGCTTCCTTGAAACCAGGCCCGCAATCCCCATCACGATTCCCGCAAGCGCAAAAACAGCAAGGTACCCAAAATAGTCTACAATTATCCCTCCCAAGACAGGCCCGAGTATTCCGATTACCACCATTATCCCGTAATAGACCGCGCCCTGGAATGCATTTCCCCACTTCCCCTCCTCAAACCAGAGCGCATTGAACGGGGTCCAGAAGAACGCAAATGCCATTCCACCCAGAACGATCAGGGCTGCAAGCCCGGTGTATCCCCCAAAAATCCCCAGCAGCAGGTACCCCAGGCCGGTTGCAAGGAGCCCCCAGAGGAGCACCCTTTCCGCATTCATCTTCCCTGTAAACAGAAGGAATATGGAAGGCACCAGGTACGAAATAGAGAAAAATACAAGGATATCCAGAGTGGAAAACCCGATTCCCAGCAGGTAGGGGTAAAGCATGGCGCTTCCCAGGGCTATCCCCAGGCTCCAAAGGAGGAATACCCTTACCAGGCTGTTGATTTTCTTCTCATCCATCTTTTTCTGTTTTGGAGGGGATAACTTTATATTGATAATAAGCAAAATTACATCATGAGATGGCTGATATGCCTCGTCCTCCTGACGGGGTCATTGTTTTCTTTGCAGATGGTTGAGCCGGTGCTCACTGATATTTCCGAAGGGGAAACCATAGACATGGGAACTATGGGTCCCGGGCAAACAATGGAAATCCAGCTACACCCCAAGGTGTATGAGGGAGGAATCCATGGAATAGGCGGCAATTACGACCGCGCATACATATCTGATCCTCCGCAAGGCTGGACCTCAACCCCGAGCAAGCTTTACGGGGATCCGCTCCAGGTAAAAATAACCGCAGACCCCTACACAGAAGAGGGAATCTACACAATCCCGGTAATTGTTGAAGATGAAGGAGATGGGGAGCAGCTTGGAACAATCACATTCTACCTGCGCGTGAAAATAAGCGAGGAGGTAATGGATATTTCTGTTTATCCCAAAGAGAAAAGCACAGGAATCGGGCAGCCTGCACGCTTCCAGATAACCATCAACAACCGCGGGAATGCAGGCGACACGTTCAAAGTTACTGCTGAAGGGGTTTCCAAATGGGAATTCACCAAGCTCCTTTACATCCCCCCAAAAAGCAGCAAGACAATTACCTATGAAGTTGCAGGGTTTGAGGAGGAAACATACTCAACCCTGATAACCGTGGAATCCTCTGCATCTTCCAGGGTTTCAGAATCCAAGGCAATAACCCTGTATGTTTATCCGGACCTCCTTTCAGATTTCAAGGCGGTAAACAACGGTGCGATGCTTTTCCCGATCATTGAGGCCCCGATTTATGCGCTTGTAGGTCTTCTTTCCAACCTGTGGTGATTATGAGGGAGGAAGCAGCGAAATATGCAGTTTCACAGCTTCTGGAAGGGCGCACAGACATCCACAAAATAAAGCAGGAAGCCTCAAAAAAATTCAAGCTCCCCAATTTCCTCAGGAATTCTGAAATACTTCCTTTTCTCCCAAAGAACGCCTCCAGGGAAATCTGCCTACTCCTCCTGAAGCGCCCGATGCGCACCGCATCCGGAGTTACTCCTGTTGCACTTATGATCAAGCCCGAGGGTTCCTGCAGGCACTCCTGCATCTACTGCCCTTTCACTGGGAAGGCGGCAAAAAGCTACACAGGGGAGGAGCCTGCAGCCCTGCGCGCAAGGCAATTCGGTTTTGATGCATTTAAGCAGGTGGAAGGGAGGCTGAAGCACTTCCTGGAAACCGGCCACCCAACGGATAAGTGCGAAGCAATCCTTATGGGCGGAACATTCCTTTCCATGCCACGTGCATACAAGCGCACCTTCGTAAAGAAAATGTACGATGGGTTCAATGGGAAGCCTTCGCGCACCCTTGCACAGGCAAAGAAAGCCAACGAATCCGCAAAGAGCCGGGTAATCGGCCTCACGATTGAAACCCGCCCGGACATCTGCAAAAAGCCCCACATAGATGAGATGCTGGAGTATGGGGCAACCCGGGTTGAACTCGGGGTCCAGTTCCCTGACGACCGAATCTACAAAAAAATAAACAGGGGCCACACAGTAAAGGATGTGGAGAATGCGACCCGCTGGCTCAAGGATTCCTGCTTCAAGGTTGCATACCACATAATGCCAGGGCTTCCGGGCTCAAGCCCGAAAAAGGATATCCAGATGGTGAAGAACCTATTCGCAGACCCCAGGTTCAAGCCGGACATGCTCAAAATCTACCCCACCCTTGTAATGCCGAACACCCAGCTCTTCAAGCTCATGCAGGAGGGCAAATACAATCCCTACTCTGCAAAAGAAGCTGCAGAGGTAATCTCGGAATTCTACAGATACATTCCCTCCTGGGTGCGCGTAATGCGGATCCAGCGCGACATACCCACAGGCTTAATCGGTGCGGGTGTGGAAAAAAGCAACCTGCGTGAACTGGTGGAAAGCGCATTTAAGAAAAAGAAAATAATCCCCAACGAAATCCGCTGCAGGGAGGTGGGAAGGGCCAATTTCTCCCCGGAGTCCGCAGAGCTCAAGCGCACAGATTATTCAGCAAGCGGAGGCAAGGAAATCTTCCTCTCCTACGAAGCAAATGAAAAGCTAATCGGGTTCATAAGGCTACGAATCCCGCACCGCCCATTCCGGAAAGAAATAGGCAAAAGCACAGCGCTAATCCGCGAGCTCCACATCTACGGCTCCGAAACAAAAATAGGAAAGAAATCCTCAAGCGCACAGCACCGCTCCTTCGGTTCCCTTCTCCTGAAAGAAGCAGAAAGAATCGCAAAGGAGGAATTCGGGAAAAAGGAAATGATAATAATAAGCGGAATAGGAGCAAGGCAGTATTACTTCAAAAGAGGCTACAAAAGGAAAGGCCCGTACGTGCACAAAACCCTCAAATAGAAATCGTAAGGTCCTTCTCTTCCTCCCCGATAATTTCCCTCCTGCTTTTCAGGAGTTCCATGTACTTGCCCTGGAGGTCCTGGAACTCTTTCTGCTGCTCCTCATTGAAGGTAATCGCCTGCATCTCTGCATTCTTTACCTGCAGCCTCACACTCACAGTTGCAAGCACCTTTTCATTTTCAGTAAACATGTCCAGCTTGTCCGAAGGCACCCAGAAATACTCATTGTTTACGAGCACCCGGTTTTCACCAAGGTCATCCGTGTTTTTTACGAGCTTCCCCTCATCTGTCCTGCACTTCACTCCAACACGATTCAGCAGCTTAATGATTCTCGCACCATCTTCCCCATCAAAATCGGCTTCAGACTCCCCCGGCTTCCCTTTCCTTAGGGCTTCTGTTACGCATGCCCGCACTTCCGGGGATGCATCTGCAATCAGCACATTAAGCTTTCCTATCTCATTCTTGTTTTCCATGTTGCGCTTTATCAGCTTCCCGCGATCGGAAAGATAAATATATGAATCCCCGCTCTTGCTCTTTATGGCTTCATGCACCTCGTTGCGCGGAAGCCTTGAAATCAACTCAGAATATTCCTCAATCCTTTCCTGGTTCGGCACAACCATCTTCAGGTTCTTTGCCTCCATTTTCCCCTCGATTATCTTCATCTTTGCCCGTTCTTCCCTGAGCTCCTCCTCAATTTCATCAATAAGGGAGGAGTGGTCCCCTGCAGTATTCCTGATGTAATTAAGTTTGTATTCCTCTTCAGCAACTTTCTTCTTTAATTCGATATAGGCACCAATTTCACGAGCAGTAATCCTGTCCTCCATTCAATCACGTTAGTTACTTTTGCTAGCAAGATTTTTTATAAAGAACGGTAAAATGAGAAGGAGATATGCCACTGCGCACACAGGCTGCTCAGGGCATTCCGGGCATTCGCATTCCACTTCCTCTTCTTCAATTACCTCATTTGGGGTTTCGTTTCCGCCTTCCTCTGGAAATTCGAATACCTGCTCAAAATACTTCTGCTGCTCAATCCCCGTATGCATCTCCTCCATCCCCTTCGAGAAAATAGCTACCGCGTATGCCCCCCCCAAATCATCCGTTTCCATCAAGTAGTATGAGTGTGCCTTGAACACGTTTCCCCAGAGCGATTCCCTTTCTCCCCTGTTCAGCTCCGCAACCTGCTCAGAGCTCAGGTTATTCTGGAGCAGGGACTGTTTCTCCAGAGCAAGCGCATACATAAGCTCGTATGCTGCCCCCGCGTATGCGCCCTCCTCATACATCTCCACCCCGTTCCTGTAGTTCTCCGAGCGCTCTATTTCAGTATAATTGCTGCTTATGTTCATCAGCACTTCCACGTGCTCCTTGAGCAGTTCTCCCTCCATTGGCTGCCCCCCTATTTCCGATGCAGCAGAATGCATGTCCTTTGCAGCATCGCACCATGCAAGCGCGAAATCCAGCTGGTACACAATGAAGTATTGTTCCTCCTTGGTCCCCGCCCCCAAGTCCCCATAGAGCTCAACCTGGTTTTCCGCCCGCTTCAGCCTTGCTTCTGCACCCATAATCCATTCATAATTGTCATAGGTGGTGATTGCAGCCTCAACCGAATCCAGGCATTCTTCCACTTCCTCTCTTTTCCCTTCCACATCCGGAGCATCAATCCTTGAGAGGGAATCCGCCATTATGTAGCTGAGAAACGCTTCGTTTGCAGCAGAATAGTAATATCCCTTTTCTATAAGCTCAAGCTGCTGAATCATCTTTTCCCCAAAGTATTCCCTGAGCTCCCGGTCCTCCATCCCCGCAATCGCCTTCCCCTCCCGATCCATTATCTTCTCCGCAATCCTCCTGAACCTTGGCGTATCCGCACCCCCATATTCTGCCAGCTCAGGGAGCGGCTCCACAGTAAGGTTAAGCGGCTTCTCATCTGGTGCAATCCCCCCAAAGAAAAAATCAGCAGCCTCTTCCATCTGGCCCACTTCATATATCGTTATCCCCTCAAGATTCCTCAGCATCAGCTTCTCATCCACGGTTTGCAGGGGAGTAACAAAATAGTCCTTCCCGGCAGCACGCGCACTCATCGCCTTTTCATAAAGCCCCCCAACCGGAAGCACAATCCCCTCTTCATTTACTGCCCCTGTCATGGTTGCATCATCCCTCATCTCGTGCCCGGTAAACAGGGAATACCCCATGAGCGTAAATGCCGCTCCCCCTGAAGGCCCCTGTACATAATCCGTCTCATCAATTATCGTGACAAGCACATCACATTCAGTTTCCTTCCCAGCAAGGCCTTCCGCAACCCTTATTGCAATCTCAACGCTTTCCTGGAGGCTGGTATCCGTAGCCGGATCAACCCCCACATATACATTCCCCTCTCCAGGAACAAGTTTCATCTGCACAAGGACTATCTCCCCGCCTTTTTCCTCCCCCTCAGTTACGGCGGGAAGGCCCATCTCAATGCTTCCGCTGCAATCTGCAGCATAAGCAAAAGCCAGCACAAAAGCAAGCAGGAGGAATGCCTTCTTCATTGCGAGGAAGTTCTCCCCCCTGATTTTTAAGAATATTGGAAACCGAACCGCGGAGGGGGACACCCCCTCCCCAGTTTGAGGGTCCTCCTGACCCTCCCCCAAGCAGACACGAAGGTCGAAGTAATGCGGTGTTTTTTGACAATTTTTGTACTAGCTTAAAACGGTCATAAAAATTGACATGCGACCGCCGGGGCTCGAACCCGGGTCATTGGCTTGGGAAGCCAAGATCCTACCGCTAGACTACGGTCGCGAGGTTTTCTATTTATGCAGGTTCCGTTTTTATTTTTGTCGTTCCACCCACCGGAAACCTCCCCTCAGCCACCTTTTTAACTCTCCATAACAGAATAATCCTGTGGTGGAGATTTATTTCAGGCACGACAGCCTCAGGAAACAACAGGAACACCTGATCAAGGATGCATACTCAGCCATAGAGAACAAGGAGCATCTCCTTGCACACGCAGTCACCGGCACCGGAAAAACTGATGCGCTAATCTCCCCAGCAATTTCCTATGCGCTTGAAAACAACAAAACAGTATTTTTTCTTACCCCAAAAATCTCCCAACACCGCATCGCGCTCGATGTGGTTCGCAGCCTTGCAAAAAAATATGAGCTGAATTTGCGCGCAGTGGATTTCATCGGTAGGAAATATGCGTGCGTAGACC
Organism: Microcaldota archaeon; assembly: GCA_032123335.1. GTDB lineage: Archaea > Micrarchaeota > Micrarchaeia > Anstonellales > Bilamarchaeaceae > CAIKOA01. The sequence goes on from JAQBFN010000043.1 coordinate 7,446, forward strand.
CTGCGCTTTCCGAGCAGGACTCTGAAGGGTTTTACCAATCATGCGAGCGCAAGCGCAAGAAAGAGCAGTGCGAGTTCTACAGGAACGCAAAAGGGTTCAGCAGGCTTGAAGAGGCAAAAGCAGACCGCCTGTTTAAATCCATGGAAAAAAGGTACGGGTGCGGGATGCACCACACCGAGCTTGTGGAAATCGGAAAGGAAAAGCAGGCCTGCCCGTACGAGTGGCTCACCAAGCTCGCCTCCACCTCCAACGTAATTGTTGCAGATTATTTCCACCTCATGCTCCCGCACATCCGGGACATCTTCCTCCTCAAAATCAAGAAAAAGCTCTCCAATTCCATAATAATTGTGGATGAGGCCCACAACCTTGCAAAAAGGGTGCGCGACCAGCTTTCCGTTTCCACAAACACGTTCCTGCAAAAGAAGATGGACAAGGAACTCAAGGCGCTCGGGCTGAAGAGTAATTTTGAATCCAAGTTCGACAGGTGGGCAAAGCACGAGCTCGGGAAATCCCGCGAAAAGCTCGTTTCCAAGGAGGAGTATCTCAATGCACTTTCAAATGAGGATTTCACCCCAGAAGAGCTTGCAGATTACCTGGAAAGCTGCGGCCAGGCATTCATTGAGGCAACCGGGAAGAAGAGCTTCTCCCTCAGGTTCGCAAAATTCCTGCAGCTCTGGATGGATGAAAACAAAATCCCCTCGGTGCGCATACTCAGGAGGAAAGGAGAAGCATATTTCCTTTCCAGGAAAGCACTTGACCCGAGTTCCGCAACCTCCAAAATGAATGATGCGCACTGCGCAATCCTTACAAGCGGAACCCTCCTTCCCCTGGAAATGCACAGGGATGTGCTTGGACTGGACCCTGAGCGCACAAAAATGAAGCAGTACTCCTCCCCCTTCAGCAAAAAGAATAAGCTCAACATGGTCCTTGAAGGCTTCACTACACGCTATTCCCAGAGGCGGCCCGAACAATACAAAAAAATGGGCGAGATGCTGGACAAGATAATCAAATCTACTCCTGGCGGAACCGCACTATTTTTTCCTTCCTACAAGGTACTGGATGCAGTAATCCCATTCATGAAATCCAGAAACCTTGTGCTCCAGAGGGAGCGCATGAGCCCCACAGAAATTGGGGAACTGCTCAGGGAATTCCAGAAGCGCGGAACCCTCTGTTGCGTCCAGGGCGGCTCGCTCAGCGAGGGCATAGATTACAATCAGGAGGAAATAAAGACTGCAGTTGTAGTGGGAATTGCACTGGATGAAATGAGCCTGGAAGTTGAATCCCTCATCGACCACTATGATGAGAAATTCGGGAGGGGTTGGGATTATGGATACCTTTACCCCGGAGTAACAAAGGCAATCCAGTCCGCAGGAAGGGCAATCAGAAAGGAAACCGACCGTGCGGTTTTAATCTACATGGATGAGCGCTTCAAATGGAAAAACTACAGCTCCATGCTCCCAAAGGATGAGCGTTTTGTCCTCACTGCAGACCCCCTTCCATACATGGATAAATTCTGGGAATAGTTCGCATTAAAAACATAATCAACGAATTGAAAAAAGTGGGAACATGCTTCTTGCGCAGAAATATGCACCAGAAAATCTCGAGGACGTATTGGGCAACCTCACTGCAAAGAAGCAGCTCAAGCGCTGGATGCTCACCTGGATGCGGGGCACAAGGCAGCGCCCCCTCTTAATTACCGGCCCACCCGGAATCGGGAAAACCGCAATGGTTTATGCGTTAAAGGATGAGCTGGAGCTGGGCCTCCTTGAAATGAGCGCAAGCGATTTCCGTGACAAGGCGCGCATAGAACGGATACTCGGGGGCACAATGTCCGCGAATTCCCTCACCGGGAAAACCAAGCTCATTTTCATAGATGATGTTGATGCGATGGGCAGGGAAGACCGAGGGGGGATAATCGCAATCACCAAGCTCCTCAAGGATTCCCCGTTTCCCGTTGTGCTCACCGCAGAGGATTCCTGGAACAGGAAAATAATCTCCCTGCGTTCCTATTGCACAGTGGTCCCGCTCAAGAGGCCCATCGCACCTTCCATTGCAAAGCTCCTCACGCACATCTCAGACACTGAGAAGATGCACGTAAGCGAGGAAACAATCCAGTCCATTGCGGAGAATGCGCATGGAGATATCCGTGCTGCAATAAATGATTTGCAGTGCAATGCGGTTGGGGAGCGCGACCGTGAAAAAGACATCTTCACCCTTCTAAAAAATCTTTTCCGCGCGGAAACCTATGAAGATGCAAGGAAGGTTTCCTTTGGAAGCGTAGACCATGGCATGCTTAAGCTCTGGATAAACGAAAACATTCCAATCGTATTTCCACCAGGGGATGTGCCTCTTGCATACGAGCGCATTTCCCGCGCAGACATTTTTGATGGAAGGATTATGCGCAGGCAGGCCTGGGGCTTCCTCCGCTATTCAAACGATTTGATGACCGCCGGGGTTTCGCTTTCCCGCTCGGACATGCGCCCCAAGTTCGTGCGCTTCCAGTTTCCATCTTACCTGAAGCAGATGAAAGCAACCGCCTCTTCCCGCGCAACAATGAAATCCCTCCTCACCAAAATAGGGCGGAAGATGCACACTTCCCCAAGGCGCGCAGAATCCTACCTCCCTGTTTTTGCAGGCTTGTATGCGGAGAACCCGGAATATTTTGAATCCAACTATGGAATTGATGAAAATGAAGCGGAGCTCCTGAAAAAGTTCGCGCCAAAAATCCGCAAAACCAAAGCAAAAAAACCCCCAAAGAAAGAGCCTCCCAAAAAAGAAGAGAAGAAGGAGGAAAAACCCCTGGAACCCGAACCCGGGCCCGAGAAGGAAAAAGAGGAAGAAAGCAAAAACAAAATCCTCCCAAAGCCCACCAAAGTAGAACACGTCGGGCCCAAGCTCCACGAGTTTTTCTGAGGGCGTTCACGTTAGTATCTCCCCGGTTTTTAATTCTCCGTCATAAAACAAAAAAATACACTGACGGAGCCCCCTCGGTGTTCCGAGATAGATTTATTAATCTTTAGCTCGTCTATTTCTTCAGTACACATCGAGGTGAACTAAATGGGAAAGAAGATCGGATCTGAAAAAATTAGCAGAGAGGACGGATACCTCTACTTCGTCGGAAAGGACGGATATGTTTGGAGAGTTCCTATGAAGCACAATAAGAGGGGCTCAAAGAAGAGAGTCGGAAACGAGAAAGTCTCAAAGGAGAGGGGATTCCTCTACTATGTAGGCTCCGACGGCTTTGTCTACAAAGCAAAGATGAAGAACGCGTAAGCGTAACCTTCTCTTTTTTATTTTTATTCTTAACAAACTGTTCTAATGCCTAAATTGGATAAGGTTCCTTTAGACCTCCTTTTGATTGCTTTTGTTTCTGGAGCCTGTGCAATGCTTGTTGAGATTGCGGGCGCAAGAGTAATTTCCCCTTATCTTGGAAACACGATATACACATGGGCTTCAGCCATAGGGCTTGTTCTTGCAGCCCTGAGTGCAGGCTATTATGCTGGAGGAATATTGGCTGATAGGTATCATGACCGAAAGCACTTTTCCATAATCCTGCTTGCTGCAGGCATCCTGACCCTCACCGTTCCCATACTTGGAAACATAATAACCCCATTCACACTTTTGCTCGAGCTTTCAACTGCGAACCTGGTTGCAGCACTGGTGCTAGTGCCCGCAAGCTTCTTCTTTGGGATGGTTTCCCCGTATGTAATCAAGCTCACTTCCAAGGTGGGCCATGAAGGCCAGGGAGCAGGGAGAATATTTGCAATCTCTACTATCGGGAGCATAATCGGCTCTTTGGGAACAGGATTCATCTTGATACCCAACCTGGAGATTACGTTCATTTTCATCCTGGCTTCCATTGCAATGGTGCTGATGAGCTGGCTATCCTTTCCAAAAAAAGGAATGTTCCTTGATATCGTGCCAGTTGCATTCATGGTATTCCTGGCACTGCAAGTGGGGTATGCCAATTTGTTTAGTGGGGACGTCGTCTATGAAGGAGACAGCATGTACTACCACATCCTTGTTGTTGATGGTGAACGTGATGGGGTACCAGCAAGAATGATTCTTCTGGATAATGCTCTATCCACCGCGGAGAACCCAGGTGGGGGACCGGCACTTGATTATGCCATCAAATCCAGAGTTGGGTATGAACTTGCAGTTGATGCAAAAAACGCCCTGGTCCTTGGAATTGCAGGGGGGACACAAATAGAGGACCTAAAGAATCACTTTCCGAAAGCCCATGTGGATGGCGTGGATATAGATGGTAAAGTAATCGAAATAGGCAAAGCTTACTTTTCATTGGAAGACGATGAAATGACTGACCTCATTGTAGATGACGCGAGAAGATATGTGAAAACCACTGATAATGTTTATGATTTGGTCATCTTTGATGTGTTTCGCGGAAGAAGCATCCCACCCCACCTCGCAACCCAGGAGTTCCTTTACGAACTAAAAGACAGAATGAGCCCGGATGGAGTTGTGGCCGTAAACATCATTTCCTCTTTAGAGGGAGATGATGCAGATGTTTTCATATTTGTTTACAATACCTTTTCTTCAGTATTCACAAATGTTCTGGTTCTCCCTCTAGGAGACGATCCAGAGACACTCATGAACGTAATAATCATAGCTACGGATAAGGATGCGTCTCAGTTCCTGGATGAACACAAGGAGGAGATCTACTCTGCCCCGGTTCCAGAACGAGCCCCCCTCACGGACGGACTTAACCCAATAGAGCTATATTCCGCCCATTGAATGCCCTTTGGCTTTTTGCAAACCTATTTATTTTTATCTTTTTATTAACTAAACTTCTAAATTAAGGTGAGCATATGAAATTAGTTGTATCAGACCCAAAAACAGGCAGGACCGCACAGGTGGATATCTCAGAGGACAAAAGGACACTCATTGTTGGAAAGAAGATGGGGCAGGAAATCGCAGGAGATGACTTTGGCCTCGCTGGCTACACGCTCAAGCTTACTGGTGGAAGCGACGATAGCGGGTTCCCCATGAAGGCATCCATTTCCGGCTCAAGGAAGCTCAAATCCCTTGTTTCCACAGGCCCGGGATTCAACCCCAAGTCCAAGGGGCAGAGGAAGAAGAAGATGTTCCGCGGGGACACTTATTCACTCGACATTACCCAGGTAAACTCAATGGTTACAACGCCAGGCGCTGAATCTTTGGAAACCCTATTCCCCAAAGGAGAAAAACCTAAAGAAGGGGAGAAGAAGTAGGTGTTGTTCTGCAGGCTGAGATAAACATAGGGCTACTCGGACACGTTGATCACGGAAAGACCAGCCTCACCAAGGCCCTTACTGGCAAATGGACAGATACCCACTCAGAAGAGCTTAAGAGGGGGATCTCCATCCGCCTCGGCTACGCAGACGCTGAAATCAGGTATTGTTCCAAGTGCAAGGAATACACAACCACTGATAAATGTGATAAATGCGGAGGCAAAACCGAAGTAAAGAGGAGGGTTTCCTTCCTGGATGCCCCGGGCCACGAAACCCTCATGACCACGGTTATTTCCGCCTCCAGCATAATGGACGGAGCACTTCTGCTTATTGCTGCAAACGAAGAATGCCCCCAGCCCCAAACCGCTGAGCACCTTACCGTCATCAATATACTCGGCATAAGGAATATCGTGGTCGTGCAGACCAAGGTGGACCTTGTTTCCAAGGAAAAGGCAAAGGAGCATTACGACCAAATTAAGAAATTCCTCAAAGGCTCGGTTGCAGAGAACGCACCCATAATTCCCGTAGTTGCAAACCACGGCATAAATGTAGGTGAAGTTGCCCGCGCAATCGAGGAGTTCATCCCGACCCCAAAGAGGGACCTGGATGCGCCATCGCTTCTCTACGTATCACGCTCATTTGACATAAACAGGCCCGGGATGGAGGTTTCCTCTCTCAATGGAGGGGTAATCGGAGGCTCCCTTCTCCGCGGCAAGCTCAAGATTGGGGACAAGATTGAATTCCTCCCAGGAATAGACCGGGAAGGGAAACCCCCCAAGCCCGTAATTACTGAAGTATCCTCGCTTATGTGCGAGGGCGGGAAGCTTGAAGAGGCTCACTCCGGAGGACTTATTGCAGTGGGCACAAACCTGGACCCCAGCCTCACAAAAGGAGATTCCCTCACCGGGTGCGCGGTCGGTGCCCCGGGTTCTCTACCCAAGGTTTCCCAAGAGCTGGAGATTACATATTCGCCCATAGAACGAACTGAATTTGATAATCCCCCTCCCAAGGCGGGTGAGCCCATTGTCATAAGCACCCAGACCTCCACCACAGTTGGAGTAATCTTGAACTACAAAAAGGGCAACGCAACAATCAAACTCAAGAAGCCGGTTGCAGTAGAAGCAGGCTCCACGATTGCGCTCAGCAGACGGGTTGGGCAGCGCTGGAGACTCTGCGGATGGGGAAAAACCAAGTAAGTACCATTTTTAAGTCTTTTTCTCCTTAACTTATCCAACAAGGTGTACAAACATGAATGTTCAAAAGACGCTGTTAAGTGGGCTTGTGCTGGCAATGCTTTTCGGAGTGGTTACTGCCGCAAGCACGACTACTGCAGATACCGCAAATATCCAAACAGGCCTTTGCGAACTCTATTCACTTGTAGAGAGCCTGCTCGCAGTAGTTGTATTCGTGCTCATCGTGCTCGCTGCAATCATTTATGCAGCTGGGCAGGTTTTGGGTGCTGAGACAAGGGCAAGGGCCTCTGTCTGGGCAACTTCGATGATTATCGGTGCAATCATCGGCATTGTAATATACCTCATCGTGCCCATCGTTCTCGGAACAATGCTTGGCCATGGTGAGGCCCTCAGTGATGTTTGTATCACACCGTAGGGTTTTCCAACCCTTTTTTCTCTTTTTAATTTTTGATTGAAATCTGTATCCACAAATTTCAAAGCGCACAAATTCTAATTCGCTTCCAGCGAATTCTCTTGAGCAGAGCTCAAGATTTTGCAAATTTGTCCTCCCCAATCTATTTAAACTCAAATAATCATTATTCCCTTAGATGCGAGGCTACCTCTCATTCCTGCTTGTTCTTTCCATAATGGTTTGCATATTCGCATTCTTAGCTCCCTTCCCAAACATGTACTCCAATTCGGATTATGCAGCAATCGAGGCGGAGCGCACAAACTCCATTTCCATGAACGTAAAGGAAGCAATACTGCTCTCCACATCCTACTGGCTCCGCACCTCCGCCCTTGCGTACGATTCCTTCCCTGAAGAGGAAAAGAACCCTGTAGAGCGGGAGCTCGCAATAAAGGCCGGAATTCTCTCTGGCTGGGCATTGCTCTCCGCGCACCAATTCAGCGATGATTTTGAGGTGCAGCTCTGGTGCGGCCACATAACAGCAGATACAAAGGAAGAGCTTTCAAAGCAGATGGCTGAGAGTGGAACCATTCTCCCCTGCGCAGGCTGCCAGCCCCTATATTCTCCCGCATGTGCGGATTTCATCCAGGTGAACCAGAAAGAGCTTCCAGATGAGAAGGACAGGGTGCGCCTTGCCTCCTCCAGCCCGCTCCCCACCTTTTTCGGGGCAGTGGGCGCATCAATCTACTCGCCCAAATATGGAACCGCAAATGTGGTCTACGTGCCGCTTACGGAGTGGATACAATGAAGGGCCAGGTTACAGTGGAGGAATTGATTTCCCTTTCCATCTACCTGCTCCTGCTCTCAATGCTGGTAACTGCAACCCTGCACCTGAAGGAATCCGGGGAAAACTGGAGCGGGCAGCTTTCCCTGCGCGCAGAAGCAGGCTCATTAGCCCGCACAGAAGATGCATTCCATAATAATAACATATATAATCCGTACAACTGGTCCGGTGGAGGCACCGGATACCTGGAACTCCAGAAAGGAGGATTAGAAGCTACAGCCCCAGTTTTATGGGGAAAAGCCGAGGTGGCAAAAGGTGAACCAATCTAAGGGCTTTGTTTCTTTTGATTTGCTTTTTTCTGCACTTCCATTGCTCCTTATGCTTGTGCACATGCTCACGGTTACCGGGATGGCTGCGGATGTGGGGGAGCAAACCCTCAAATCCACAGAAACAACCGGGAAGCTGGTTACGATTGCGGATTATTTAGTGAAGCGGGGCGCGGTTGAGCGCTCCCTTCAGGGAACCGAGTTCCTGGGAACAGCAACCTACCACCCGAACGTAATCGATGAATCAAAACTCAACTCAATGGATACAGAGGGGATACGGAAATGGATGGAGCTGGATTCCCTCCAAATCTCCTGGGAAAAAGGGGAGGGAACCTGCATCTACAGGCTGGTGCTCCTGGAAGGAGAAGCAAAGAAGCTCTATGTATGCGGTGGGTAAATGAAAACAATTGAAGCATTGATTTCCCTGATGGTTCTGCTTTCATTCACCTCGCTTTCCCTGCTCCATGCCCCGCCCCAGGAATCCCAGCTTTACAAATACCAGCTTGCAGAAGATGTGTGGAGAATCGCCTACCTGAAGGGTTGCTTCAACCAACCCGTTCTTTCCCTAAACCCACAAAATGAGATGGAGGAATGCCTCAACCCACTAATTGCAGAAATAGAAAGGGAAACCTCACTAAAAATTGCATTTACTCCGCTGGAAGCGGCAGGGAATTCCCTCCCAAGCGAAAATGCAGCAGCAATCCACAAAACAATTCCGATAAACGGAATTCCACAGGAAATAATATTGCAGGTCGGGTAAACTCTTTATTTTGACGTAAAAAATAATCCAATATTATATAAGCATTCCTCCACAAACCCTCAAACATGCAACCCTCACACAGGAGTTCATTGGTAAAATACGCAATAAGGGATGTAGTTCTTGAGGCCAAGAAAGAGGAGGCAAAAGGCAAGGAAGTTATCTATCTTAATGTAGGTGACCCCGCAGCCTATGATTTCTCCCCGCCCCAATGCATTGCAGATGCAACAAAGGAAGCGCTGGATGGCCCGTACAAAGGCTATGCATTCGCGCTTGGAGAGCCCAAGCTCAGGGAAGAGATTGCAAAAATCGAGAACTGCAGCCCGGACGAGGTTTTCGTAACTGCGGGGCTTTCCGAAGGAATCGACCACTCCATGAAAATACTCCTGGACCCGGGGGACTCAATCCTGCTCCCAAATCCAACCTACCCACTTTACTCAACCAAGGTGAATGTGCTCTTCGCACAAGCTCTCTATTATGGGTGCAGGGATGGATGGATTCCTGACCCGGATGAGGTAAGGAAAAAACTAGACGATACAACCAAGGCACTGGTAATTATCAACCCGAACAACCCCACAGGTGCAGTATATCCCTACAATGTGCTCAAGGAACTTGCAGATATTGCTGCAGAGCACAAGCTCACGATAATCGCGGACGAGGTTTACGACCACGTAATTTTCGATGATGTGGAAATGCACAAGATGAAGGACATCGCAAAGGACAGCGTAGTCTTCTCAGGAAACAGCCTCTCCAAGAACTTCCTCTACCCAGGCGCAAGAATCGGCTACATGGCAATCCACAATGATGCCGAAGGCGGATTCAAGGATGCATTCACAAGGCTCTGCAACCAGCGCCTTTCCGTGAACTGGGAATTCCAGTTTGGTGCAATTGCAGCATACAAGAATGGGTTTGATTTCCTCAAGTCACCCCTGGAAAAGCTAAGGAGGAGAAGAGACCTAGTCTGCAAACGGATTGACGAGATTCCAGGCCTTTCAATTTTCCCCCCACAGGCCGCATTATACGGATTTGTAAAAGTAGAGGGCTACAAGGGAACGGATTGGGACTTCATCTACGACCTGCTCCGCACAGAAGGGGTTTTGGTGGTTCCGGGCTCAGCATTTTACAAGGAAAACAGGAATGAGCTCTATTTCCGCACAACCCTGCTCCCGGATGACAAGACACTTGAAACCGCAATGGACAAGCTGGAGAAGTTCATGAAGGCGAAGATTGCTTAATAAAGTTTTTCCGAGTATTTCCCCCATGGAGCAGGCTACTAAGACTAATACTGAGCTTGGCCACTCAATGATGGAAGAAAAAGTAAAGGCATACGTCCAGATGGCACAAAAGAGCGAAGGCTTCTGGGCATCAATACTTGTTTTCCTTGGGGCGCTCGCGCTTCTTTCCGCAATTCCTTTCTACCCATTTGAACTTTCTTTTGTGCTTGCCCTTGCGTGCGGCGCAGTTGCATACAAGAGCCCCCCAATCGCGGTGGCCCTCGGATTCATACTCATTCTTCCAGCACTCTCTTACCAATCCCCCATATTCGGATGGATAGGGTTCCTCCTGCTCGCATTAATCTTCTTTGAGGTATTCGATAATTGGGGGGAGATTGCGCTCCTTGAAGTGATAGTCCTGCTCCCGTTTGCAATCTTTCCGCTCTCCCTTTTCAGCGGGCTTGTGTATTTTGCGATGCTCTGGGGCAGCTTCCATTTTGGTTCAGCAAAAAGCATTCTAATATCCGTCCCAGCAGTATTCATGATACTGCTCCTCTCTTCAATCTGGCTTGTTCCCAATTCCGCATTCTTCCCAATCAACATGGCGAATTATAGCCCGGGAATTTCTTACCTCCAGCTCCAGAAGCCTTCCCTTTCCCTTGCAGCAATTGGAGGGGAAATCGGGCCCGCACTCGGGAACCTGGTGGACATTGCAGCAGCAGGGGAAGCCTGGAATACGGTTGCCCAGATAATGAATAACCTCATTACCCTATTGATTGCGGACAGTGCATTCCTGCAGCTCCTTGTGTGGGCGGCAGTCCTGTTCTTTGCAGGCTGGTACCCTGGAAGGAGCAGGGGAAAATGGAACCAGACAATCGCGGCAGCCCCGGTTCTTGCAGTTCCAGTAGTTTATCTTATCATCTCCCAGCTCTACAGCTATTCCTTTGATCCGCTGATGTTTGTGTACGCAGGCCTTTCCGTAGGCCTGTTTGCAGTGCTGGATTACAGCGGAATAAAATTCTCCAGGGAGCGCGCAATCTCCAAGAGCAAAAAGCAGCAGAAGTTCGGCAAGTTCGGATTCAAGGGTGTGTCGGATACAGGGGAAACCCTGGAAAGCGTTGGAGGGTATGGGGACGTAAAGAAAGAGCTCAAGGATTCAATCCTTCTCCCGCTGCAGAACAAGGGCCTTGCGATGGCGTACAATCTCAAGGTTCCGAGCGGAATACTCCTTTTCGGCCCCCCGGGTACAGGAAAAACCATGCTGATGCGTGCCCTTGCAAACGATATGGACTACAGCTTCTACCCGGTGAAAACCCCGGAAATACTTTCCCAATGGTATGGTGAAAGCGAGAAAAACGTAGTTGAAGTTTTCGAGCGCGCAAGGGCAACAGCGCCCGCAATCCTGTTCTTTGATGAGATAGATGCAATAGGAAAAAAGAGGGAGCTCGCAGGCACGGATTCCGTAACCCCAAGAGTGCTCAATGTGCTCCTCCAGGAAATGGACGGGGTAAGGAAAACAGATAAATCCGTAATAGTTGTAGGGGCAACAAACATCCCCAATTCCCTGGATAATGCACTAATGAGGCCGGGAAGGTTTGACAAGATAATCTATATGCACCTCCCGGACATCGATGCGAGAAAAGCAATCTTCAAGGTTGGGCTCAAAGGCCTCCCGGTTTCCCAGGATATTGATTTTGACAAGCTCGCAAAAAAGAGCGAAAGGTTTTCGGGTGCAGACATCCAGCAGGTTGTAAAGGTTGCACTCCGCAAGGCCGCTGAGGATGCAAAAGCAGCTGGAAAAGTAGTCCCGATACAGATGCAGCATCTGATGGGAATCCTGGAGCACACAAAGCCCAGCACTTCCCTTGCCTCCCTTGAAATGTATGACCAGTTCAAGCTTGACTTTGAGCGCTCGGAATCCGGGGCATCGGAAGCTGAAGCCGCAAAGAAGGATAAAAAGAAGAAGATTGGATGGGATGATGTTGCAGGCCTCCGGGATGTGAAAAAGGCATTCAAGGAAGCAATTGAAATCCCGCTGCTTCACCCTGAGCTCATGGAGGAGTTCAAGGTGAAGCCCAGCAAGGGGCTGCTCCTTTTTGGCCCCCCAGGCACAGGAAAAACCCTTGCAGTAAGGGCAGCCTCAAACGAGCTGGACATTGCCTTCCTGAACCTAAGCGGGGCACAGCTGATGCAGAAGGGATACTCCTATGCAGTAAACGTAATCAAGGAAACATTCAACCGCGCAAGGGAAAACGCGCCAGCAGTTATTTTCGTAGATGAGATGGAAACATTTGCACCCGCAAGGGGAATGGGCCGCGGGGACATCGTAGGCCAGTTCCTGGTGGAGATGGACGGTGTAAAAGGGAACGAAGGGGTTCTTGTTGTGGGCGCAACCAACCGCCCTGATATCTTGGACAGCGCAATACTCCGCCCCGGAAGGTTTGACAAGGTAATCTATGTGCCCCCGCCCGACAAGGATACCCGGGTGCAGCTCTTCAAAATCCACCTTGGCACATATGCGGAGGGCCTGGACCTCGAGTCCCTTGCAAAAATAACCCCTGGTTTCACAGGAGCGGATATCGCCTCGCTTGCACAGAAATCAAAGATGAGCCTCCTGAACAAAAAACTTGCAGGAGGGGACCCAACTCTAACAACCCAGGAATTAGTGGCGATGATTTCCATGATGAAGCCTTCAGTAACTTCCCAGATGCTGGAGAAATACAAGCAATTCATGCAGGATTACGGGGAAAGAAAATAGGGTCATAGTTCTTTGTATGCAACTACGCCGTTCCTTGTTTTTGAGAATCTATAGCCTCTTTTAAGGAGCGCCTTTTCTGTTTTGTTTCCCCTCTGCTGCACAACATCCCCTACGTTTGCATCATCCGGGTTAATCTGAGCGGTAATCGCAACCGCATACCTGAAACCCTCATGTTTTCCCTCCTCTTCCCTTTTTTCAATAAGCAGTTCCCTTATCCCCCTTCCTTCGTATGCAAGCAGCAGGGCATCATCCTCCAGGAACACCGCGTTTTCTTCCCCATCTTCAAACTCCCAGCTTTCCGGGTTAAATCTGACTCCCCAGGAAAGCGCAACAGCAACAAGAATTCTGTCCACGAACCCCCCATAGCTCATCCCTTTCTTTATTATCCCTCCGATCTCCTCATCCGTAACCGTGAAGATGCACTTGCGCATCACCGTTGAAGCCTCTTCCACATCATCCTCATTCAGCTTCTTTACCTCAATGTTCTCCACATCTGTGGGGGAATGAAATTTTTTCTTTTTTTCAATAGGGCCTGCTTCGGTTTCCAGCAATTCGCTCTTGAACCCTGATTTCATCCGAACCTAACTCCACATACCGGGCACCGTGACATATATGCGCTCATCTCGTACCCGCATCTCGGGCATCTCCACTTGGTTTTCTTTGCTGCCCTGATTTCCGCTTCAAAATCATACCCGCATTCCTTGCAAATCTTTGCATCCAGCTCGTTCATAGCCTTGCACTTTGGGCATTTCTTCCTGAACATGCTCTTTATGCGGGTTCCGCACTCATGGCAGCGCTCCCAGTCCAGCTTTACAGGCTTCCCGCAGTTGGGGCACTTGAAATCCTTTGAGGCAAGGGTTTTCTTATCCTTCTTCCCAAACAAAATGTCCAGTATCCCCATCTATTCTCTCCTCATGAACCCTGCAAGCGCAGCCAGCAGGAGCACAAGCCCGACCGGGCATGCTGAGCCCCCCTCTTCAGTTGATGAAGTTGCTGGGGCAGCTGTGCTGGGCGCAGTAGCTACAGGCTCAACCGTAGGAGTAGCTTCTTCCGGCTCAGTTCCCGGTTTTGTAACTTCAGAAGGAATGCTTTCCTTTGGAGCATCAGGTTGCGTGGTTACAACCTCGCATTCCCCTGCTGCCTGGTAGGCCTTGAGCTCATTAATCGCATTTGTAACAGTGGTTCTTGAATCATCAAGCTGGCACTCAGCCCCAAGGCCTATTGTTTCAGACACAACCCCTGCGAATTCTGCTTCTTTTGCAGGGCACCCTGCAAGCATTGTTTCAAACTCATCTATTTTTTCATAAATTACATCTTCCCTGTTTGTGCGTGTGTGTGACACGTACATGTTGAAGGTCCTGGAATAAACATCGTCCCCATCTTTTAGCTCCACCCTGAGCAAATCCACATATCCCCTCTCCTCTGATTCACTCATCCCCCAGACTACCGGGAAGTAGAAATCGCATTCTTTCCCGTCACTGTCTACATTTATGCAGGTGTGGACCAGGGACCACTCGTTCGTGCTGGGCTTGTAGGCATAAATATCCACATTCTTGTTCTCCTCGAATGGGGTTTCAAGGTCCATCTCCGCATGCATAAGGAAACCTTTTTCTTCGTCCCATTCGCAATTCCACATGATTATGGGGCTATAATCACTTCCAGAAGGTGTAGTACCCTTCAGCCTAAACCCGCTGTAATCATCATCACCACCCGCAAAAGCCGGGCTAAAAAGCAATCCCAATGCAACCAGAAAAACCAGAGTTGATTTCATGCTATTCACTTCATTAGTAATGATTTATATAGTTTATCTTCTAATTTGAGGCATGCGGGTAGGGTTTATTATTGCGTTATTCTTAGTAATGCTATCCCTATCCTTCGCTACGTTTCCAGGTCCGGGGCCCCATATTGAAATCCCGGAACTAGGCCTGGGTTTCATCCTCTTAATCGTCCTGCTTTCCGTAATGATAATCTCCTTTTCCTCGATGGCAGCAAACTCCTTCCAGAGCCCAGAGCTCATGGCCTGGTCCAAGACCCAGATTACAGAAGTTACTGCCTCAGTAATCCTCGTAGTAATTATCTGGGCAGGGGTTTTCGGCTCAAACATAATGGTCTCCGCAATCTTCCTCGACACCGGGCAGGAAAGCCTTGCGGACCTGGGCGCCACCTCTTTAGATGGCATAATCGAGTACCAGGAAATCCTTTATGGGAAGGTTGCGCAGGCCTACCTCACAGTTGGGGCGCTCCAGGGCACCAGCTACCACTCTGTTATCGCTCCCGCATGGTGGATTTATTTCTCCATTGGCGGAACGCCCCTATATGGCCTCAGCATACTGCTCGGCCCGCTTTCAATAGCCGCGAGCAACCTCACCACCCAAATCCTGCTGCTTAAGTCCGTGCAGGCATTCATGCAGTACATAGACATTGTTGTGCCCCTTTATGTCCTTCCGCTGGGCCTTGCCTTCAGGATACTTCCGTTCACAAGGAACGTAGGGAACACCCTGATCGCACTTTCCCTGGGTGCGCTTTTCATGCTCCCCCTCTCCCTCATGCTAGTGGGAGAATTCTATGCAATTGCAGACAGCCCGGACCCGGACATTGGGTTCGAGTACAAGAAGGATGTGGAAGGCATTTCATTTGAAGTGGACGAGATGGCCGGCTCAGTCAAGATGTTTGACGTGGGGAAAATAATCCTGGGCGTTGTATGCAAGAACAGCGTGCTGCGCACATTTGCGCAGCTCGGGGAATTGATATGGGGGCTAGTTTACGGGCTGGTACTGATGTCCACCTGCCCGGAATTCGCTCCCCCTTACCTCTGGCCCCTCTGCGTTGTAAAGAAATTCATTGTTTTCATTTTTGACAAGTGGCCGGACATCATGTTTTATGCTGAGCTTGCATTCGCAACAATCATGACCCCTGCAATAATCGGAGACCTTACAGGAGCAGGGGGCGCCCCGGACCTGCACCTGATTGTGGACACCCTGCTTCCCGCGGTTACGGAAGCAGTTGCATTTTCGCTAACATGCTTCTTCATAATCGTGTTTGTTACATTCGGGGGCGTACGGGCAATTTCCGCTGCCCTTGGAGGAGACCAGATAATGTACGGGCTTTCGAGGTTTGTGTAGATGAAAAAACTGCTGATGATGCTGGTGCTGTTTTCCTTTGCATTCTCAACCTGCAGCCTGGAATTTGAGCCAGGGAGCGATGCGGAAATAGCATCAACCCAGGCGATGAGCCTCACAGCAATTGCACTCTCCCTTACAATCGCGCTAACTGCGCTTGCCTACATGGCTGCGAAGATGACAAACAGCGCAGCCCTTCTCCTGTTCAGCAAGGATTCCCTTACCCAGCTCCTGATAACCGGGGTGCTGATAGTATCCATTTTCTCAATCATGGAGGGCACCTGCCAGTTTACCCAGCTCTTCCTTGGCACAACCAGCGATCCCCTCACCTTTTCAATGAATTATGCAAGCGGGCTCCAGAGCGAGGGAAGGATGATACTTACAAGTTTGTACAAGAACTCAATCTCCCAGAAATTCCAGGGAGCCGCAATCCTCGGGTTCTTTGCGCCCCTTGTGGGAGGGGAAACCTCGTTCACTGCAGCATACCATAATGCTTTTTCCAGGCAGATGGAAATCCTGATAGACATGGTGAACATAGGCTATGTTTCTGCTGCAGTGCAGTTTTACCTGGTCCAGATGATACGGAATTTTGTTTTCCCTGTCCTGGTCCCGTTTGGGCTGTTCCTTCGGGCAATTCCATTCATGAGGGAAGCGGGCAATGTTACGCTTGCCATCGGCTTTACCCTGCTGGTGATTTTCCCCTTTGCTTATGGAGTAAATGCAACATGGGGCATGAGCCCCCTAGGAGATATCTGTGATGATGATACTGAACTCGTGCTCGGGAGCTGCAACTCCACAACCGGCTGGGGAACAATTGCATCATACCTGTTCCAGACGGTGTTCCTGCCTAACCTTGCCCTTGTGGTAACAATAACCGGGGCAGGGGCAATGGTGAAAGCTATGAAGGTGTTACCATGAGGCGCAACCTGTTCCTGGTGCTTATCGTATTTTCATTATTCGCTATGTTTGGGTGCACTGAGGATACTGGCCCGGACTATGACAGCGAAATCATCAAAGGCCAGACTGCAGCAGAAAGCAGCTCGGTTTTAGGGGCGGTTGTCCAGGAGTGGAGATTCTTCTCAGTTCTTTTCATGCTTATCTCCATCGGCCTTGTCGGGCTTGCCTACATGGCTTCCACTGCGCTTGACCTTCCCCAGGTGCGCGCCTGGGCAGATGTTGAGCTGGGTGAAGCATTCTCCACAGCGCTCATAGTGATGTTCATAATCGCGATACTGATTTTCGCGGAAGCATTTACCCACCTTGCCCTCATAGGCAGCCCTGATTTCGAAGATGTCTGCACTGATACCAAAACATACTGCCCCGCACAGGTTGCAAAATCATACCTGAATGATTACATGGACAAAACAATGGGAATCTATGAAGACCTGCAGGAAAATGCAATTAAAGCAGGAAAGATGGCCAACATAGTCACAGGTGCAGGAACGCAATATTACCTAGCACTCTTCCTCTCAGTTACTTACAAGCCCACAGGAAACGAAATCATGACCGTTAACATGATTATGCAGGAGCTGCAGTTCCTGATTACGCTTAGGGACGCCCTCATCTTCCAGAAATTCCTGATAAACCACATCTCCCTTACCCTTGCCCCGCTTTGCCTTATGCTTGGCATCATCATGCGCTCCTTCTTCGTAACCAGGAAGCTCGGGGGCCAGCTCATCGCATTTGCAATCGGATTCATACTTGTTTTCCCCGCAACCTATGCAATCTCAATGTACACCGTAAAAACAACAATTTACGGTGCTGCGGGCTCCGGGGGCTCGCCCGGAGGGGAGTTCTGCACCCAAACCTGCGTGCGCCTCCCGCCTTCAGCTTACGATGAAGACGGGAACAGTTATACCTGGGCAGGAATACTCAAGGCGTTCCCCCAGCAGGAAGGGGAAAGCGAAGAGGAATACAAGAATCGCACTACTGAATTTATTACCGGGAAAAGATGCACGATTACTATGGTGCAGGAGATGAAAGATACTGATTACGATGGAATTCCTGATACGCTTATGGAAGTTGCGCATGAAGACTGCACTTCTGTGCCCACAACAATACTCAATGATTCCGGCGTTGAATTCACTTCCTGCGGCAAGTTCGATGAGATGTGCCCAAAGATGTGCAGGACGCTTCCCTACCCGAACCTTGACCCCACATGCGCTTCGCCCCGCACAGAATACATGTGCAGGGAATTTGTTGATGAGGAATGCTTTGACATAAAATTTGTAGACAGGAATGACCCTGCGCTCAGCGGGCTTTCCCCCATGGACTTTGATGACTGCCCAACCGAGTGCAGGCCGCTCATCGGCCTGAAGAAAGAAGGATGTGATACGGGCTACGGCTTCGTAATGAATGCACCGGAAACAGACACACCCACAGATATTGATGGGATAATGTTTGATGAGGGGTATTCTGCCCCAGTAACTTCAGAAGGGTATGGCGGAGAGGACATACATGCGCGGCTGTACCGCCTTTGCGATGCGCCCTTCTGGGCCATCGGAGGAGATGATTGTTCCAGTTGGATGGTCGATTATATAATGGACGGAAACTCAACCCAAGTGCTCCAGAGCTATCTCAATTATGAAGAGATTTCGGATGGCAAAACAGTTGAGTGGGACATGGGATGCCCCAACCACTGCAGGTTCGTAACCACAGGAGGGGAGGTTGGGTTCGGATGCAGTGAATGCACAGACTACCCATCCGACCCGCAGGACCTTTGGGACCAGGCAGCGGATGGAGATTTCCAGGACCAGCTGGATGCGGCAGAGCAGACCTGTTCAATGATTATACCCGATATTGTTTTCGAAACGCCTTCCGCATGCGCGGAATGCAACTATGTTCTTGACAGGGGCTTCAGCTCAATGCCCCCTATTCACCTGGACTGCCCAAGGCTCTGCGGGCAGAAAGGGGGAGTGGAAACCCGCAGCAACGAGGGAAGCCTGAACAGCGCTGTTGAAGGCTTTGACGGGCCTGCAGAAATGAAATCCATTTCCGCCCTTGCCGTTCCTGCCCTGATACTCCCGCTCCTTAACCTAGTGATTACGTTTATGTTCATACGCACTGTGGCCCCAATGATAGGAGGAGGGATTGACATCTCAGGGATGATGAGGTTCTTCAGATGAAAAAACTGCTGATGATGCTCCTGGTGCTGTTTTCGCTTTCCTTTGCTGCAGCTGGGGATGCGGACTGGCAGGTGCTTGCATTCATCGCAGCATTCATCGCGCTCATGGTCCTGATAATGCTGTACATGTTCAGCTACCTTGCGGATTCAAGGGAGATGCGGCTTCTTGCAACAAAGGAGCTTTACCAGGTAATCGTTGCGCTCTTCTTTATCGCGGTTTTCTCCGTGGTTGAGATTACTACCACCGAGCTTATCGCAACCCCGCTTGCAGAATCCTTTACTGCTGATGATGCCGGAATCACAAACCTCATTGAGGCGGCAATAATGGTAAGCGATGGCATGGCTTCATATTTCTGGGAATACACCCAGACAATAACCACCGATGTTACGATGCAGCTGGGGAGCCTCGCATCCCTCTCTGGCACCTGCTCCTTCCTCGGAACCAGCTTCACTTACCCGGGATGCATAGGAATCCAGGTTCCCTATACTTCGATGTCCCTTGCAACCACTGCAATGGTTTCCGCACTCCTTGTGCAGAATTCCCAGACAATGCTCCTGATACTTACAAAAACATTCCTTTTCCCAGTGCTGCTCCCGCTTGGAATATTCCTGAGGACCTTCCAGTTTACCCGGGGCGCAGGAGGCTTCCTGATGGCGATTGGAGTTGCATTTTATTTCATCTATCCCCTCTCAGTAATTGCAACAAAGGGGATGCTGGATGCGGTTGAGATGCGTGACCCTGTGATTCCTTACATAGATGCTCCCACCCAGGATTATGATGCGGGCTCCTGGGATGTTTCAGGGGACTGCAATCCTTTCGATATGGACCCTTCATATACTCAAAACCAGGTAGACAATGTGCTAGATGACGACTTTATTGATCCCCTGCTGTTTTACTATATAGTAGGGGGGCTGTTCACTACTATGCTGAACCTGATGATAACGCTTTCCGCGGTAAGGGGCCTTGCCTCCATATTCGGTGCGGAAGTTGACATCTCAGGCCTTGCGAGGATTTCATGAGGTTGATTGAATGATTGATTCCGGAGCTGTATACTCACTTTCCCTTTTCGCGGCTATGATTACAATGCTGCTAATGGGAATAGTGTATGCGCTGGGCTCGCTGCTCCAGAACCCCCGCCTTACGGTTTGGGTGAAAACCGAAATCTTCCACGTTTTCGTGAGCATCGCATTGGTATTCATAACTCTTTTCCTTGTGGGGCTCGTGGGAGCGGGCTCCGCTGGCGATTTCTCGATTGAGGCTGGCGCAATAACGGACCTTGCTTCGGAAAGCATGCAGTACAACCATCCCAGCATAGGTGGAGACGACACAGTATATGAAGTATCTACCGCTTACATGACCAATGTTGCGTTCTTTGCGCACAAATCAGTGAGGGGAGTAAGGGCAGTAATGGGCGCATTTGATGAGTACTCAAAATACAGCAAGCAGCCCTGCCTCCCCGGCTGGCTATTCTGCCTGATGGGGCACAATGGGGCAAGCATGCGTCCCCTGAGCGGAGCCGCAGCACTCTACCAGTCCGGAAACATGCTTCTCTACATGACCACTGCATCTTACCTCACTGTTCTTGCGCAGCTTATGCTCCTGGATTTCGTAAAAGCCGGAGTGCTCGCAATCTATCTCCCAATAGCAATTGTTTTGCGCTCCCTGCCGTTTATGCGGCAATTCGGTGGAGGGTTACTTGCAATCGTAATCTCGCTTTCAATTATTTATCCCGCACTGCTCTTTGTTGAGGCATCCTTCTGGAACCCCTGGGCAATACTGCCCGGAGTTGATACTGCCCAGAACCTGGAAAACCAGGGGGACTACAAAGAGGTAAAGAACCTTGTAAGCGATGTAGAGGGGAATTCGGATGCAATTGCCTATGGAGACCTTTACTTCATGTATGGGGAGTATGAGTTTGATGACATTTTGGAAAGAATGGACAGTGTGATAATGATGGCTTCGGCATCATTCCTTGTTTCCACATTCCTCTTCACATTCAACATAATCGCGGTAACTGCGTCTGCCCGCTCGTTCGGGAGGCTGCTCGGTGCTGATGTGGACCTCAGCAGGCTGGTGCAAATCGTATAGGTGTATTCATGAAATCCAAAGAAACATCCGGTGCTTTTCCTGGGGCGAGAGTCCTCCTTATCCTATCACTATTCCTGTTTGCCCTTCCTGCAGTGCACGCTTCCTTTGGAGAGGAAATTGATGCGGAAACGCTTGAGGAGATGACCGGGGAGCAGAAATTCGAGTACATATTCTCTTCTGAGGGAACAGGGCAGAGCCAGTTCATAAATGAGGCCTGGGGAGAATTCGACAACTGGAGCTGGTCGTTCATCTGCATCTTCGCAGTCCTGATTTCGATGCTTGCCCATGGAATCCTTTACATAATCGGGAAATCCATTGGCGCAAGGGGGCTCCAGAGATACGCGCTTACCGAAATGATACAGGTTTCCGCAACAGCGGTAATGCTTATTGCGCTCGTTGGCCTCATCATCGGTGCATTTGACCTCACAAGCGAGATGTTTGGGGGCACAATAACCTGCCAGGGCGAGTCTATCGCAGACCCGATACGCGGGGACATGTGCAGAACCGCAGAGCTCATGACCGCAGCAAACAAGCTTTACAAATATGCATATGCTGCCTCCGTTGCCGCAGAGATGAAATATTCACTTAGCATATACATGTTCGGGTTCCCGATTTACCAGGGGGCCTGGAACTCTGCATGGCACAAGGAAATTGAAACCCTTTATTACCTGGGCCACACAACAGTGGAACTGATGTTCTTCCTTTCCGCAAAAATGTTCATGCTCAAATATATCCAGGAGAATATGCTGCAGTTCTTCCTTCCCCTGGGAATAATCCTGCGCACATTCCACTTTACCCGGGGCATAGGAGGCTTCTTCATAGCAATAGGCATAGGATTCTACTTCATTTACCCAACAGTAGTGTTCATGATGGACAGCAGTTTTGTTGCAACCACCTCCGCGCCTGAACTTCCAGACATACTTACCACGGGAATGTGCAACCTTCCAATGTTTGGGAGCTTCTCTTTTGGCTCCGCTGCACTTGAATCCTCAAACATAGGTGCATCCGCATCCAACCTATCGCTTTCGCACAATATTGGTTCTTTTATTGCAAACATGTATACCCACCTTCTCTTCAGCAATATGGTGGCTTTTGCAATGACGCTTACATTCGTTAGATTTGCTACAACCATACTTGGAGGGGACATAGTTCCATTCATGGGCATGGTAGGGAGGCTGGTATGATGAAAAAACTTCTATTGTTCCTGGTAATTTTTGCTTCGTTTGTTTTGATTATGGGATGCAGCGCACCTGCATATCAGCCCTGCTGCATATTCGCAAATGCAACTAATGAAACCAACCCCATCTGCGATGGCGGCATTGACCCGGAAACAGGGTTCCCCATGGTGTGGGAACTTGCCCCTGATGCGTGCGATGTGGATGCATGGGCCTGTAAAGTTTATGTGGAAGATGCAGAGGGAAACCAACTATTTGATGGGGGAAACCCGGTAATCTCCGAAGTGCCTATCTGCCCAAAGCTTGATGAAGTGCACTGCAACACAACCTGCTCAGGGGTTTTCTGCGGCTCCTTCGGGTTCGACCCCCGCCCCGGGGCCTCATCAGTTTCAGGGAATTCCGTATATCCTGCCCCTGAAGAAGGGGAATCGGATGAGAGCGGGAAGGCGTTTCCTCCTGAGCCTGCAGGAATGTGGCACTCGCAGTGCGCAGTGCAGAACATAACGCCCAAATTCCTCAGGCACATTGAAAATTCTGATTCAATAACCCTGAACACGCTCAGGTTCGGGATAGGAAATTCCTTCCAGGACTTTGAGGATGCCCAAGTATATTTCCCGATTACTGACAAGGCATGCGGCCTTAACCCGATTGGGTGGGTGGACAGGTACCTGCTTTATGCAATCCCGAACACGGTTCCTAATGGGGACCTTCTCTGTAGGTGGGGAGGAGAGCCTGGACCGGACTGCGAATGGTATCCATACACCTGTGTAGCAGATGATACAATCCATGCGCAGCAATATTTTGAGTGTGCAGCAAGATGCGCGCTCAGCACGTATGGTTATATTCCTGAAATAGAGCCATATAATCCTTATCCCACCAAAAATGAGGAAGGGGACCTTGTAGGGAACCCATTTGCGTACGGCCCGGACTCAGGAGTGCTGGGCACTACTTATGACCATATGTACCTGGAGAACAGTGCAAGGGGCGCTGTAAGGCCCCTGGTTGCAGGGGATGTTGACGATTACACGTCAGGGGTAACGCTGTACGGGGCAACCTTTGCAGGAAACGGCATCTCCTTTGCCACGGATGGGACCGAGCATACCCTGATGGCTTTCCTTGCGGAAGTATCCTCTGTGG
This sequence comes from Microcaldota archaeon, assembly GCA_032123335.1. Classification (GTDB taxonomy): domain Archaea; phylum Micrarchaeota; class Micrarchaeia; order Anstonellales; family Bilamarchaeaceae; genus CAIKOA01. Next base: position 30,738 of record JAQBFN010000043.1, read on the forward strand.
ACGGTGAGTATGATTCAATACCCAAAGTGAGCAGGGCCGCAAGCACATTCAATGAGCCCTATTCCGACAATGATTATACTAATAGCGAGATATACAGGTTTATACCATATTATTATGAGTGGCTTCTTCATTATGAGATTTTTGGATTTTCCATTGAGGAAAGCCTAGCAAAAACCGCATTCATTACGATAGAGGAAAACCCGCATGCATTCTATGCATGGCTCCTCTCCCACCACTCTGTGTATTCCCAGCAGCTTGTGAGCGGGCACCTCCAGCCGGATGGCAGCTCTGCCCCGGGTGCAGAGTTTGAATGCACAGGCGCCCAGGACTGCCTTTCCGGATACTGCAATACTTTTGACTACAATAGGGGGACCTGTGTTTCCCAGGAAGGGACCGCACTCCCTTGTGACTGCAGGGAAACAATGAATGGGGTTGTGTGCAGAGGTTCCAAGGCCCAGGAGATCCCTACTTGGGACAGGCCGGATGATGACTATTATACTACTACTGTTTACCGCCCGCTTCCCGCACCCGTATCCTATTACAAGAACGTGGGAGAAGATACAGCGGACGCAAAGCGCATAACAATGCTTCCCTCTTTGGGAACCGTGGAAGTGCTTCCTGCAGAAGGAAGTGGCACCCCGCTCCCGATCCTGGTTCTGCACGTTGGGGGGGTTGGGGAAGATGCCCAATGGATTGGCTCTTATAATGATGAAGGATTCCCGCTCCCAACCTATGATGCGATGAGCAAGGGAAGAATTATTGAAAGCGGCGCATCCCTTGGGCTGGAGGGGGATGCATGCACATTCCTCAAACAGATAATCAACCCCAACTCTGCAGGGATTGTTCCAGACCCCTATCTTGATGAAGATAGCTATGAGGGGCAAGAAGAAGAATGCTGGATGTCTTCCTGGGTGATGGCAGGGGAAAGTGACTGCAGCAACGTCCTTTGTTCATCCGTAGGAGGGTACGGAGTTGAATGGACCGAGATAGATTACAACCCAACCGGCCAGGATTATCCGATTATCCAGGGTTTCTGGAGGAACATGGCGGACGGGGACCCGTACATAGAGGCAATCTGCGACGTAACTGTTTACGGAGGTTGCGGCCCGTATGGGGATTATGAATGCATGGGAGACGCGGAGAAGTGTGATGACAACACTTTCCGGTACCAGAACAACAGGTATACTTCAACACTTTTTGATTCATGCATTGGCTCCAACGAAAATCTCAATAATGAATATGTTTCGACCACATACCTCTGCTTCAGCAAATCCGCCCAGGATGAGTATGGCCTTCCGGTAGGCTTCAGGCAGGATTGGATTGGTTCAATGCATTATTTCGATATTTTCCTGGATGAAATCAACCCATTATATACTGGTGATGTTTGCAGGAGAATAAGCGACCTTGCGGATGATGAGGATACCCGCGCAGCATACAATAGCGTAGTCTGCTATGAGTGGGCATCCGGAGGCAGGAAGGCAGTCTCCTCAGAGGATATCTGTGTTGCGGAGGCTCTTGCATATGTTGTTGCAGTCCCACATATCGTAATGGACAAGTATGGAGTGCAAGATGAGTATGTGGGAAGGCTTGCAATAGGGAACTGCATGCTCAATGCAAAGGGAGACGATCTTGAAGTAACCACCCATGGAGTTTGCGAAAGCTGCGGCTACCTTACCATGGCAAAGGAGCACCTGGTTGCACTTCCCGCGGATTCCGATGACCCGGGCTATGATGATATGGACAAGATGTCCTACAACCACTACTGCCCGAACATGGTTGTGAAAAGCCCACAGACTCTCTTTAGCCTGGAATCCGGCACAGCCAACCGCGGAAGCAATATATTCGATTGGAGATTCTACCAGCTTGGCCCCTACCAGCAATTTGTTGACTACCAAGTCGGGAGCAACGAGTGGTATGGAAACGATGATTTTGACAGGTGCATTTACCCGAACGGGGAGGTAGTTGTTGATGACATCACTCCCACGAACAATGCGATTGACAACCCGCAAAGAGGGCTTCCCTACATCCTTCCGAATGCATTCTACGTAAACCAGAAGCTCGAAAGCCTGATGGTGAGGAATGTGCAGCCGGTTATTTTTGCGGATGATTCAGACCTCTGGGTGAAGGACCTGGGGGATGGGGACTACCTTCTGGAAATGAAGGTAGAAGATGATGAGGTAAAATGGAGCACCGCGGAGCACCTGGAGAACATGTTCCTGCAGAACCCGGAAGTCTTCATGGTGTATGAAGATGAGATCCTGGAAGATGACTATTATTATAGGCTCAGGGGAAGCTTCCTTGCAAATTCAATATTCAATGAGGGTGCAGCGATACTAGTGCTGAAGGTTTCTCCTCCTGATTCCTCCCTTATTGGGAGTACGGTGCACACAAGGACCGTTTCAACCCGCGTTCTCTGCCCCAACTGCATGACATCTGTTGCATTTGGCTACAAGGGAACAGATACCGATTCCATTAATGACAACAGCACAGCGCTTTTTGAGCAGATAGGGGCGCTCCTGGAATACAAAAATGCTTCAAGCTCTGCGCTCATAACTGACCCGGGCATACGGCTTTCCTGCGACAGCCCAGAAATAACCTGTGATTCGCTGATGATGAAGGATGTTGATGCAATTTCCGTGAACCTTCTGTTGGGTGACGGGGATGACTACTGTTCCATGGATGGCTTGGAGCGCTATGAAGTTATCTATGATTCCATACTGGAGATTGGGCTCGCTAATCTGCAGCGCTATGGAAAGCCCACCGTTATTACAGATTTGATTATTGACCGAAGCGGAAGCTGCTGGGATGAGGAAAGCGCATCAGAATTCATGGTCCATTTAGGAACCAAAAGCAGGACCCTTGCAAAAGCAGGATTCCTTGGTGTTATCTATGGAGATTGGGAAAGCTCTGCAGACACCACGGGAATCCGCTTTGATTCCAAGGATTCAATCGGCGCGTACAGGGGAGAATTTTATGAAGGAATGTTTATCTCTGCAAGGAACTTCGCAGGCTACAAGCTGCAAACCCTGTACAATGAGGTTCCAACCACAAGCTTCTGCACATGTTCTCCCTGCACTTCAAGCGATGACCCGAGAATCTGCAATGGGCACTTTATGGGCAGCCTTGATGCCCCAATTTGCTCTGGATATGAAGGCGGCACTTATGTCAAGTGGAACGAGGACTGCATCACCGAAGAGGTATGCATGCCTCCTGAAGAACTGGAAACAGTAACAGTGGAGTGCGAGATTACCTACAACAACGGCACCATTGAGACCGTGGAGCATGAAGGCGCACACATAGTGGAATTCCCCGGAGGATACAAGGATGTTATTGCTTCCATATCTGCGCCAGAAATCCCCTGCTTTGACATTGGGGACCGCAACCTCAGTTTCCGCACCCTTGGAACCGCGAACTACCTTCCCACCCCTTCAGTATTCTCAATGGATGGGAACCTTAGCGTGAAGTGCGACCCCATTGAGGGCGTAGGGGAAATCTGCGGGTATACTCCACCAATAAGCGATTATGCACAGGAGTGCAAAATCGTGAAGCCGTCCACTGGGATGTGGGTTATATTTGAAGATACGCCTTCATGCGGTGATTCTCCGCTGCCCGTTTCGTGCACTGATGATGATGACTGCCCGGATGCATACTGGTGCGGCATTAATGGGTACTGCAAGAACTGGTGCAACATAGATGACGACTGCCCAGGGGAAGCATACTGCGAGGATTTCACGTGCCTGCTTACATGTGAGGATGATTCTGATTGTGAATCCGGAGTATGTGGATATGATGGCACCTGTGAATCTCCCGAAGCTTGTGAAACTAATGCAGACTGCCCGGTGGGCACATACTGCTTTGATGGGCAGTGCTACGTTGGAGGATGCCTTAGCCAGTCTAACCCGGACCAATACTGCATAGATTTATTTGGAGCGGGGTGGTATTGCGGGGACAATCCATCTTATGAGGCTGAATATGATACCTGTGTTGCAGAGGTAATAATTGAATAGGTGAAAACATGATTCAAAACAAGAAAACCCAATCCCTTTTCCTTTGCTCAGTTTTTCTTATCCTTCTTTCTTCAGTTGCGTTTTCCATGACTCTGATACCCCTGGAAACAAGCCCCCCTCTTGTTCCCGGCCTTCAGGAAGGAGGAACCTTTTTTATACCCGGACAGGGATTCCAGACCTTCCGGTTTACAGGCTGCGATGCCTGCCCCTCCATGGATGCCCTTGAAACAAGGCAGGACATAAGCAATTATGCAGATGAAAACCTTTCGGTCGTAACCCTCGGAGCAACCAAGGAGGACCAAAGGCTCCCAGTTGAGGACGCAACAATATTTGTAAAAGTTATTTATGGGGAAGGAGGCAGCAACTACTGCAGGGCCGTAACTGACAGTGTTGGCGAAGCGGATTTTGTTTATGAAGAGGCTCCATATTCTACCTGCTTTGAGCAGGGCTGCACCGTGCGCTTTACTTTCTGCTGCCCGAACCTTACTGAAGGCTCCTGCCTGATAAAGGACTGCCTTGGGGAGCCTTCCATAAGCGCATATAATGATGGGATACCTCCCTGCCCTGGTTATGAATCCATGGAGGGCTCCTGGCCCCTGGAAGCAACAGTGGACGGGCAGTTTTATTCCCTAGTTCCTTCCATAGAGGAATTCCTTATACCTATTCCTATTGCTGACCCGCTTGCAGGCTTTTCGTTCGGGTTCTGCTTCCCAATCCTTGTAATTTTCAGCCTTCTTGCTGCAGCAATGTTTGCTTCCGGAAGGAACCCTTTCAATGCATTTTCATTCTATACCCCCCGCTTCAAGAGGGGAACTGAAAAGATGATACGGGGCCGTGGAACGGTGTGGAACATCAACTCTATGGTGAATACCCTGATGAGCACTGCTACTGCTGCTTCAAGGGATTCAAAAGCTGGAAAAGTCCAGGGAGTCGAGTTTTCCAGGATGAAAAGACTGGGGAAAATAGGGAAAAAAGGAAAAACCAAAATGGCCGTAGGGGAAGGCAAGAAGAAAAAAATGGCTACAACTGGTGGCAAAGATGGCATTGCTGTAGAGATGGGAGGCATGGAAGAAGGCGGCTTTGCTAAGGCTCTCGGAACTACGGGTGCAATGGCACAGCAATCATGGGCCAAAGGGGCAGGAGGAGTAAAAGGGGCGTTTCAAGCCGCAGGATTTGTTACTGCGGGGTTTGTTGGAGGCATGGGCTTAGCAATGATGCAGAAGATGTCCTACAGGTTTATGCCGCTGACTGTTGTTATTGCAGGAGGGTTTGGATTCAATGGGCTTGTTGGGGTGATAGCAGAATCAATTAATACTAGTGAGGGGGGAACACGTGCGGTAGTCGAGTCACTTGCTGATGACCTCAAAGCAATAGGTTATCGCGAGGACCCGAAAGACCCGAACACAATTCATTTCAATGACAGGGATGGGAATCCCCAAACCATGACCTTTGCCAACACTGAAGAAGGGCAAAAGCGGAAAGCCGAGAAAGTAAAGGACCTCATAGGCGGGCCTAATATTTCGCTTGCAATTGCTTCTGCTGCGCATGCTGCAGCAGTAAATGAAAACGCTACTGAGAAAGCGACTGATGTAACTGAAGTGCAACTGAAGAATGCACAGAAAGGAGAAGGCGTGATAGGAGAGCATGTGAACTCTGTTGTTGCCAAATATGATACTGATGGAAAAGAAGGGATTTCTGCAAAGGAATTCCAGGCAGCGATGAAGAAAGCAAAGCCTGAGGAGATGGGTGCGCTTATTCTTGCTGCCCCGGAAAAGGCAATTCAGGATCTTCCAAAAGCATATGTCGCGTATATGAAGGGCAAAATAGAATCCGGGGAATTCAGCGCAAAGGATTATGCTGAAGCCGCACTTGTGCTTGCAAAGGCGGAAGCTGCGGGAGTGGAGTTCAGGGACGTAAGAGGCTTTGGGGCGGACGTTGCCCAGAGGGAGGACATTTCCAAAGGCGCCAAGGCTGAGGTGGAAGCAGGGAAAATGACTGAAGCAGAGGCAGTCTCAGCACACAGGAGCGCCCTTGCTGAAAAGGAGTATTATGATGCTGTAATGAAAGGTACTGTGGATACGGATATGGGCGACCTTGCAAATGCGCTGTCGAATGCCCAAGCTTCAATGAATAATCCTGATCCGAAAGTAAAGCCCATGATTCAGGTTGGAGAAGGAGACCAGGCCCTGCTTGCCATAGGAGCATCTGCATGTGCAGCAGCAGGAGGCGGAGATGGCCTTAAAGACTCTAATGCAGGCAGCAATCTCAACTACAGTGGATTTGTTGCGCTGAATGACCTTAGCAATGCTCCTGAATCCAAGGAACCCTCCAAGGAATTCAATGAGGTAATGCAGGGATATGGGGACCGCACTGATAGCGGACACCCAGGAAATTATGTTGCTGCAAAAGAGAAGCAGGGGATGGCAGCAGAAGCGGTCCAGGAATTAGTTATGTATGGCGCAGAAAGGGGCGCATCCTACAGCGAATTTGACCAGATGGCTATGAAAGGGGGGTTCCTGAGCAGTGAGAATGAGCAGAAAGTAAAAGCAATGATGCGCGGGGAACTCCCGACAATGTATGACAATGCATGGGCAGCAACCGCAACTTCAGAGGATATTACTAAAGCAAAAGAGGATATAAAGAGCGGAAAGATGGCCCCGGATGAGCAAGCAAAACTTGAGCTGAGGGTTGGGATTGCGGAGTCCGCTACTAAGAAAGCCGAGGCGCACAAGGAATTGCAAGCACCCCTTACCCATCATGTTCTTGTAGAGAATGCCCTGACCTCTCCAGAATATGAGAATGCATACAAAGAAGCAACGTTAAATGTTGCAAAAAAGATTATGGATAAAAAATTAGACCAGGGTTCGTTTGAATCAGAAGTTAGCAAGCAGATGGAGGCCAAAGGATTTGGGAACTATGGAAAGACTGTTACTTATGTGGAATCCCAGGTGCACGATACTCTAAATGATAAGGCCAAGCTTAATGCAGCCGTAGGTGAATATCTCTCTGGAGGTAAGCCCCCCGGATTTGCAGATTCTGAAAAGCTTAAGAAGTTTGATGTGATTTCTACGGATCCACAGGAAAGGCGCATTACTGAGCTGAAGCAGCAGCAGGCTGCTGAGGTTGCAGCAAGGCCTGCGCTTGATTCTGAAATAGCAGAGACAAACCAAAAGCGCCGGACATACTCTGCTGTGGCATCTGAATGGGCTGCAGGGCCAGGGGATGAAATTTATGCAAACAAGAAGCACCTGAATTATGCAGATGAGCAGAGGCAGATAAAGCAAGAACAGGACTTCAAGCAAAAGGTTGCATTTGGCATAGCCCGTGAATGGGCAGGGGAGAATAAAGACAAGATACTCAAGACATTTGATACTGAAGACCAGCTCCAGAAATACATGGACCAGCGCCCGGACCTGAAAGCTGCGCAGGAAGAATACAAAAGCGGAACTCCTACGTGGGGGGACCGCTTCGTGCATGACCTCCCAAGCAACAAATATGACCGGTACAAGGACTGGAAGGAAAGGTATGGTGGCGACCAGGGAAGCTATGGAGATTTCGTGAAATATGAGCAAGACAA
>JAQBFN010000044.1:0-15230 GCA_032123335.1 Microcaldota archaeon
TTCAGGAAGCTCCCCTCATCCGTAATCTGCTTCCCCATCTCTTTCGCAATCTCGCTCGGGCTCACAATCTTTTTCTCTTTAGAAACTTCAGCAAAAACCCCCTGCATCTTCTCCTCAAGAAGCTCATACCTCGCACTCGGCACAAGTATATTCCCAATCCTGTTCACCCCCTCCTTATGCAGCTTTACATCATCCTCCCCAAAGCTCCCCAGCAGGTAGGGCTCATGCGCCTTAATCAAATCATGGTCCAGCGCTCCGCCCGTAGTAACAATAACATCCGCATATCCCTCCTTCACCATATCCGCTAGCACTCCCCTCAATCCCGAAGCCACCACGTTTGCAGTAAACGCCAGAAAAATAGTCGCCCCCTCACTCTTCATCTTTTTCACGAGCTCCACAGCCTGCCCAAGGTGCGTTCCCTGGAACCCGCTCTCCCCATACGCTTCCACCAGCTCCTTCACCGAAGGCGCTTTCTCAAAATGAATATCCTTAACGTCCATACTGCTCTTTTGCCCCCAAACCATTTATATAACCTTAATTTACGCTCTTTGCCGTATCCCAATCCGTCAAACCAAAACCTTTTTATACCCTAACCCCCAGAACAACATATCGAACCGTTTAGAGGTTATACCATATGGAGAAACTCAAGCTCAGAATCGCAGGCGAAATCTCCCTTTCCGAAGACCCGGGCTCCACAATGAAGAAGTGGAGGGAAATCTTCGGCATCACCCAGGGAGAGCTAGCCAAAGCAATCGGAATCTCAGTTTCCACCATCAGCGATTACGAGTCCAACCGCAGAAAATCCCCCGGAACAACCATCATAAAGCGCTTCGTAAACACACTTTTCGAAGTAGATGCAAAGCACGGGGGAGGAATCACCCAGAAGCTCCTGGAAGGCGGCACCAACACCGAAGAATACTTCGAGCTCCACGAGTTCGCGCGCTCCCTCCCACTCTCCGATTTTGTCCAATTAATTGACGGAGAAGTAATCACCCACCAGGACCTTGTAGATGAGAGGAAGCTCTACGGCTACACCCTTGTGGACTCAATCAAAGTAATCCTCGACATGCCCTTCACCTACTTCACAAACATCTACGGAAACATGAGCGAGCGCGCAATGATTTTCACCGGAGTTTCCACAGGAAGGAGCCCCATGGTAGTAATCCGTGTCTCCCCTTCCAAGCCCTCCGCAGTTATCCTCCACGGCATAAAGAAAGTAGACAAGCTCGCAATCAAGCTCTCAGAAAAGGAGCAGGTACCCATAATAGTAACCCAATTAGACATAAGCCAGATAAAAGAAAGGCTAAACCGAATATGATACTAAAGGTGTAATGAAAATGGCAGGAATTGTAGGTTATGGAGCATACGTTCCCAAATACAGGATAAAGAGCGAAACAATCGCAGAAGTCTGGGGCGAAGACCCCGACCGAATCCAGAAAGGATTAGGCATACTGGAAAAATCTGTCCCCGCAAGTGATGAGGATTCCGCAACCCTCTCAGTGGAAGCCGCAAGAATTGCAATGAAGCGCGCCCAGGTTTCCCCAGAAGAAATCGGTGCATTGTATGTGGGAAGCGAATCCCACCCCTACGCCGTAAAGCCAACCGCCACAATGGTTGCCCAGGCACTCGGCGCAATCCCCAACCTTACAGCAGCAGACCTAGAATTCGCCTGCAAAGCAGGAACCGCAGCAATGCAGATTTGCATGGGCATGGTGGATTCCAACATGATAAAATACGGTCTCGCAATTGGTGCAGACACTGCCCAGGGCCGTCCCGGAGATGCCCTGGAATACTCGGCCGCCGCCGGAGCCGCCGCATACCTAATTGGCAAGAACGATGAATCCCTCGCAATACTTGAAGACACCTTCTCCTACACAACTGATACACCCGATTTCTGGCGCCGCTCAAAAGCAGACTACCCCTCCCATGGAGGAAGGTTCACAGGAGAACCAGCATATTTCAAGCACGTCCAGGGCGCATTCAACGGCCTGATGGAAAAAATGGATGAAAAAATCGACAACTACGATTATTTCATCTTCCACCAGCCCAATGCAAAGTTCCCCAAGGCGGTTGCAAAGAAGCTCGGAGTCCCAAAGGAAAAAATCGAGCTCGGGATGCTCTGCCCTACAATCGGCAACACCTATTCAGGCAATGTCCCCCTATCCCTCGCCAACGTCCTGGACCACGCAAAGCCCGGAGAGCGCATATTCGTAACCTCTTTTGGCTCAGGCGCAGGAAGCGATGCCTTCTCCATAACAGTAACCGACAAAATCGAAGAGAAGCGCAAGAACGGCTATCCACTCTCCCATTTCATAGAAGACAAGGAATACGTTGCCTACGCGATTTACGCGAAGCTCAGGAAGAAATACAAGGGGATGTGATTCACATGAGGAAAGTAGCAATTATCGGAGTTGGAATGACCAAGTTCGGAGAGAACTGGGACAAAAGCTTCCGTGGCATGGTTACCGAAGCAGGAATAAAGGCAATCCAGGATGCCAATGTAAACGGAGAAGAAATCTCCGCAGGATATGTAGGCACAATGGCCTCAGGTTCCCTTGTGGGCCAGGAGCACGCAGGTGCCCTGATTGCAGATTACATGGGCCTCAACCCCATCCCAATCACGAGAGTAGAAGGCGCATGTGCCTCCGGCTCCCTCGCCCTCAGGCAGGGTGTAATAGCAGTTGCCTCCGGCCTCCACGACCTGGTAGTAGTTGGAGGCGTAGAAAAAATGACTGATCTGGACACCGCCGCAGTCTCCCAAATTCTTGGAGGTGCAGGAGACCAGGAATGGGAGCTTTTCATGGGTGCAACCTTCCCCGGCCTCTACGCAATGATGGCCCGCCGCCACATGTACGAGTACGGAACCACAGAAGAAATGCTCGCTTCCGTTGCAGTAAAAAACCACGCAAACGGAGTCTACAACAAGTACGCCCAATTCCAGCGCGAAATCACAATGGAGCAGGCCCTGAATGCAAAGATGGTTGCAGACCCGCTCAAGATACTTGACTGTTCACCAATTAGCGATGGTGCCGCTGCACTCGTGTTAGCTCCCCTGGATTCCGCATCCAGCTACAGCGAAAAACCCATAGAAATCCTTGCAAGCGAGCAGGCAAGCGGAACCCTTGCGCTCCACGACCGCGATACCCTCACCAGCATCAAGGCCGCAAAAATCGCAGGAGAGCTCGCCTATAAAAAAGCAGGCCTCACCCCCAAGGACATCGACGTTGCCGAAGTCCACGATTGCTTTACAATCGCAGAAATTATCGCAACAGAAGACCTTGGTTTCTTCAAGCCCGGAGAGGGAGGCCCAGCCGCACTCGAAGGCAAAACCAAGATAGATGGAGAAGTCGCAATCAACACAAGCGGAGGCCTCAAAGCCACCGGCCACCCCGTAGGTGCAACCGGAGTAAAGCAGGCCTGCGAGGCTACCTGGCAGCTCCGCGGAGATGGAGAAGAAACCCAGGTAAAGGATGTAGAATACGCACTCACCCACAATGTAGGTGGAAGCGGCGCCACAGCCGTAGTGCATATCTACAAGAGGGGATACTGAGGTGATATGAATGAAGGAATCAATTTCACTCACATGGAGAAGGATACCGGAACGCTACAAGATGCGTGGCTCGCACTGCGCAACATGCGATTCGCACTATTTCCCGCCAAGGATGGTCTGCCCCATATGCAGGAGGAGAGGCAAAATCGAGCCCTTTGAATTCTCAGGAAACGGCAAGATTTACTCCTTCACTGTAATCCACGCAGCCCCCGCAGGATTCGAAAACCAGGTCCCCTACGTAATGGCTATAGTTGAATTGGATGAAGGGACCCGCTGCACCGGCCAGATCGTAGATGCAACCCGCGCCGACCTAAAAATCGGAGACCGGGTAGAAGGAACCTTCAGGAAAATCCTTTCCGATGATCCCGAAGGCCCAATCCACTACGGGTTCAAGTTCAGGCTGAAGAAATGATTTCTCTCTGCAGCACCTGCAACTCCCGCTTCAAAAAGGATTTCCCCCAGGGCCCCTGCCACATCTGCGAAAACAAACTAGACAACCTAACCGTACTCCTCCAAAACGCAGAAAACGCAATGCCCCCTGAATGGAAAACTTTTGCTCTTTCAACATCCATTCCCAAGAAAACTCTCGCAAAAGAGGAAGAAGCCTGGGACCATTCCGAAGGGGAATGCCTCAAGAACTGGCTAAACGCAAAGCTTTCCCAACACCTGGAAAAGGCAACCGGAAAGCTCTACTCCCCGATGAATGCAGATGGCCGCATCTCCATTAATCTCTCAACCCTTGAAGCAAAAGCATCCAACGAACCACTATTCATTTTCGGCCGCTACAAAAAACTCGTAAGGGGAATCTGCCAAAGCAAATGGCTCTGCCTCAAGTGCAATGGCTCCGGCTGCAAGCACTGCAACGGAAAGGGAAAAATGTACGATGAATCCATAGAAGAGCTCATGGGAGATGCCGCAATCACCCAAACCGGAGGAAAATACGAGTTCCACGCATCAGGCCGCGAAGATATAGATGTACTAAATTTCGCAGGCCGCCCATTCATCCTCCAAATCAAAAAACCCACAACCATTTCCATAAACTTAGAACAGCTGGCCCAAGAAATAAATTCAGAAAAGAAACTCGAACTCACCAACCTCAAACTCGTTCCCCCAGGCTCAGTGGCTTTAGTTGCAGACTCCCACTTCCCCAAAACCTACCGTGCCTGGATTGCATCTGAAGAAAAACTCACAGAAGAAGATGCACAAAAACTCTCCACCTTCAGCTTCACCCTAAACCAAAGAACTCCGGAAAGGGTTGCCCACAGGCGTGCAGACAAAATCCGCCACCGCCACGCCCAAATCCTCTCCGAAAAACTCGAAAACAACCAAATACTCGTAGACATAAAAGCCGACCCAGGCACATACATAAAGGAACTCATCCACGGGGATAACGGCCGCACCGACCCCAGCATCTCCTCGTTCTTGAACAAACCATGCACCTGCGCCCGCCTTGATGTAATCTCCATTGAAGATGATTTCCTTACGCTCCACATGGGCTGATTCAGGCAATGGACAGAATCCGCTAATGCTTTTAAGCACTAATCAGCATAATTCCTTTATGGGACATGGATTTTCATCAGGCCCAAAGGGGTCTCAAAAAACAAAAAAACAACCCGAGCCAACAGAACAACCCCAGCCAAAAGTCCAGCCAATAGATCCAGTTCAGCAGCAACAAGCCCAGCAGCAGATAAATGACTTCCTTGCAAGCGATAGGAGCGAGGTCCTCTTTGTATCTGAGTCTGATAAAAGACACTTCTTTATGATAATACCTAATGAGCATTCCCTCTCATTTCACCGCCGCAGCAGTTTTGCATTCACTCAGGACGAATACATAAAAGAACAGGCCCAGGTTGCAAAGGAGATCCTCACAACATCCCCAGACACAAAGCTAACGATATTTTGCTCAAGAAAAGAAAGCGCCTCAGCCACCGTAATGGCTTTCATTGCGGCAGCTCCAGAACTTGATAAACTCTTTCCACAAAGGTGGGAAGTAACATATGGCAAAGATTCCCAGGACATGTGGGCCCAGGATTATGGGGAGAGTACGCGAAGAATGGATGGCAGCTCGGAGTTCATAATGCCAGTTGTATCTGGGCTTGGTGATCGCAGCCTACCTCACCTCATCCGCATCCCAGTTACTAAGATACCTATTCTGTTTGAGGGTGGAGACCTGGCAACTACTCAGGTTGGGGAAAAGAAATTGGTTGTTGTTGGTCCGCATACTCTTGACCACACTAGATCGTATTATTATAACAAGGGAGGCTACAAGATTTCTGATGAAGAAATAAGAAAAATTTTAAAGAAAGCATTCTCTGCCGATACTGTTCTGTTTCTCACCCCTCCAAATAAGGGAGGCTTTCCCAATTTGGCGTTTCATATAGACCAGGCAGTTTTCTTTCCAAAGAAGGATGTTGCAATAATGGTTAAGCCCGAGTCCATCCCAACCAATGCAGATAACTCAAGCGTCGCTTACCTTCGCGAAACACTCTTGGAATACCGACGTCAGCTTAAAGAGGCTGGTTTTACTGTGGTTGAAATCCCAACGACTTCTGAGCATTTGGAGCAATTCCAGAGTTACACAAATGCCGTGCCAATAAAGGATGAGAGTGGTAGCACGGTGCTGATAATACCGAGCTTTGGAGACGCCGCTATAGAATCAGAAATACGCCATATAATCGAGGAACAGGGCATAGGAGTCAGGTTTGTTCCGAACTCAAGCTTTGTTTTGCGTGGAAATACGCACTGTGTAACCGGAAACCTCGCAAGGGTAGATGAAGCTTTGCCTCAAGAAGGGAGAGCGGCCTCAGAAATCGTCCCTACTAAGGTTGCTTAAGAAAATGCATCTGGCTCAGATGCGACAAAACCAATAACTCTTATATCTTTCTTCCCTAATTCCTTTCATGCTCGAAAAGCTCCTCTTCTCAACATTAGTAATGCCAGGGGAACTGGTAAGAATCGCAATCGCCCTCTTAGGCACAGCAGTCACAGTCTATTATGATATATTCAACAACCGCAACATCCCCAACAACCTTCTCTACGCTTTCATCGCAATCGCCTTTCTAACCAACCTAGTCTTCTTCAATGCAGACATCTTACTCTACGCAGCCGGCCTCACAGCAATCCTATTCGTATTCGGATTCATCCTCTACCGCGCCGGCCAACTAGGCGGAGCAGACCTCTTTGTAATCTGCGCAATCACCCTATTGCTCCCAATCCACCCCAGCTTCCTTAACACTCCCTTCAACTACCCCCTCATCTTCTCCACCCTCCTCTACAGCGGAGTAGCATTCGCAGTCTTCTCAATATTCTTTTTCGGAAAGCTCCTCATCAAATCCAAGAAAGCAAAGCCCAACCTCCTTTACCTCTCCCTTCTAATCCCATACCTATTCTTTTCCTACCTATTCCTCTCAGCCCCATTCTTTTCCCCAGTTTACTTTTTCATCGCATCAATCCTGATGCTCTCCGCTATTTTCTATCTGGTCTACAGAGACTCCATAAATGACGCAATCACCCAAAAGGTGAAGGTTTCCACCCTCAAAGGAGACGAAGACGTGCTTGCAAAAGAAAAAATGTCAGACCTAATGAAGAAGCTCAAAATCGGCCCCGTAATCGGCAAAAGTGAGCTAAATGCCCTCAAAAGAGCCAAGGTAACGGATGTTTGGATTTATGCCGAGCTTCCCCCATTCCTCCCATTCCTCTTCATAGGGCTCCTTGCTTCAATACTATTTGGGGACTGGATCTTCCTCGTATTTTACTAGCCCAACCGCAACTCTTTTTATATATTCTACTTCATATATGCCCCCCATGTCTCCGGGAAAAAAATACATTGTTATTTTAGGAACAATAATGTCGGGGCTTGGAAAAGGAATCCTAGCCGCTTCTATTGCCCGCCTCCTCAAAACCCACGGCTACAAGGTCGCCCCGCTCAAATTCGATGGCTACCTCAATGTGGACTGCGGAACAATGAATCCATACCGCCACGGTGAAGTTTTCGTTCTGGATGATGGCGGAGAAGTGGACATGGATTTCGGAACCTACGAACGCTTCCTAAACACTTCCCTCACCAAACGCTCCTCAATTACAGGAGGAAAGATTTTCCAGATCCTCCTTGAAAAAGAGCGCAAAGGAGACTACCTAGGAAGAGACGTGCAGATGGTCCCCCATCTCACCGGAGAAATCATCAACCGCGTAAAATTCCTGGGGGAAGAAACCAAAGCCGATATCGTCCTCATAGAAGTAGGTGGCACCGTAGGAGACATCGAAAATGGCTATTTCATAGAAGCAATGCGCCAGCTTTCCAGCAAGGAAGACGTCCTCTTTATCCAACTCACCTACGTTCCTTCACTAAGCATAGGGGAGCAGAAAACCAAGCCCACCCAGCATTCCAACCGCCTCATTCAATCCCTAGGAATTAAGCCCGAAATTATCCTATGCAGAGAACAGGAGCTCCTTGCAAAAGAATCCCGGGAAAAAATCGCCCTTTTCTGCGATGTCCCCGTAGAAAACGTTCTGGATGACCCCATTGTAGATACAGTATACGCTCTTCCACAACTCCTCGAAAAACAAAAGCTCTACGATGTAATTGCAAAGCGATTCCACCTCAGGCAAACTAAGGTAAATGTAGGTATCTGGAACCGCATGGTTAAGCGCATCACCAACCCCTCCAAAAAGAAAATCCGCGTAGGCATAATCGGAAAATACACTGCAGTAAAAGACGCCTACGTAAGCGTAAAGGAAGCAATCCTCCACGCAACCGCCGCAAACAATGTTTGCGCAGATGTATGCTTTGTTGAATCCACGGATATTGAAAAGAAAGGCGCCAAAATCCTCCAGAACCTGGATGCCATAATCGTTCCCGGAGGATTCGGAAAAAGAGGCATAGAGGGAAAAATAGCCGCAATACGCTACGCAAGAAAAAACAAAATCCCCTTCCTAGGGTTATGCCTAGGAATGCAGATGATGGTAATCGAATACGCAAGGGACGTATGCGGAATGGAAGGCGCAAACTCAGACGAAATAGACAAGTCCACCCAATACCCCGTAATCGCCCTCCTCCCAGAACAAATGCGAATTGAAGAAAAGGGGGGCACAATGCGCCTTGGCGCTTACCCATGCATTCTGGACCCCTCCAGCAAATCATTCGCACTCTACAAAAAGAAGCTAATTCACGAGCGCCACAGGCACAGGTACGAAGTCAACCCCAAATTTGTAGAGCAACTCGAGCAAGGCGGCCTAATAATCTCCGGTCGCTCCCCCAAGAAAGGCATCGTAGAAATGTCCGAATGGAAAGACGGATTTGGAATAGGAACCCAGGCCCACCCTGAGCTCAAAAGCAGGCTGGAAAACCCCGCACCCCTATTCGTAGGCCTCATCAAGGCAGCAATAGAAAACAAGAAGAAAGGAAAGAAAAAGAAGAAATCCTAAAGTTCAATTTCCTTGTGCGGAACAGATGAAAGAGCATTCTTCAATCGGTATCTTGCGATGATTCCACTTGCCCTCTCCATTTTTCCCTTCCTGGATTCCCCGCCATTGCTTGAAAGGTATTCTTCAATATACAATCCAAAATCAGCAAGATTCTCAGACCCATCATCTATAAGCGTTGCAAGCACCTTTGCCACAAGCGTTTTCCCAGGGCCGTCCCCACCCCAGATGCTTAGCGCAAGTGCAACCTGGTCAACAAAATAATCCTTATCTTCCTCACTCATATCTTTCCAGATGCGGACCATATCCTTTTTCGTTCCCCCACTTACCTCTTCGAATGCTCCCATTTATGCCACCTTATCCAGATTTTTCGGCTTTCCACTCTCCAGCGCCTTCCTCAAATCGGTTGCCCATTTTGCGGCTTCAGGCAGTTTCTTCACTTCATCAGCACTAAGCTCCTTATCATTTTTTTCGAATGTGACAACCCTCTTCAGCAGCATTCTCTGGTCCATTTTCGCATCAACAAGCTTTTCAATCCCTGCAATGACCACATTCAGGTCCCCCATCCTCTCATCAGAAATCTCCTTTTTTTCCCTCCCTTTCTTTGCAATCCGGCCTGCCATGTCAACACCATCTTACTAATACTATCCCGTTCATTATTTTTATTTGTTTGTAAATTCCAATGAATTTCCAAAGCTGACAAAATCTGAGTAATCTCTGTGTGATCTTCGATCACATCTCTTCAGCAAAGCTGAAGATTCGATTATTTCTGTTGAGCAAGGTTCAACATTTATCAAATTTGTCATTCCTTTTCCTTTCTCCCAATGCTCAAATTCACGTCCGGAATAATCTCCATCCACGTGTTGTTCATGTACTGCCAGAGGGTTCCCATTGTAGAATCATAAACCAGGTTCCTCTGGTTTGCAGTCTCTTTGGGCCTGTCTATCTCAATCAGCGGAAACCTGCCCATCCACCTTATCCTGTCCCGGAAAACGTTCCTCTCCACAGTATACATGACCCCCTTTTCCCTTTTCACTTCCTCACACCACTTTTTTATCTCTTCAATTTCCTCTTTAGTAGTCATTTCTTCACCACATAAATAATATCTTCATTCTGGAGCAGGTGCACCAACCCTACCCTCTGCCCCGGAAACTTCACGCTTTTCCCCCACACAAGCGCATACTTGAAATTTTTCCTGTAATCCCTCGGCATTTTTTTCACAAAATCCCCAACTGTGTTCCCCTCCTTCATCATCATCGGCTCCTCCCTGTCTACTCCCCGTGTCCGTGTTTTAGTGTAAACCTGCATAAACCTGAGTTCCCTGTATATTTTTTCCCTGAGCTCTTCCAGCCCCTCCCCCGAATCCGCAGCAATTGCAAGCGCTCCCGCAGGGTACCCCTTTGGCATCCCCCCCGTCAAATCCGTCTTGTTAACCACAACCACCTTTTCCACATAAATCCTGTTCCTCTCCAGCACATCAATAAGCTGCTCCCCATCAATATTCTCCTTCACCGTAATGGTTGCATTATGCACCCCATACTCATTCAGTATCGCAATAATCTCCTGCTTGCTTATTCGAGTGAGTTTCCTCGCAGTAATTATGTGCACCCCTCCCTTTATTTCCCGCTTTATGTCTACGTTTGGGGGCTTCATTCCCATCCGTATCCCAAAATTCCCCAGTTCCCTAACTATAACTTCATACTGTCCCTTCTTCGTCGCTTCCAGCATAATCAAAATCAAATCCGCTTTCCTCGCAACCGAAAGCACTTCCCTCCCCCTTCCCTTTCCTTCCCGTGCCCCCGCAATAATTCCCGGAATATCCAGGATCTGCATCTGCGCCCCCTTATATTTCATAATCCCCGGAATGCACTCCAGTGTAGTAAACTCATATGCAGCAACCTTGCTTTTCGCATCAGTAATCTTGGAAATAAGCGTGGATTTCCCGACGCTCGGGAACCCCACTATAACAACCGTTGCATCCCCCTGCTTCTTGATATCATACCCGCTTCCCCCACCCTTCTTTGAAGCTTTATCAAGAACATCACGCTGCAGTCTCGCCCTCCTCGCCAGCAGTAGGCCTATATGGTGCTCAGTCCCCTTGTGCCGTTTGGTATTGGCGAGCTCCTCTGTAATCGCCTTTATCCTATCCTCTGCTCCCATCTTACTCTAGTTTGATTAGATACCCTTTTTATATTGTTTTTTTGTGCCGAGGATACTGCCGGGGTTCAATCTAGCATGATAATCCGGATCGAGTGAATCCTTTGGCTCCAGATCTTCTGAATCTGACATAAATTTAGTGGAAACACTGGAAACATCCTGCTTCTTCCATTACATAAATCTAAATTAAGAAATCAAATTCAATGCGCATAAAAACAATGAAAATAAAGTTGGGCCCTCTCACTTCAAAGAAGAGAAAACTCCTAGAAACAGAGATTGAAAACTTCAACAAAAACTTAAGAGGAGAAAAAGCACCATTGTATTCAGCAACATTACGACACACAACAAGATACTACCAAAAGGGAAGAATAAAGAAAAACAAGACCTATCCCCTATCACTAAGAAACGACGTATTCAAGCTCCTAACAACCAAAAACAAAAGATACAAACATTTCTTTAAAATTCCAATATACGGGGTTTGGGGAGGGATACTTGCACCCCTCCACACAACCGATTATCACATACCCATACTAAACAATTCAGATTCATTTGGAGACTCAAAAATAACAAAACAGGGAAAAGACTTCTTTCTGCACCTAACCTGCAGAAAAAAGAAAAAGAAGGTAACAATACACAAAAATTCCATTCCAATAGCTGTGGACCTAGGCGAGAGGAATGCTGCAGTTTCCGTGACTCTGCAAAATTCTACAATGAACCCACTATTCCACGGAGGAAAAACCTTGAGAAAAATAAGAGCCCACCACAGAAGATTGAGAACAGCACTGGGAAAGAAGAAACTCCTGAAAAAGATAAAACAAATTGCACAAAAGGAGCAAAGGGCAGTAAATGCGGTGTTACATACGATAAGCAAAGACCTGGTAACCCACGCACAAAACCTCAAAAATGCAGGAAAACACCCAGTAATCTTGTTAGGAGACCTCAAACACATAAGAAAAGCAGCAGAAAAAAAAGGAAGGAAAATGAGGAGAATAATCAACCAGTGGCCTTTCTATAAACTCCAGCAATACATCACCTACAAAGCTATTAGTGCAGGAATACCCGTAGCTTTAATAGACGAAAGAAACACTTCCAAAACCTGCCACAGGTGCAAGTGCAAAGGAACAAGAAAGAAGGGGCTCTTCAAATGCAAAAACTGTGGGCTAGAATACAATGCAGACATTAATGGCGCAATAAATATTGGCCATAGGTTCCTTGGCTATATGCTTGGGAACAGAGCGACCATGACTTCGCTCCAGAGCGGTGCAGTGAAATTTGTTTGTACGACACCGCAACCTTCAAATGTCCAACCGTGTGGAAACCCAGCATTTTAGTGTTGGGAGGATGTCATTAGATAATCTTTTATATTTCCTCCTACAATCCCCTCCCATGTGCAATGTAGTTCTTGAAGGGACCAGGGCAGTCCTCGATATGGCCAAGTGCCCATTTGAATTCGCATCCGCAGAATTTATCAACTACCATCTCAAAGACCTCTCCACAATAGATGCTCCAATCACAACCCTCCGCTACGAAGAGGAAATCATGATTGAGTTGGATGAAAAACAAACCGCACTCCTCATCGAATATGCTTCCGTAATCAAGCAGGTTGAAGCCCTCCTACTGCGCCGCGACATCTACGGCCTTGAGCAGGACGAGCAATATGCAAAGCGCCGCCGCCTTATCCGGGAATTCTATGAATACATGTTCATGAACCCCATCATCGCGGCCAATAAGCTCAGGGACTACAATGATCCCGAGCCAGAGCGCTCAGTATTCATGAAAGGCCACCAGACCTTCAAGGCATGGGTAAATGGAATCCTCAAGCGCTTCACAAGCACCGCACTATATAAGCTCACAAAGGAAACCGGAGACATCCGCACCGCATTCCTTTCCCTCACCGGGCTCAAATCCCTCTACTTCGTCCAGTCCCTCGTGCTGAATATGCCCCCTGGTGCAAAGCCCCTGGATGACCCTGACGCCACCTATGATGTCGGCTTCGGAATCCAGGTCCAGCTCTACGAAGTCCCCGGTTCCGACGCTTATCTCTATGTGCAGGAAAACAAGCTCATAAACAATCTCCCCAAGCCGCTTGGAATAATGCTCAAGCGCACAATTGATGAGCAGATGAAAGAGGTTTTCCAGGCAGAAAAATACGATATCCTTTTCCAGCTCAAAACAAGGGAATACCGCCAGCACTTCATGGATGAAGCAATAAAGCAAAACATCCCAATCACCCCCCAGCAGGCAATGGCCATGGGCCGTGAAGCCTCCTCCTGGGTAGTCGGCCTTGGTGAGCCGATCGAAAACCTCGCACTCGACCGCAAAAACGTAACCGACATCTACATTGATTCCGAGGACTCACCTCTCTACATAGAGCACGCAAAATTCGGGATTTGCCACACCCTTTACCGCTACAACCGCGACCTCCTCCTCCGTGCCTTCCGCAACATCGTTCTCTCCGAAAAAGGCAAGAAATTCGATGACCTCCACCCAGTAGTGGACGTGGTTGTAAAGCGCCACTCAATGCGTTGCCACCTCCAGCGCCCCCCGGCAACTTTCCGCGAGCTCCAGGGCGCCCTCCGCATAATGCAGGAAGAACCCTTCACCTACCCCCAGTACCTCTTTTTCCGCTCATTCAGCCCGTTCTTCTGCGGCTACGATGACGTCATGGCCACCCTGGGCTGCAGCGAAGCAGTCCTCGGCCTCAAAGGTGTGGGTAAAACCGCCTTCACTTCTGCCAAGATTGCCGCAATTGGAACCAAGAAGCGCATTATTCCAATCCAGGATATTGAGGAAATCCCTGTACGCGCCTTCCGGAAGCGCGGCTTCCACATAGGCGCAGCAAAGGTAAAATCAAGCGTAAGCGAGGACGTAGGTGCCCCCACAGGAGAACTTGACCTTGTTGCAATGGCCAACGCCCTCCTCAGGATGGGTGACGCCGCCCTCATCATCAACGAAATCCGCTCAAGGATTGCAGTCCAGGGTGTAATCAACCTCCTCAACACCCAGCCGGGTGTATTCCTTCTCTACAACCTTCACGCAGAATCACTGAGGGATGTGCAGGACCGCCTTGAGCTCGTATTCGGAATCCCAGGGGCAAGCATGTACGCCACCGACCGTTACTCGTTCCTTAAGAAAATCCGCTTCGGGCGAAAAGGCCGCGTATACAGGGTCCTTGGCTACGAATTCGAATCCGACCCTGAAAACCGCCGCTTTGAAGAGGTATTCAAATACCGCAGGGGCCCCAACATAGACGAATGCTTCCTTGAAGCCAAGTTTATCCGCAACCCTGAAGCAGAGATGTACGACTTCACGAAACTGGACCTCGCCAAGCTCGAAAAGGAGCTTGACATCGAATTCATCCCCCCTGTCCTTGCAAAGAGATGCAGTGAAACCGGAATTTCCCCAGAGCAGTACATCCTCCAGGCATTCCTCAAGGGAAAGATGTATGACAGGATTTACCGCCTCAGCATTGAGCACAACGACCCAATTCTCCGCGATCTCGATTTCGTAGTAAAGGTAAACACGGATGTAAACCGCATGCTCGGGGAAATCGAGAATGAAAGCGGGATAGTGGAATACGGTCGAGCCCAGAAAGAAATGGAAAAAATAATCCAGGGCCTCCTGGTGGAAGAATTCAAGCTCAGGAAACTAAATGCAAAAGCCCGCGGGGAAACAGTTCCTGAAACTCCCCCCACAGAAGAGGAAATCCCGCCCATTATTGCTTCTGAAGAGCGAAAAGATTCAATAGAAGACGAGAAGAAGCCTAAGAAGAAATAGTGTTTCCCATCTCTTTAACCAGGATCTTGTGCACTCCGCTCCCATATTGGAATGCCTTCTTTTTTCTTTTCACTGCAGCCTCAGGCACGCCCAAAAAGTGCGCAGCCTCCCGCAGCAACCCCTTCTTCAGTTCCCTATCCTCCATCCTCACCGCCACCGGAACCGCAAACACCTCCTTCGCAATCCTCTTGCTATAGAACGGAAATCTCGCTTCTACCCCCACTTTCCTTGCAACTTTCTTTATCATCCCGATATCCCGGTTCTTCAGTGTTTCAAATTCATCCTTAAGTATCCCGTCCAGATCCTTCCCCTCATTCCAATAGGT
>JAQBFN010000045.1:0-20685 GCA_032123335.1 Microcaldota archaeon
GGTTGGAATAGCGGAACTCGGATGCAGAAGCCACTTCTACGGGAATGCGGGTGTATTTTTCAAGGATGTACTTCCCGGTGAGGCCTGCATAGCCTGCGGTTCCGCATGCAACAATGAAAATTTTCCGGGGGTTATTTTCCAGGTTGAGCTCGATTGGGATGGAAATGGAGTCCCGGACAACCTGGGGCTGCTCATGGATTTCCTTGAGCATGAAATGCTTGTAGCCCTGCTTCTGGGCTTTTCCACATCCCAGTTTATTGTTTTTGTTTCCAGGGAAACGGGGTTGCCTTTTCCGTCGTAAATTTCAACAGAATTTTCCTTTATTGAAGCAACCTGGAAATCATCAAGGTAGATAACTTTGCGCGTGTGCTCAACAAATGCGGAAACATCAGAGCCAATGAAATTTTCTTCCTCCCCGATTCCGATTGCAAGCGGGGAACCGTTGCGCGCAACAACAATTTCATTTGAGTCCGGGCGGATTGCACAGATTGCATATGTGCCGTGGAGCTGGTTTATTGTTTTAAGGACTGCGTCCTTCAGGTTTCCTGAATAGTTTTTTTCAAGGAGGTGCGCAACAACTTCAGAATCAGTTTCTGATTTGTAATCGCAATCCTTCATTTCTTCTTTGAGCTCGAGGTAATTTTCAATTATTCCGTTGTGAACTATTGCTATTTTTCCTGAGGTGGAAAAGTGGGGATGGGCGTTTTTTTCCGAAGGCTCTCCGTGGGTTGCCCAGCGGGTATGCGCAATTCCCATGCTTCCGGGAAGGGAGGAAAAATTCATGCTTGAATCTACTTCCGAAACCTTTCCCTTGCCTTTTTTCAGCTGGATTTCACCTTCTGAAACCGTGGCCATGCCAATTGAATCATATCCTCTGTATTCGAGGTTTTTGATTGATTTGAGCAAGAGTTCGCTTGCTTTTTTCTTTCCTATGTATCCTGCTATTCCGCACATGAGCATCAACCTCAAGAAGGTTTAGGACAAAATGAAAATTTTGTCCGCTTTAGGAATTAGTAAATTCCTAATCAAGAATAGAAATAGAAATGTTTTTTAATACATCTATATAAAAAATTTTAATACCATTAAGAAAATCTTTAAGGTGAACAAAATGAGGATAATATCAGACGAAGGGAAATCGCTTGGGTGCAAGGAAATGAACGAGGAGTCCATAGGTGTGCTTTCGGAAGAAAGGCTCCAGATGCTCAAACTCATCTCAAAGGAGCCCATGTACCCTGCCCAGATTGCAAGGAAAATGGGGATGCAGGTGCAGGCAGCATATTACCACATCCGCCTGCTGGAGAAAGCAGGGCTTGCGGGGTTTGTGGAGTATGAAGAGAGGGGTGGGGGCATGGCAAAGAAGTTTTCGAGCGTTTCGGACAGCCTTGCAATAGTCCTGAATGATAAGGGGTGGGGGGAATACAGGGAGAAAAAGGAAAAGGTTCCCGGGCTGCTCAAGCCATTTATACGGAACGGAGTATTTGACGGGAGGGTTGTGCTTGGGTCTCCGGACCCGCATGGGAAATACCGGGCGCGCGGGAATGAGCTGTGCATGGTTGAGTTCTCCATGCTGCTGGGGCAGTATGCCGGGTTCTCTTTCCCGCTTTATTCCCTTGATACGGAAGTGAACGAGAAGGATAAAGAGGGGAACCTGGTGCTTGCAGGGGGGCCTAAGGTAAATACGCTTGTTGCGGAAGTGAACAAGCACCTGCCCATCAGGTTTGAGGAAAGGAGCTTTGATGTGTACAGCACGCTTTCAGGGAAGAAGTATGGGGAGAATATAGGGTTGGTGGAGCTTGTGGAAAACCCATTCAACAAAAAGAAGAAGGTGCTGCTGCTTGGGGGGCTGAACCAGAATGGGACGCGGGCGGCTGTGCTTGCGCTGGTAACGCGGATGCGGGAGATTGGAGGGGGGAATACATATAATCAGGATATTATAGCTAAGGTTGTGGAAGGATTCGACGATAATGGGGATGGGGTTGTGGATGCGGTGGAAATACTGGAGTGAGGCAGTTCTTTGAAATAGAACGAAGTGTGGTAAAAAGACAACATTTATAAATCTAGATTGAGCAATAAAAGTAGCACAAATAGTGGGTGTGATATGAATGAATGGCACTGCAAAACAAGAAAGGATAATTACTGCTGTTTCAAGGCTTAGGGAAAAAGCAATTGGGCATCCTACGAAATGGAAGATGCTTACTGAGAGGAGAATACGTGCCCTGAATGAAGGGCAGAAACCAAAGGTTCTCGCGGTAGGCCCCCGTGTAATCGGCGGGCTGAGCGCGCGTTACCTAAATGATACTTCGTATAGTGGAAAACCGGGGAAGGTTTTTGAGGTTACAACCAGCAACAGCGGATGGCTTGACAAAGTGGGAGCCGGTTCTGTTTTCTATGCAGTAAAGCACCTTGGAGTTAAGAAAGTGGATGTATGGGGAAACGGAGGAAAAACTCAGGGGAACACTGCAAGGTCGCTGATGGAAGCGGTCGGAAATATACCCCTTGAGATAAGGGAATTCAGCATTGTCGGAAGCAGAGTAACGGAGGTAGGGCTTGCGGATGCCGCAGTTGTTTGCTGCTCTGATTCCAGGGTCCAGGCACATGATATGTATGATAATGTAGTTGTGGTTTCCAACGCAGGGAATATTCTTTCCCATACTGCAATTGAAGTGATGACTGAAGTTGTTGAAAAGGGGGTGCCCATCCTGATGATTATGGGGCACACAAAGTGCGGTGCGGTAGGCGCTGCAGTTGCGGGAAATAAAGAAAAAGAGCTTGAGGAGATAATGAGCGTAGTTGGCCACAACCTCAAGATAGGGGAGCCGGCAGATGCGGAAGTGAAAAATGCTGTCGTTTCTGCAGGGATCCTCAAAGGAAAAGGATTTGCAAACTATTACGGGGAGAAACTCCAGATGCTCCAGGGAAAAATAAGGGATATGAAAATTGAAGTAATGGCTACTTTCTTTGACCTTGCAACCGGGGAAGTAGAAGAACTTTAAGTTCCATCCCCTCTCTTTTTTAATCATTCTTATTTAATCTTCTTATCTCATTCAGAGAATGGTGAGAAACATGGATGCAGAAGAAGCTATGAAGAAACTGATGGAAGGCAACGCAAGGTTTGTGAAGGGAGATGCAAAGAAGTATGATTTTGTTGCACGGAGGAAGGAGCTCCTTGACGGGCAGCACCCGTTCGCAACAATATTGACCTGCTCAGATTCAAGGGTAAGGCCTGAGTTCATATTTGATACGAATATAGGGGAGATATTCAACATTGAGACTGCAGGAAATGTAGTGGATTCTATTGCGCTTGGAAGCATTGAGTATGGAGTAGAGCACCTCCAGACTCCGGTTCTCATGATACTTGGGCACACAAGATGTGGGGCAGTAACTGCATGCTGCCAGCTCCAGGGAGAACTTGCGGGGAACCTGGGGGAAATCATGAAAAAGATTGAGCCTGCAGCTCTCAGGAAGAACAAGGAAATCGACCCTGCAATCGATGAGAACATGCAGTGCGTAAAGGAGTGCATGCTCCAGAACAGCCCAATCATAAAGAAGTTTGTGGATGAAGGCAGGGTGAAGATGGTGCTTGCAAAATACATCCTGGAAACAGGGGAAGTAAAGGTACTGGAATGAACCAACACGAAAAACAGGAACCAATCAGCTCAGAGAAGCTTTACGAATTCCGGAAGCTCATGAAACAGGTGAAGGGCTACCGGGGCAGTGGCACCCAAATGATTTCGGTCTACATACCTGCAGGATATCCGCTGCACGAGACCTCAAACAAACTTAAGGAAGAGCTTGGGCAGGCTTCAAACATTAAATCAAAACAGACGCGCACAAATGTGATGGAAGCGCTGGAGAAAATAGTGAATTACTTCAAGATGTTCAGGAAAACCCCTGAAAAGGGGTTGGTGGTTTTCGCAGGGAATGTTTCCGATGACCCTTCAAAAAGGGACATTCAGCTCTTCTCAGTTGAGCCCCCATATAAGCTGGGCGTGAGCCTCTACAGGTGCGACAGTTCATTCTTCCTTGAGCCCCTGGACAATATGCTGGAAACCCGCGCAACATATGGGTTAGTGGTGATGGACGGGAGGGAAGCGACAATCGCGCTTGTAAAAGGAACTGAAACCCAGATTATAAAGAGGATACGCTCGATGGCGCACTCCAAGATTAAAGTGGGTGGGCAGAGCGCCATGCGTTACCAGAGGGACATTGATGAGAAAAAGGGGGCATATTACAGGAAGGTGGGGGAATCCATGAATGCAGCATTCCAGGGAAAAGTGAAGGGGGTGATTGTAGGAGGGCCTGGGCCTGCAAAAGAATTCTTCATGAAAGAGGAAACATTCAGCCACCAGCTCACGCTCATGGGCGTTGTGGACACAGGGTATACTGATGAATACGGGATAAGGGAAGTGCTTGCAAAGAGCGGAGATATTCTCGCTGAGCAGGAAGCAATAAAAGAAAGGCTGCTGGTTGAAAGGTTCATAAAAGAAGTAGTAACCGATGGGCTTGCAACCTATGGGATAAACGAGGTTATTGCGGCCGTGGATTCAAAGCAGGCGGAAGTGCTGCTTGTTTCAGAAGAGCTTCCGTTCAGGTTCAATGAATACAAGTGCCAGAGCTGCGGGCACACGGAAAGAAAGATTATCAAGGGGGATAAGGCAGAACCAAAGAACTGCCCCAAGTGCAATACAAAAATGGATGTGGATATTGATGAGCCGCTTGTGGACGAGATTATAGACCGGGCAAACAAGCATAATATACGGGTTGAGGTAATCTCAACCAATACTGCTGAGGGCTCCCAGTTCCTTACCGGGTTTGGGGGAATAGGAGCGTTCCTCAAGTACAGAAAGCAGAGCTAGATACTCGTAAAACAAAAAAGTAGCGTAACGCGGGCCATGTTTTTATGAAATTTTTACCGCTAGCATAACGCAGCAGAAAAAAATTTCAGGGGAAGGTGTGTGAGTCCCCAGGTTCTTCTTCTGCAGTTTCATTTTCTGCTGCATCTGAAGACTCATTTAGTATTACCGGGCCAGGGCCCTCCATCTCAGAAATGTTTATATCCGGAAGACCGGTTTCATTTGCTTCGGGCTCTTCTTCAGATGGGGGAGTTATCAAGGTAGTTTTGCAGGTTCCCTGAACATAACTGTCGCTTAGGCGGACTACCATCCCCCTGCTATAGAATTCTGATTCATTTCCCTTCTCTATCCAGATTATGGAAGTGCCGGGGTCTTCGAATGCGGCCAGGATCTCTTCGTAACACTCGCTGATTGTGGCAGTGCCTTTGATTGTTCCGCAAAAGTCTCCATCATCAAATGCATAAACGCTGAATTCCTTTCCAACCAGCCCGGGGCTTCCTGCATAATCAACCCCGCATTGCATTATGTTCTGCTTGCTTAATGGGTATTTTTCAAGGCCGCGCAGGTCTTCAACAACATACAGTTTGCTGACGGCAAGAAGATTGGATGCAAACTCCTGCATTGTAACGTTCTGCCCTTCATTTGCGAATGGAGGGGGATACTCCCCTGGTGCTGCAACAACCACATCTGGAGCTGGCTCCGGAGGAAGAGTAAGCACATAATATGCGATTCCTAATGCTGCCAGGATGAGCACTGCTGCCACAATCTGCTTTGTTTCCATTAAATGCACCTTTATTCAGTTTCTGTGGTATTCCCGGTTTCATTGCTTTCGGTTTCTGGGGCAGGAACCTCTATTTCAACTCCTGTCTGCATGAATCCGGTGGCCATCTGGCACTCGCTGAAATATTCCTCATCTCCGGTAAATGTTCCCTTGTAAACAAACCCTGTCATGAATTGCGGGCTCGCATCAACAGTGCTGTAAGTGAACAGGATAATTGGCTCTTCAACGCTATTATAGCACTCCGCAAGTGTTGCCCCTGTTCCACCCACTATGCACTCGTTGTTGGTTTTCTCATAAATGATTACGTTCTTTCCGGTAAAGGAACCCGCAAGCTCTTGTGCGCACTCCATCATCTTGTCTGAAGCTGAGGTGTGCACACCCTCGGTCTCAACCATTATGGAAACCTGGGGGCTTGCAAACACGTAAGACTGGAAATCAGTAAAGCTTGCATCGGTAGATGAAGATTCAAGCACCAGGTATATCCCTCCGGAAATCATGCCTGCAAAGAGCACCGAGGCCCCAATCAGGAGAATCCCAAAGAAGATGACCAGCTTGTTCTTGAATACGTTGGAGAATACTGCAAATGCAAACAGGAATAGGAATACTGCAAGTGAAGAAATCGAGAAGAATGCAAGCGAGGAAACCAGAAGCGGTGCATACTCAGAAACCTCTTCCCTTTCTGTCCTGTCAAGAGGCGCCATTGTGGCTGCAAGATCCATCAGCCCTTCGTTGGTTTTTGTTCCTGCTCCCTTGAAAGTGTCAACAACCTGCACAGCCTGCTGTGCGGAATGGAGAAGTGCATTTGCCTGCGCAGCAAGCTCATTGTATTTCTCAGTTATCTGGGCGTATTTCTCCTGTGAAAGCCCGTCCACGAAGCTCCTGTCCTGGGTGCGCTTCTCTGCTTTCATGGTGTTGAAATCTGCCTGCTGCTCTTCGGAAAGGTCCATGGTGTCAAGGGTAAAGAATACTGCATCCGCCCTTTCCTTTGCATCAACGGTTTGGTTGTACACTTCCCAGGATTCCCCAATGGAATCCTCAAGCACATTGAGCTTTGCGTCAAGTTCCCCAAGGTCGGCATCCATTGTGCCAAATTCAGAATCATTAATGTTCTGTTCAATTGTTTCAATTATCTGCCTTACCCTGTCTGAGTTTGAGATTACTGTGCTGTCGGAAACATGGTCAATGAGGTCTTCTGCATCAGCAAGGACTCCTTCTGCCCTGGTTTTTTCAGGCTCAAGTTGGGTGCCGTACTGCGCTTTCTGTTCGTTTATTTCCTTGAATTCGGTCCTTTGGATTGTAGAATCGTAAATTGACTGGGCAACGCCTTCATAATCCCCAATGTATTCAAGCTGGGGGAGCATCTCGTCCACGAGCTCTTCTGCATCAACAAGGTGCTCCTCATCAATGATGATTGGGGGGCACATCCCATAGCAGGTGTTGCACGAATCTCCCCCTGCGGTATAGGGGACCCTGAATGGGGTGTTCTCAAGCTTTTCCTCATATCCTTCCATAGCATTGATATTTTCCTTGAGTTCAAGGAACACATCATAGATGTTTTCTTCGGAAAGGTTTGCAAGGTCCTGCAGGGTTTTCTCCTCTATCTCTGTCATCATGTTTGAGGAGATTGCAAAATCCTGCACAACTGGCATGATCATTATGGGATCGCTGCACCCAAGGTAGTCCCCGTATTCATCACAGAGGACGGATGCGGTAAGGTAGCAGTCATTGTCCTTCGCTTCCTGGGCGTTGGTGGGGATGGTGTCGTTTGTGCAGGGGAACGCATGAAGGAAGATCCCCATCCTGCATTCTTCCTCCTCTATGTTCGCCCACATGTTC
Source organism: Microcaldota archaeon (assembly GCA_032123335.1). Classification (GTDB taxonomy): domain Archaea; phylum Micrarchaeota; class Micrarchaeia; order Anstonellales; family Bilamarchaeaceae; genus CAIKOA01. The sequence goes on from JAQBFN010000045.1 coordinate 7,471, forward strand.
CCGTCCTCCCTGCTGTCATGGTACATTGTGAGGAGCTCAATGAGGTTGTCTATCTGCGACTGGCTGGGGTAATATTTCACCACATAATACTGGTATAACGCGGCCTCTATCTCTCCCTGGTTGTCCACAAGTTCCCCATTCTTGAGAAGGAAGGCTTCCTCCCCGTCAACATAGATTATTTCGTAACTGGTTCCAAGTGCAGAAAATGCTTCGGTTCCTGTCTGCTCTTCCCCAGTGTAGAGGTAGTCCTGGACCCCTGCGGAAAAGAGAAGACCTATCATAATCAATAGGCATAGGGACAAACTTATCGGTCGCATAGACCTAATTTGAGGGAGAAGAGCTTTAAATAGTTTACTATTTTTCCCTTCTGACCATATAATCTGCAAGGGAGAGCATTATTTCCCTTTTTTGCTCATCTTCTACAACAGTTAGGAATTCTTTGGCCTCAACCACCAACCTAGCCGAGATTGAGCTCGCGTAATCAATTGCCCCGTGCTCCTTTGCGAGGGAGATTATCTCCGAGACTTCTTCTTCGGTTTTTTCAGGCTTTTTGAGGGTTTCTGCCACCTTTTTCTTCTGTTCTGCAGGGAGCTTGCTGAGAAGGTTCAGGGTGATGAGGGAGCGCTTTCCCTCCTTTATGTCCTCCCCGATTTCTTTTTTGTATTTGGAAGGGTCTGCGATGAGGTTGAGCACGTCATCCCTTATTTGGAAGGCAAGCCCGATTTTCTCCCCGAATTCCTGCATTGCTTTCTGAATTTCTGGAGAAGCATCGACAGCATAGGCACCCATCCTGCAGGAAACCCCGATTAATGAGCCGGTTTTGCCCCCTGCCATCTGGAAATAGTCTTCTTCTGAAACATCAACCTTGCCTGCACGGTACCATTCAAGCTCAGTTCCCTGGCCGTTTACCACATCGGAGAAGGCCTTTACCATGAGTTTCATTGCGCCGTGGAACTTTTCCGGGGAGATTTTTGCATTGAGAAGGGTGGACCACACCACTGTGTAGAGGGCGTCCCCGCTGTTGATTGCTACGGGGATTCCGAATTGCTCGTGGAGAGTGGGTTGGCCCCTCCGTACTGGAGAATTGTCCTCAATATCGTCGTGGATAAGAGTGAAATTGTGGAAGATTTCAATTGCAAGCGCATATGGAAGGGCATCTTCATCGCTTCCGCCCAATGCATCTGCGGATGCAAGGGTGAGAATCGGGCGTATTCTTTTCCCTCCCCTGGAGATGTATTCCCTGAGCATCCCGTATATATATTCGGGCTCCTTGGGAACACCATCATAGATGGTTGATTCTATCTTTTCTGACTGTTTTGAGATATAATCGTCAATATTCATGGAAATTCCACCCAACATACATTAAACGCAAGATTATTTATATTTCAGCCTTCGCTTGAATTCACACTTTTTGCATTTGTATTCAATTACGCTGTTGCGCTGGTCAAAGAAAATTTCAACTGTCCTTCCGGGAATCCAGAAGGTGAAGCACTTCTTGCAGAAGGAAAGCTTCTGCTCCTTTGTAAGGCGCACCTTGTATTTTTGGACCAGCTTCCAGATAAGCTTGAGGTATCTTTCGGAGCGCTCAGGATGCTGCCTGAACGAGGAGCGGGCCTCCTTGAGGAGGTGCTCTATGCGCTCGCGCACAGTCTCCTTAATAACCTTTTTGGACCTCTTATCCATATTCCGCATTAGGAAACAGAAAATAAATAAAGGGAGAACATGGAAGCTTTTGAAGAATTTTTCATAAACCCGATACTGGAGAAAACAGGGTATAATGCAGTGAATACCCTGGTTTATGCGGGGATTGCACTTATTGCAGTATATGCGCTTTTCCACATACTCAAAAAAAGCGGAATAAAAATAGATAATGGGTTCTTCTGGGGGGTTTTGAGCTTTGTGCTTTTTGGGTCTACTGCACGGGTAGTTACGGATGCGGTGGATGCGGGTGTGTTTACAGGGGTTACTCCTCTGCACCAGTGGATTCTGGATGCAGGAATTTACGATTATGGGTTCCTTACCGTTACTCCGGGAATATACATTGTGGTGGCTTCCCTGCTGCTGGTTACGATGGCAGTTCTCAGTTACTTTAAGAGGATGGAGCTGCTCCCGTATGTGGGGCTTGCGCTGTTTGCATTCCACTTCTTTTTGCTTGTTCCGTTTATGCAGTACTGGGTGTTTGCGATTCCTGTGCTGGTGCTTGCGGCGATTCCTACGTACTTCATATGGAAAAGGTATGGGGCGATTGCTTCTGCTGTTGTGGCGGGGCATGCACTGGACGGTGCAGCCACATTCATAATCCTGGATGTGTTTTCCTCTGCAATAGGGAAGAATTATTTTGAGCAGCACGTGCTTTCCCGCGCGGTCGGGGAGCTTTTGAATACATATTTCCTGTTCTATTTGCTCAAGGTGGCAATTGCCTCTGCTGCAGTTTACCTGGTTGAGAAGGAAAAGATGAAAAGTGATGAGCGCATCTACTTCTACCTTGTTGTTGCAATTATCGGGCTGGCTCCGGGAATAAGGAGCGTTCTTAGGATGGTGTGCGGCACATGATTTCGCTTGTGGGGCTTGGGGTTGGATACGACATAACTGAGCAAGGCATGGAAGAGCTTAAGGGGTGTGATTTTGCTTTTTGCGAGATTCACACCATGCCTGTTCCGCCTAAATACGTGGAAAAACTGGAAAAGGAAAGCGGAAAGAAAATTGAGATCATTGAAAGGGACAAGGTGGAGGGAAAGTATCCATATGTTCTGGAGAAAGCAAAGGAAGGAAAGGTTTGCCTTCTTTGCGGCGGGGACCCGCTTGCTGCAACCACACACATTTCACTTCTTATTGATGCGAAAAAGACAGGGATTGGGACGCAGGTGGTGCATAATTCCTCGATATTTTCTGCGGCTGCAGGAAAATCCGGGCTTCAACCCTACAGGTTCGGGAAAACAGTAACCGGGAGCTTCTGGAGGAAGAATTATGAGCCTACTTCCCCCATCCTGCTTATTGAGAAGAACCTGGAGGCAGGAATGCATACACTTGTTTTGATGGACCTGGACAGGGAGCTCGGGCTGATGGATGGGAAGCTTGGGCTTGAGCTGCTTGGGAAAATGGAGGAGAAAGAAGGGAAGAAAGTGCTTCCGGAAAAAGTTGTTGTGCTTTCCAGGGTGGGGCACCCGGATGAGAAGGTCTCCTACGGGAAGGTTTCTGAATTAATGGATGTGGATTTGGGCAAGCCCCCAGTCGTGATTATTGTGCCTGCGGAACTGCACGAGATGGAAAAGGAGTACCTGGAATTATTCTCCAAACTCAAAGGATAAATCGTTGAATATATACCTGGGCTTGGAATTCATTATGAATTCTTCTGCTTTTTCTCCGCTTAGAAGCTCGTTTTTATCTATGTCCACTGCGTACTGCTCGTTTAGCCACCTAAATTTCACTAATGAATATTGGTTGCCGACTATGCAGTAGGCGGATTCCGTGCCTATTGCACGGAGGAGCGAAGTAACCAGGAGGGCCTTGTCTATTCTTGAGGCTGCCCCGAACTTTTCCATTTCTTCAAAAGAAAGGGAATACTGGATTGGAAGCTGGACAATCTCTATTCCTGAGGCATGGGAAACTATTTCCTGCACTGCATCAAGGAAGTTTTCTTCTTTTTTATAGGGGGCAAGGGACTTCAGGATTTTGGTTTTTAGCGAGGAAACATACTCTGAGTAGGGGGAAATTATCTGCCTGAGCCTGGAGAGGGAGCGTATCTCCTCTTTCTCAAGCTCGTCCTTGTGGCGCGCGAGTATGTATTCTGCAACTTCAAGAGCTTTGCCCATGGTGTAAAATTGCATAGGCGTTTTATATTCTTTTCCTTGGATAGTGTTCTTCGACCAGAATAGTGATAGTATGGAATTCATTGCATATGGGGGAGCCAGGGAAGTTGGAAGAAGCGCCTTCCTCCTCTCCGAGAAAAAAAGGAAAATCCTGCTGGACTGCGGGATTAAGCTAGGGGAAAAGGTAGAATATCCACAGTTTCCCGAGGGATTTGAAAAGGAGATACGGGATGTTGCGGTAAGCCATGCGCACCTTGACCATTCCGGGCACCTTGCGAGCATTATTGCAAACGGCTCAAAACCGATTATTTACGGGATAAAAGCAACAAAGGATTTGGTTGGGATATTACTTGCGGACTACCAGCGCATAGGCAAGAACATTGATTTTACGGATAGGGATGTTTCCGAGGCTGTGCGCAGGTTCCATACATACCAGTTCAAGGAGGAATTCCGGGCTGGCGGGTACAAAGCGCGCCTGTTCAATGCAGGGCACATACTCGGGAGCGCAATGGTGCACCTGGAAGGGGAGAAAAAGGTTCTTTATTCCGGGGACATTTCTGCGCGCGGAACCAGGCTGCTGGATGGGTGTGAAAAGGAGCTTCGCGCGGATGCGCTTATCCTGGAGGGAACCTACGGGAATGAAGAGCTTCCCGGGACCAAGGAGTCTGTTACTAAATTGATTTCAGAAATAAAAGAAACGATAAAGGAAGGCGGGCATGTGCTTATTCCTTCCTTTGCTGTGGGGAGGGGGCAGGAAATACTTATGCTGCTGGAAAGCTACATGAAATCCGGCGCATTGCCTGAAGTGAAAATCTACATGGACGGGATGATAAAAAAGGCAATGAAGATTTACAGGCAGAATGTAGTTTATACGAAAGATGAAGTGCAAAAGAGGATACTTTTGAGCGCTGATGACCCGTTTACAAGCAAGCATTTCTTTGTTCCCAGGAGAAGGGACAGGAAGGATGTGCTTGAGGAACCATGCATAATCGTGAGCACCTCCGGGATGCTTTCCGGTGGGCCGATTCTTACTTATCTGAAAGAGCTTGCCTGGAACCCAAAAAATAAGATTATCTTTGTGGGGTACCAGGCTGAGGGGACGCGCGGCCGCAAGATTGTGGATGGGGAAAAGAAAGTAGAGATTGATGGGGATGAGGTGGAGCTCAAGCTCAAGGTTGCCCAACTCAGGATTTCCGGGCATGCGGGGAAAAGCGAGCTGATTCAGTTTGCGCAGGGCATAAAGGGCCTGAAGAAGATACTGCTTGTGCATGGGGAAGAGAAATCTTTAGAGGAGCTTGCGGAAACGCTTGAGAAAAAGTACGAAGTGGTTATCCCTAAGGCGCTTGAAGAAATAAGAATATAGAAAAGAAAAAAGGACTAAATATAATCAAAGCAGTCCATTGGGGGAAGCTCGATTACTCCATCGCAGTAGGCATCACAGTCATCACCATGGTCAACATATGCCCTTATCCTGATTTCTTCACCTTCATCTTCAACAATCAGGTTGCTGAAAAGGGTTACGTATAGCCAGTGTGTATCTGGAGGCGAAGTGGAGAGGTCAGGGTTGGTGGACAATACATATTCGTCACCATCAACAATGTCCCAGTCCCCTGCGCAGGAATACCAATCAGGGTCCTCATCATCCTGGCACCTAAGGAAGAACTCATGGTAGCTTCCCGGGGCTCCGGGCTGGGGTGACAGGTAAACATCGCATTCAAGGCCACATTCATCACCATCGCCTGGACCATCCTCATTAAGGGTAATTGTTGCGTTGCAGATCATATCATCGGGATAGCCTACAGTTGCGGTGAGGGTTGTGATTCCTGAAAGATCATCCTCTTCTTCATAAGAAGTTACCTGGGCTGTTGCCCCAAGCTGATCAGAAGCTGTCATGTCTGCAATATCGTCCCCTACATCATCTTCTTCCCAAACCACTGTTCCTGTGCATGGTGAGCCATCGCAATAAAGGTCGAATGGAAGCACTTCTTCTGAATCCGGATTGGTTACAAGGCTCGGGATGATTGTGCACTCATCATCAGGGCCCCCAAGTTCCCCGCAGGGTGCTTCCCATTCACAGTAATTGTTTACAAAGTTGGATTCCATCGGAGTAAACGGAATGCATTCCGGGAACCAGTACCAAAGGAAATTCACCCATGCTTCCGCGTGAATCTCCCCCACATCGTCCACGCATATCGCGGTCCCGTCTTCAATATCAAAGGTTATAGATTCATCTATGCCTATTGAACCCGGAAGAGTGGAGGTAAGGTGTGCTGAATAGAAAGGGCTGAATGCTTCGGTTCCATCGCTGCTGTAAGCCTGGAATGCAAGCCCGGAGCACCAGGAGCTTTCCATCCCGGGAATAATAAATTCGTCAACCCCGATGTTGGTTACGGTTACTCTCCAGTCCTCAACTCCCTCGCCTGGTGCAAATTCACCATCAGTGCCGAGCTCTATTCCGTCCACATAAGTAATGGGTTCTATTTCGCAGATGAGGTCCGGGAGCTCATCATCAGGAATATATACTGTTATCTCATACCAGCCTGTCCATTCATCGTATCCGTTTCCATTGCAGTCTTCCTGATTACTGCATGTCCTCCAGTGAACCCTCAGGTCTATGGGGTGGGCCCCTGGAGTGAGAGTACTGGGCACTGTGAGCGTTCCCTCGATATTCCTTGTATATGCAGAATGTGGGGTAAACCATCCTCCGTTCTTGAGAGTAACGAAGGGGCCAGCCGTGCTGCACTGGTTGACTCCACTATCTTCATCAAATGAAAAGGTTGTTGGGGAAACCCCAACATCATAGAACTCAAATTGTAGTGGATAGAAATCATCGTTTGGCTTGTCCGGGATATACATCGTTATGATTACCGGGATTACTTCGCCAGGGTTAGCGAGGAAGGGACCGCTGTCTGGGCCGTCTGCGCCCATATCAACAGCGAGTATGTATGGGGGAATAACTCCCACATCATCCTCATCAACTACAGTTATTATAGCAGAATCATGGATGTTTGAGCGTGTGTATTTGCTCATGCTCATTGAATCATATGACCATACTTTTTCATTATTTCCAGTCATATCCGGAGCGAACGTAAGGATTGTTGCACCAACAACGTCCATCCTTTGGCTAAATCCATAATCCCCTGAGCTTGTAACAAAGATTGAGAATGAATCTGAATGGGAGGGCTGGGTTCCGGAAAGCGGGTCAAAACTATGTAATAAATTAGAGATTGTGATTCCCCCCATCCTTGCATATCTAAGGCTTGCGGTTCCGTCCATTATTGTTGCAACCTCCGCCACTTCGTTGTTGTAAGTGGTTCCGCCCACTACTTCCTCGTAAGTGACAGACCTCGGGAAATAATGGCCCTCATCAATCTCCTGGCCTGCATGGTCTGCTTCCCCATAAATCGGGTCATCCCAAAGCACGTAAACGTTATTGTTGCATGAGGGATATGTGCTTGAGCCACAGTTGGGCCAGCTCCCTGGGTTGTCCGTGGATGAAATTGAAGGGATTACACCATCAAAATCCCCCATGGCTACCCTTGCATTAACAGTAGTGTCATAGTTGAAAGAGCCTTCACAGACAACGTCCCCATCATGGATATCATTATAAGAGCCGCTTCCTGCAAGCCACCTCTCGCTCTGGGAAGAGGGAATGGAAAGTTCAGTTTCAAGATGGTAGCGCACATCCTGGGAAACAAAATATGTTGGGTCGGATTGTGTGTAGCCACGCATTGTGCCCATGTCCACAGTCTGGCTGTAATCTATAAGCTGCGCAAAGCTTAGCGAAAACGCAAAAACAAAAAACAACAGAGTTATTTTTTTCATCATATCTCCACCTAGAACTTTATCCCTCCTACAAACAGGACTCCTTGGAAACCTCCCTGTTCATTCCTCCCAACAAAATCAGTTGCAGGAGTAACAGGTATTGGATTAAGCTGTATCTGAAGGAATCCTTCTGCTTTCTCTCCTCCAAGTCCTAACTGCCACCCAGCTCCGACCTTTGTTCTTTGCTCAAGCGGACCTGCTGCCCCGGTTCCCTGTGGGATTTCCTGCTGCACTATCCCTGCAATTCCTGTCCATAGAACAAGGCCTTTCTCCCTGAAAATCTTCTGGAATGTTGGACCGAGCTGTCCTTCTATTACGAGGTCTACCCATTGAGTGCCGTTTGCCTCAACGCTCATGCGGGCTGCTTTTACCCCAAATACATATCCTACTGCAGTATCCCCTTTCTGGAAGAAAAGTGCGTTCCAAAGCACGCCTCCTTCAAGAGTAAGGGCATTACCTGTAACTTCTGGAGATGCCTTTACTTGGAGCCTGATTGTCTGTGAAGTTGCATCTGTGCCTGCAGTAATTTCACCAAAGGCTTCTACGGGAACGAACCAGCCTCCCTGTTCTCCTGGAACATATTCTGCCTCTACGCTGGCGCCTGCCTTCCATCTCCTTCCGCCTATTTCTCCATAAAGGCCTCCAGCTCCACCGGCAGCATACTTGCTTTTTTCTTCCCTGCCAAAAAGGCCAGGCTCTCCCTGCCTTACTGAACGGGTGGTTTCCTTGTATGCTTTAGCTGCTCCCTTAACTCCAAATTCTCCCTTAACTCCAGTTAGGCGCTCTTCTTTCTTCAAGATGTATTTGGCAGCCTCAACACTCAATACGAGCTTCATTTCCTTGGAAGTCCAGGTCAAGTAGTTTTCCGTGCCTGCGCGCTGCCACTCGGACATCGGGTTATCAGGGTCAGTGAACATGTATCCATAATTTCCAGAGCGCAGGTCCTGCTTTGCCTGCCCGCAGCCTCCTCCTGTCCCTGCTGAGATTACATTGCAAACCATGCTCTCTACTGCGTCTGCATCATTTCCCCATCTGTCCTTCGCAAGGCCTTCTATGAATTTCAGATATTCCTTGCCTGCCTTGGCTTTTTCGGATTGAGGTGCGCCTGAGAAAAATGGATTTGCAAGTTTGTTAAGCGCTTCCAGAGCTGCACCCTGGAACTCTTCAGGGATATAGAATGCTTGCTCTGAGGGGAGATTTCCAAATGCAACTGAACCTGCCCCTGCAATATCTGCAAGCGGGAAGAAACCAAACTGCTGGAACTGAAGGGGTATATCCAGTTTCTTGGCTTCTGCATGGGGCATCTTAAGAAGCTCGTTTAGCCTTTCACGGCATTCTTCTGCAAGGATGGGATTGAGTTCCCTTTCCACCTGCGCATTCCCTACAATAATAATCTGCTGTAGGAGAGCATCGTTTTCTTTGTACTCCTTGTCGCTCATGTCAGAAGAGAGGGTGTTTATGTAATTCAGGGTGCTCTCAAGCGCACTCTCAACAGCCTCATCTGTTTTTGCTGCTGCGAGGCGGGCAGAAAGCTGCGAAGGGGTCATCTGTATTGTTGTTTTCTCAAGTGCAATCTGTTCCGCAGTTATTGAAGGCACCGGAGGCCCTTCAAGCTCTTCCTGTTTGGGTTTTGTTTTTTGTTTTCCCATTCACATCACCTTTTTTTCTCCTCCTTCTTCCATGACCCTGACATACGGGGCACGTTGCCACCCACATACATGATTCCGTCCTCTTTTGTGCTTCCGGTTACCCCAATCTTTTCATGGGAGCCGATTTCCATTTTGGCTTTGGGCGGAACTGCGGTGTGGGAGCTTTCCACCACATAGTAGTGCCTGTTTGACTCCGTTACAACCCCCATCGCTTCCTTGTCCTCATCAGTCATCGCACGGAGGTCGGTGGTATTCGCGGCCCAGGAACCCTTGATATGCTTGTCAAAGTATTCCTCCATCTCCTTGTTTTTGTATTCAACCGTTCTATTGTGCCTGTCGAAGGTCCCTACCCTTATCTTGAAGATGCCTTCTTTCTTCAGCTCAGCATCGCTCATGCCTGCATACCTGCGGGCATTCTCAGGGATAAATTCAGGCGACTCCATCTTCTTTGCGCCTGCCTTCCTGAATGCATAAATCGCATCCCCGTTGTTGAAATCAACATAGGAGGAAGAGTATGCAAAGGTGCGGAAGGTCGGGTAATCCTCAACCACAGGGAGCTCCCTTCCATTCGGGGAGAACCTTGTCCTTGGCGGGTGGATGAAGAACTTGCTTTCTTGTTCTGCCATTTCCCCTGAAAGGGTTGACAGCATCAGCACCCCGTTGGGGAGCATGGGCAACACCTGCTCCTTTGGAGCCGTAAAGGACATCCCTACCTGCTTCCAGTAGAGGTCGTTTGCAACCGCCACGTATCCGCCCGGTGCATAATACTCTGGGGAGAACAGGGTTATTGGAGGTATGGGCTCGGGCTTCGGGGGCTTCTTCCTTATGTTGAGCTCGGGCGGGTTTGTTCCCCACACGTGCCTGAAAGTGAGCCCGACCGGCCCGATTGAGTCAGACCAGTGCCTCTTTGTCCTTACCTTGAACATCTTCTCTTCCGGGTAAAGCTTAACCCGCCAGTCGGTGTACCCCTTTGCTTCTGAGGAAGGCTTGCTGGTGCGCTCCCCTACAATCCAGGTCCACTTGGGGTCAATGTTCCCATTCTCATCAATATAAGGCACTGCAAGAACGTTCTTTCCGTCGTAGCGCACAACAATTGCCTCGAGCGTTTTATATTCATGACCTCCTGCAGTGAACTCGTTGTTCTTGCCGCGGCCCCCGAGATAATCAACAAGTGCGCCTGAGCATTCTTCAAGCACAAGTGGACTCGGGTTCTTGGAGGGGTGCTGCCCTGTTTCAAACCCAACAAGGGAAACGTACGACCTCCACATCATGTCAAAGGTTGCCTCCTTCATCTTCTGCCTCTCTGCAGGAGGGAGCATCATATACGCAAGGTTCAGGTCAAGTGCCTCCTTGGTAAGCTGGAGTGCAGCATCATAAATTGCGGTTGCCGCATAATCATTGTTGATTGCATCCGCAAACTCATCAATTGTTTTGTACTTGGAAAGCACTGCGAGCATCTGTGCGGCGCGCTCCGGGTAGTATTCGCCTTTCATGCGCATCTTCCCGGGACCAGTGTGCATGTAGAGCATGTGCTTGGTTACTTCGGCCTGCACATCCCCTGAGAACCTTACTCCATCTGGGGTTTCAACCATGTGGGAAAGCGTAAGGTGGTCCCTTGCAATATTGTTCTGCCAGTAGAGGCGCTTCTTGGTATTCTGAAAGTTCATGGAGGCGTAGCCCTGCGCTCCTGAAGCAAGCACTGTGTAAGCGCGCTGCTCATCGGTCATGCGGTTATAATCCTGGGAATGCGTTTCGTAAACATCGCTGGGATTCTGGAGGCCGTGGGAAACAATATACTCCTCTTTCTTGCCTCCCTCTTTTGCCTTGCTCTCGAGCCTGTCCTTGAGCCACGCTTCGCTGCTTGCATACCAGGTCCTTAGGCCGAGCCTGTATGCATCAGAGCCGTAGTATTCCCTTGCCCTTCCTTTCTCGAGCTTGCCTCCACCCTTGATTCCAAGCTCCGCAACTGATTCCCCTTCTTCTACAGGGGCTGCGGGCAGCGAAACAGAAGCGAGAGTGATTTCCCATACTTCACCTTCGGAAAGCATCCTGTCCATGTCCGACAATGCTTCAACTTCAAGCTTGAGAAGCGGGCTGTAGACCACCTTATCTGCAGGATAGCCTATCCTGGCCAGGTAGCTCTCAAGCGCTTCCTTGCCTTTCTTGCCTGCCTTGAATGTTACATCCCCTTCCTTGCTTTTTCCATTAAGGAAATCCTGGAGGGTTGCCCTGTCTGCTGCATTTGTAAGGACAGTTTTCCCATCGTATGCAGATGGAACCACGAGCGGTGTGGTGGACCTCTGGGAGAATGCGTTTTCAGAAAGCTCGCCTACTGTGAGATATGCTCCTGAAACTCTTCCCCAATAATTCCGCATTACCTGCAAGGAAACTGCGCGGATGTCGTTCCTGCCGAGCATTTCTGCGCGAAGCATTGTTGCTGCATTTCTTGCAACTCCAACGTTTTCGAAGAACACTGTTCCCTCAACTCCTGAGTTGTTGACAAGGTATTCAAGCCCTTCTTTCTGCTTCTCAACTTCAAACTTGCTTCTCTCCGCAGCCCTGTCCAGGACCCTGCCGAACCTGTTGCTTTTTGGGCCATCTATCTCAAATTTGCCTGACCTGAGAAGTTCATCGTCTTCCCTCATCCGAGCCTTTGCGGCTTCTGCTGCAGCGGGCTTTACTTCCTTGATTACTTTTAGGGCAACAGGCCTGTCCCAATAGCCCTCAGAGACTTCCAGGGTGCGGACTCCTGCCCTTGCCCTTCCGCCTATCCACTCAGTATTCTCAAGATTTGTCCATCCCTTTTCGCGCAGGTATTGAACTAGAAGGTCGGCTCCGGCTGCGTCAACCTGGGTGGTCTTTTTCCCGAATTTGGTAACTTCAACATACCCAATGCTTCCCTCCAGAAGCGAGCGTTCAATCACTTCCTTCTGTCCGGGGTGGAGGTAAATCTTTCTGCCTTTGTAATTTATGAACACGTTTCCGTCTGCCCCTACAGGGGGAAGTATATCTTTGGTGTCCGGCTTTACGAAGAGCTCTGGTGTGCTGGTATCCACAAGAAGGTAATTCCCCTTCAGGGATTTTCTCAGCGCCTTTGTTTTCTTGAACAATGGCTGCTGGAGGCCCTTTGCTGCATAAAGGACAAAGAGCCCCTCACGCACTGCAGGGAAATCTGTGCCCTTTTCTAGGACAACCCTGGGCCTTGGCCTGGGGTTTTTAGTTCCATTAATCGCAGATTCCACTGCTGCATCAACATAATCAAGCACTTTTGCAAGCTCCGCGCCGTTTACGGTTTTCAGCATTTTTTCAATTGCGGCGCCGTTTGCATCAAGGTATCTTTCTGCAATTGCACCGCCACCTGCCCATGCATATAAGTTATCCATGGTTGGCTTGCCTGCATTCAATGCAGAATCTGATGCCTTCTGAACCCTGGCCAGGAGCGCATCAAACGCTTCTGCTTCGTTAGGGACCTTCTTTTTAAACGCTTTTTCCATGGAAGTGAGGGCTTTGTAGGACACGGCGGTATTATCCGCAATCTGCTGTGCAAAGCGCAGCCTTGAAGCAAGGTTTTCTGCTGATTCATAAGAATTCTTCAGGGCGACATAGACGTCCCTGTTCTTGTCGTAATCTATCCCGGTTTTCCTTTTGTATTGCTTGCTTATCCAATCCATCCCTTCTTCGCTGGGCTTCAGCTTTTCAGTGGAAACAGCAACTTTCTTGAGCTCATCATCCCTAATTCCTCCCTCTTCCTTCTTTGCCTTTACAGGGGGTGGTGCAAGCCTTCTGTCCGCATATCTTTTCCAGAACACAACGTTTGCTGCCATGAGCCGGACTTCAGCATAGTTCTTGGTGTAATCAGAAATCTTCTTCCCTTCAAGCATCTTCTGCAGTTTTTCATAATCTGCAATGAACTGCTCGAGGTAGTCTCTTCC
>JAQBFN010000046.1:0-4835 GCA_032123335.1 Microcaldota archaeon
ACCTGCGGAAGATGAAGTTGAAGTAGAAATCAGTGATGAAGTTTAAGAACCTGTAGCTGAAGAAGAGGAAGTGATTAGCGAAGAGGTTGAGGTTACCACGGGAGAAGCGACAAGGGAGGAGGAGCCTGAAGAGGAAGCGAAAACTGAAGAAGAGCCGAAGCGAAAGATTGCAGAGCTTCCCAAGCCGGTTGAGGTTGGGGATGAGCTTGAGGTTGAGATTGAATCAGTAGGCGCAAAGGGAGACGGAATCGCAAAGAAAGAGGGGTTCGTTATATTTATCCCTGGAGTGCAAAAAGGGGAGACGGTGAAGATAAGGATTACGGAATTGAAAACAAGCTTTGCAATAGGTGAAAAAATCTAGGGGATTCCCATGGGAGAAATAAGCGACCCGTACAAGGGACTTAATAAGTTCAAGAAAAAGCTCAAGAGCCAGGAGCCGGACATCGTTGATAAGGATGTGGGCATCACTACGGCTGCGGGACGCAGGAAACCGCCTAAAAAGAAAAAGAAGTGAGGGAATGGAGCATACCAAGGTAAAGAGGAAAATCAGCCTGAACCTTTACATTACTGCATTGGTGCTTACTGTGCTGGTTTTCAGCCTTGGGATTTACGTGGGGATGGTTATTGACGAGAGTGCAAAGGACAAGGTTGAAAGTGAACTGCTCACGCTTGAGCAGGACCTTTACCTTTCAAGGATTCTGCTTTTGATGGAGGAGGAAATTGGGGAATTCTGCCCGATTTACTCGGAAAAGCTTGAGGCGGTTGATGCGGAGAGGGGGCTGATTGGGGACAGGCTGGAATACCTGGAAAGCGTGAGGGGCATGTATGATGAAGAGCTCAAGGAGAGGTACTATTACTTGGAGTTTGAAAACTACCTCCTGATGAAGAAGATGAAGAAGGATTGTGGGGAGGATTACGTGCTTGTGCTCTTCTTCTATGATGGGAGTGACGAGTCAAGAACGCAGGGAGAGGAATTGGATGCGCTGCGCGCTTCAGATTCAAAGGTGAAGGTGTTTTCGTTTGATGGGAACTCGGATTCTGCGGTTGTGGAAGTGCTTAGGATGCAGTATTCTGTGAATTCGTATCCTGCAGTGGTTATTGATAATAAGAAGGTTTCCGGGCTGCACAGCACGGAAGAGCTTATTGCGGAAGTTGAATAGCTACCCGGATTCCCAGGTCATTTTCTTGAGGGTTAATTCTTTGAATATTGCGGCCAGCCAGAATAAGGTAATCAGGTAGGCGTAGCTTACTATGTATACAAGGACCATGAGGGGGTTGATGCCTTCCCCGCGGAAGAAATGCATGCCTGCGAAAACCCACCCAAGCGTGAGGAGGAGGATTGTTGCCCCTATTATGTGAATTGGGTTGATAAGGAAGAGGAAGCTTCCCAGGTCCACGAATGCGGGGTGGATTGTGAAGAGGTAATAGTAGAGGGATACGAATATGACTGCGAATATTGCGGCTACTGCGATGAGGCCGAGGGGCATTACAATCATCCCTAAATCTCCGTACTTGGGGCCGATGAGTTTTGTGTATTTTGCTGCGTTGTGGAGGCCTCCGCGGTGCCAGCGGGTTCGCTGTTTTAGGAGGCCCGAGAAGGATTCAGGGACTTCAGTGTATACGGAGGCTTCCAGGGAAGAGCGGATTTTGTAATTGTAGGATTGGATGCGCATTGCGATTTCCTGGTCCTCCAGGATGTTGTGTGGGTCGAAGCCCCCGATTTCATCGAATACCCATTTGCGGAACATTGAGAAGGGGCCGGGGGTTACGTGCACTGCATCTATAAAGCAGAGAATTCTGCGGGAGAAAAGTGTGTATATGTATTCTACTTTCTGGAGCTCCTGGATAAAATTCCTGGGGGGCTCGGTCTTTACTGCGGCTGTTACTGCAACTACGGCTTCCTCGTTGAAGTGGGGGAGCATTTTGCGGATACTGTCGGGAAGGATATATGAGTCTGCATCCAGGGTGGCGATAATTTCTCCTGTGGCACGTTTTATTCCGTAATTAAGGGAGTTGGCTTTTCCGGAGTTCTTCTTGTGGAAAACCTTTACGCCTTTTTTCTCGTAGGCTTTTGCAAGCTCTAGGGTGTTGTCCTTGGAGCCGTCATCGATTACCAGGATTTCGAGCTTTTCTTTTGGGTAATTGGAGCTAAGGAGGGAATCGAGGCAGCGGGCAATGTTGCGCTTCTCATTGTAAGCGGGGATTACTACGGAAATCTTGGGCTCCCAGCCTTTGGAGGGAGGGATGTCGGCGAGGTGCCTGCGGTTCTGGAGGTAAATCAGGATATAGAATATTGTAACGTAGAGGGCAAGGAATGCAACTCCGTACTCTATGAGCTTCACTGTGCTCAGGTCCATAGGGTGGAATTGCGATAATCTGGTTTTTAAGAGTTAGTATGGAGCGGGTCTATGTAACCATGGTTACACACGCCCAGCTCACAGCAATTCTTCCGTGCTATATACCCTGACGTGTTTCTGCTCTTTGAGCTTCTTGTCATTGCTCCATATAGGAATTTGCATCAACAACAAATTTCATCCATTAACCTTTATGCCTCTTGGCTACTGCCTTGCTCACCTTCCTGCCCAGCAATAAAGCATCTTCTTCGGTTAGTTCGCTTTCCTTTGAGAATTCCTGAAATTTCCTCATGAGAAATATCTTTTTCTGTATTGCCTGCCTGGCTACTTCTGACCAGTTCAATTCTGGAAACTCTTCCATTTCTTTTTTCAGTTTCTCCGGGACGGATAGGGTTATGCTAACCATGGGCCACACCATTCTTATATGTGTATTATGTGCATCATGTTTATTAAGTATTTCTATTGCATCACCAAAGAAACAACTGGGTTTGGGATTAAAAGCAAAGGGAAGCAGCAGGTTGCCGATGTTTCCGGTATGTAACCATGGTTACATGAGCGGGCAATACTTAAAAACTCGGAGCAGATATATGGCCGGGAGATTAACATGCCAAAAGTAATCCAGGAAAGAAACCTTTGTGTAGGATGCGGCGCATGCGCAGCAATATGCCCAAAATACTGGGAAATGGGCGGAGACGGAAAGGCCCACCTGAAAGAGTCCACAGTGATTGGTGAAAACCACATTCTGATGGTTGAAGGTGCGGAATGCAACAGTGACGCTGCAAACGCATGCCCTGTAAAATGCATCAGGGTTGAAGAGTAGGCCCCGGGTGTGCCCATGACCATCATAACAAAGACAGGGGACAAAGGCGAAACCTCCGTGGCCGGGGGGAAACGGGTAAGCAAATCAGACCCGATAATCGAGGTCTACGGAACCCTGGATGAACTGAATGTTGCACTTGGAACCGCAAATGAGTTTGCGGAAACTGGCAAGAGCAAGAAGCTGCTCCCGGAAATCCAGAAGCAGGTTTTTGAGATTGGTGCCCACGTTGCAGACAAAAAGCCAAGGGTAGGGGAGCTGGAAATAAAGAAAATGGAAAACGAAATCAAGCTTATGGAAGAGAAGCTGCAGGTTATGCAGCACTTCGTGATTCCCGGGGGAACGAAAGGCTCGTGCTTTATCCACCAGGCCCGCATTGCTGCCAGGGAAGCGGAAAGAAGGCTCGTGGGAATAAATGCCAGCCCAATCTACCTTGCATACTTCAACAGGCTCTCAGACCTGCTGTTCGTGCTTGCAAGATGGGAGAATAAAGAAGAAGGAGTAGACGAGGAAATCTGGAAGGAATGGGAATCCTAGTTATCTCTTTTTCACTGTCCAGACGTATTTGCCCCTTGTTGCAACCTCATCGACTTTCACGTCAACATTTGCATTGTTTACTTCTATGAATTTTTTGAGGAGCTCAAGCATGTTGTCATCTACGGGGTCAGCGTTCACCCATGAAAGGGAATTGCCATGCACCATGCAGTCTGCAAGCGCTTCAGAGTCTGATTCTGAAAAGCCCATTTTCATTATTTCGGCGGAAACCTGCTCTTTATTTGCCATGGTGGGGTTTCTCGGGATGAAAGTTTAAAAAATCTCGGGTGCTCATGGGGCATAATTCATTGCCATAACCAGGAGCCCAAGCAGTAGGCAGTAAACCCCAAACAGGGGAAATGTCTTCCTTCCTATGAAGTTGAGCAGGATGTGGATGGATGCATAGCCTGAGAGGAATGAGCCGATTATCCCCACTGACATAAGGCCCCAGTCAATTGAATCCGCGGGGGTTTCCAGGAATAGGAAAAAAGTGGCTCCAAAAATTGCGGGGATTGCAAGAAGGAAGGAAAAGGTTGCTGCTTCCTTCCAGCTCATTCCCAATTGGAGCCCTGCGGTAATCGTGGTCCCGCTCCTGGAAATTCCCGGGGCCACTGCCAAGCCCTGGCCGATTCCCATAGCTATTGCATTCTTCTCGTTTGGCTCTGCTTTTTTTGAAGAAGAAAAAATTGTTGAAAAGAGAATCAACGAAGTAACAACTAGGCCTGCGCCCACAAGGAATGGATTGGTGTACATGGAAACAAAGAACCCTTTGAAGCTGAATCCGATTATTGCGGTGGGGACTGAACCTAGAATTAACAGGAGAATCAGCCTGAAATCCTTGGATTTCCTGTCGAATTTCAGGAAGCTGGAAATCATGCCAAAGATTTTTTCCCGGAAATAAAGCAGCACTGCAAGCATTGTGCCCACGTGCATCCCCATATCGTAAATTACAGGGATTTCTCCGAAGAAATAATGCTGCGCTAGGGCCAAATGCCCTGAGCTGGAAACAGGGAGCCACTCGGTTATTCCCTGTAGTACTGAAAGGATTAGCATCCCTAAAAAATCCATCTACTCGATCCTCTTCTGGACGTTTGCGTCCCTTGTTTTGGGGTGGGGCCACTGGTTCGGGT
>JAQBFN010000047.1:0-3576 GCA_032123335.1 Microcaldota archaeon
AGGTGCTGGAAGTTTCGATGCTCTATGAGGAAGTCTTTAGAACTCCGGACCCTGCGAACCCTGTGCACCAGGAATTCTACAGGCTGCTGGGTAGCAGTGAAGGCAGGGTTAAGGTGTTCGATGCATGGAACATGTATCATGAAATGTCCCGGAGCATACTGCTTGGGGACAGGTACCCCAGGAATACGGCGGCATTCCTTGTTAAGGGGAAGGATGGGGAAAAGAGGATTACTTTCCAGCCGATAGACATGGACTATATTGCAATGATAGGCTCCACTGCAGAAGGGAAGCCGGATTTCAGGCAGATGCAGGGAGAGTTTGCAGCAGGAACGGCAGACTTTATCTCGCAGCTTTCAGATATACCTGCAAACTACCTTGAGAAGGGAGAGGTTCCTGTGGGGGTGGGCCCGGATGCAGGAAAAACACTGTTCTTGGTGTCCCACGCTAGCGCAAGAAAACCTGCGATAATTGAAACGCTTCCCATGGACAGGATACGCACGATAATTGAGGAATATGAAGGAATTCCATACGGGCCAGGGTTCACTGTTTCAAAAAGCACATTTACGGTTGGGGAGATTGTGCCTGCATTGGGAAGGGAGAGTGTTATGATAAGCCCGGATAACCGGACCACGCTTTATCCCGAAGAGATGGTGGATCTTATAGGAAAGGGGCAAGCAAATGCAGCAAATTTCTGGGATTATCAATTGAGGATGGTTTCGGCGAATCCGGACTATGCAATTGGAGGAAGGATGGGAGAAGCGGAAATCCAGCTCCCTGAGCTATAATAAGCGCATTGTATTTTCGTTATTTACAAGGAAGCTGAACTTTTCACCTTTTGATTCTGCATCTTTAAGCGCAGCAAGCGTTTTTTCCAGGGTTCTCTGGAAACCAACCCATGAACCTTGTTTCACATACATGCTGCGAACGCTGGAGCTCACCATAATTTTCCTTGTTTTATCTACAAGTATGCAGAAAACGTGGCTTCCCCTGGAGCTCAATGCCAGATGATAATCTGCAGGATGCGAAGGGAGTACTATGTTGGGGAATGGGGACTCTACTGCATCCTCCAAGCTCTTTTTCGGATCGGAAGAAAACGAAGAATCTGCCATAATGTATGCATTTGCAGGGATTTTGAGCAGTGAAGGCAGGATTTTGCCCATTGGAGCTACTCCTTCCAGGTAGCTCAATATCTCTTTCCTTGAAACTTTTGCTGGAAACTTGGTTTCTGCAGGTGGCTTTGACCCTTTGGGAAAACGGGTGTTATCCCCAGAAGTTGATTTCCTTGGGATTTCCTTGCTTTGCATAATCTTCCACTCCTTGAGCTATTTTTGCCCTTTTTTCCGGCATTTCGGCGAGTTCAGGGCAATCGGTATGCTGTTTTAGCGATAAGGAGGTATAAAAAGCTTGGGAAATGGGATAAAATACCCCATAAACACGTTTATAAACATTTTGTAACATAATTAATAAAGAAAGAGGCAATGGATGGCCAATGATGCAGCAAATAAAGGTGCAACGATTCTAACGTTTAGGCCAAAACAAGCAAAAATCCTTCCGGGCATTATGAAAGGTATGCCTTCCAAACAAACAAGGCGAATTTCTCAACCTGTATTTCTTGTTCCCATGAAAGGGAAAGAATGCGCTTTCAGATCCTCATGCATAAGAGACTGTGTAGAGCCTGCCAGGGCAAGCTTTACGGACGAAATCAGGGCAAAGCTAGGGCTGGAGATTGAGTACTGGCTGAGATTACTAAATCGGATAAAGAATCCGGATAAGAAAGAATTCCAGAAGAAATCAAAATATGCAAGGGAGGCCTCATGGACCATGGAAGGCTCCGTAATCCCTGTTGGGGGTGAAAAAGGCGGAGGCTCGAATTGTTTATGTGGAAAGTCCCTTGCCGGAAGAAATAGCATGAAAGCCATGCAGGCATTCACCATTGAGCAAATGAAGGAAGTTGTAGATGGCATGGATTTTGGATTGGACCTATCGGGAGCATACGTTTCTCTTGAGGGTGGGCCGGTGTCCGGGATGCATCCCGATTTTGCAATTCTGCTTACAAGGATTGCCAACCTGAATCTCCCGCAGGATGACAGTGCACTGAAAACACTTATGATGGATGGGGGGCTGTACGGAATAAGGCTTATCTCAAGAATGACTGCAGAGCCTACTGTTCCGCATGATGCAAGAATGAGCTACATAGGGGCGATGAACAAGCTTGTTTCCTCTGCAAGTTTCGAGACAGAGGATGTTGAAGTGATAAATGATTACCTGGCGCTTGCGCTCTCAAGGTTTTATGCGGTGGAAGAGAGGATAGGTATGGAAGAAGGCTCTCCGTGGTCCTGGGTGCAAACCGAACATAATCTTCCTACAATGAGAAGCAAGCCGAATATACCAAATTTAAGGCAGATGATTTCATTTTCAGTTTCAGAATCTTTCCAGGCAATAATAAACATGTCCGCAAGGCTGGGAGAGATTGCCACTTCTTCAAAAGAAAACATGCAGCAGCACCAGGAATCCGCCCAGAGCATATATGCAGGGCTAAAAGAATCAATCCGCCTGCTTGCGGGAAAAGAGCAGCCCAATAAACGGGTGCTTTGGGAATTCTGCAAAAGAAAAACCCAGGAGCACCAGTGGGATGAGCTGGATTCAGGGGAGCAGGCAATGGCGAAGTATGTGCTGAGGAAAATGTGGGGAAATGAAGAGCTTGAAACTGATTCTGTGGATGCGCTTCTGGAAGTTCTTACTGCAGAAGACCTGGATGCGGATAAGTATGTACGGGAACTGAATCTTGAATAGAATTAACCTGTTTTTTGATCTTTTTCTTCAACCTGTATTAGGAACTTAATTGTCTGGTCTGCATATTTTGATTTTGCAGGGTTGAAATCAAGGGAAGCGATCCTGCACGCCTCTGCACATGCATCAAGGGAGCCCTTTAGGATTATGAAATCTATTGCAACCTGCTCAATTGGATTTGAGAAATAATTGTTGTCCAGGAAATCCAGGACTGATTCAAAGGTTGACAGGAAAAGGGCAAAATCTCCAGAGACATTTGCCTTGAGCGCATGGCGATGGGCCTCCTTAAGGTACCCTTCAAGATAAAGCGCAAGCGCAATCTTTTTTATTTCGTCCCTGTTGCGGGGGTTCTCCTCATCACCATAGATTTCCCTTGCTTTGCCATAAAGCCCCGTGCTAAAGATTGATTCGAGCTTTTTGAAAAGCGCGGCTGCTTCGTTCTTTTGTGCTGGAAGAACAGGTCCTTTTGGCCCAATCTTTCGCATCTGCCTGTGAAAGTTCTTGAGCTGTGAAGCTGCATCACGCTGGTTCTCCAGAAGTATCGCACCTGCGCTTTTCCTTCCACGCTCTGCTTTCTTGGGCATGGATTAATTGGGGATGAGGAAGTATAAAAAGCTTGGGAAAGAGGCTTAATTGCCATATATAAACACGTTTATAAACATTTTGCAACATTATATATAGTGCTCCGAGGTGCAATGTTTGGGCGAAACTAGGAAGAGCAAACGGAAGGTGTCCCGGCCGATTATGGTTGCGCCAGAGAAAAGAGGGGCTAATTGTGCGTTCAAA
>JAQBFN010000048.1:0-14519 GCA_032123335.1 Microcaldota archaeon
CCTGCGACGGCCCATTCTTCAAGGGCCAGGCCGTAGCAGTAATCGGAGGCGGAAACACCGCAGTGGAAGAAGGCATCCACCTCACAAATTTCGCAAGCAAGGTTATCCTGGTCCACCGCCGCGATGAGCTCCGTGCAGAAAAATACCTTGCAGACAAGGCCCTAAACCACGAAAAGATGGACTTCCTCTGGAACAGCGAAGTGGTAAGCATAAACGGAAACGAAAAAGTGGAATCCCTCACAGTAAAAAACAACAAATCAAATGAAGAAAAAACAATCGAGCTAGGAGGAGTATTCATTTTCGTTGGGATGCTCCCCAACAGCGAGATGTTTAAAGGCCAAATAGATCTAGATGAGCGCGGCTACATACTCACAAACGAAAAGATGCAAACCAATATCCCAGGAGTTTATGCTGCAGGGGACGTACGAAGCTCCCCGGTAAAACAGATAACCACCGCAGCAGCTGACGGGACAATCGCATCAATAGTCTCCTGCGGCGGCCATTAATACCCTGTGCTCTCTTTCTCAAAGAACCGTATCAATGAGCTTGCCGCAATTGGGTAGAACACGAAATACATAACTATGTTCAGGAGTGGAACCGCATTGCTGAGCACCACCATTACATAGAATGTATATACCAGGATCGCCTTCACGTTCGCATCTTTTACAAAATTCAGGGAAATCAGGATTGCGCTGAAAGGCCTCACCTTCTTTTCCACATAGGCAATGAATGCAAACGCAAAAAGGAACTCTATAATGAACATTTCAAACAGCGCTATTATCGCAAACACATACGAAAGCGCTTCATGCACGGCCCCCAGGTCTAGGAAATAATAGATGAGCAATAGGGGAGTCACAAAGAATCCCATCACAATCATCTTCACCAGGGATATCACGAAGAACGGCAGGCAGTTTTTGAATGCATAATTCATGTAGGAAACTACTCCAACCGGCTGCGCCCGCAGTGCCTTGAAAAGCTCTTCCCAGAATGCCCCCTTATACCCCGCGGACAATATCGCATTTATCACAAGCAAAATGGCTCCCACAATCCCAAGCACGATAAGCGTTATCTCTGCATCCGCACCCACTGAAGTAAACAATAGGAACAGGAGAAGCAAAACTCCCACTGATGCACCCACCGTAATGGCCATGAAAACCGGGTAAAGGAACGTTGGAAGCATAAACGAAACAGGGTCCCGTGAAAAACTCTCCAGCGAGCCTTTGATTGCACCTAGCAGCAGATCACCTGTTCAGCCTTAGGCTCCAGCATTTAAAAACTTTTTCCAGCTCTTTCTTCATATGGATGAACTTCTCCTGTTTCTTGCAGAAAAAGGTGCACTCCAGAATCCCGTGCATTTCACAACGAAATCCATAGGCGCATCCTTTTCCATGAGCCAGCAGAATGCATCAATCCGCCTAAGGAAGCTCACAGATGAGGGTTTCATCTCCAAAACAGAAAAAGGCCTCCAGCTCACTGAGAAAGGCAAGAAAAACCTAATCTCATTATATTCCCGCATGAAATCCATTTTTCAGCTGAAGAGCTTTGTTTTCAACGGAAAAATCGTAAAAGGATCTGATGAAGGAAAATACTACATTTCTCTCTCCCAGTACAAGCAGAAAATAAAGGATGCCCTGGGCTTCATCCCGTTCCCAGGCACACTCAACATAGAGCTTGATGAATCCCAGATTGAAACCCGCATTGCATTGAGGGAACACAAGCCCATAGTGATAGCAGGCTTCAAATCCCAGGGAAGGAGCTTTGGCCCTGCAGAGCTTTACCCCTGCACGATAGGCGGTTATGCAGGAGCCCTTGTATTCCCATTTCGTTCCCACCATGGCCTCAGGATCCTCGAAATCATCTCACCCTATGACTTAACCAAAAAGCTGCCCATTTTCATGGGCTCAAAAATAAGTGTAGAAGTGGTTTTCCAGTAGCTCCTACTCCACTTTCCTTTTCGCTTCCCGTATTTTATCCTGGATAATCGCCCGGGTTTCGCTTTCCTTGAACCTTTTCTTTATGCCCAGGTCTATGCCGGTATCAAGCTCAATCCCCTTGAACATGAAGTGGTAGAATATCCGGTATGCAACCGCCAGCACTACCGCAAGCCCCACCAGCCCCACTTCAACACTTGAGTTTACAATGGGCGTAACCAAGATGCTTATCCGGTCATGTATTATTGTAAACACAAGCGCAAGCAGCATCAGTATCATAAATGAGATTACTGTAGAAAGTATCGGCCTCTCCAGCCTCATCTGCTTGATTACCCTCCTGCTTGAAATCCCGCTTTTCTCCTCTACGATTACAAGTACAAGCAGTATCACGAAGAAAGAAGCAAGCGAAGTAAGAGTATACATGGAAAGCCCAAAGAAATTTAGCAAAAACACTGCGATTATGGCAGAAATAAATGCTTCTATGAACAGCTTCATGAAGTTTGTATATGCTTGAATAGCTTAAAAATGTTATGAACGGGAGGCATAGCCTGCCTTCTGTCGGCAAATTGCCGTAGCGGCATTATACTAAGCGCCAATTCCTGGCTTGCACCATCATCCGGCCTTCGCGGGCCGTTTCATCTCCAGTGCAGGCATCTCGTTTCCTCATAGTTAGCCTGCAGAAGTTACGTTTCTGTTCCCGCTAAGAGCCCCCTTAAGGGGCCTGTGCCTCTGGTGGGCAGAACTTCCTCCGGAGTACCCGGTGAGCCGCCTGCCTCCCGTTCACTATAATATCTCATAAATACTATTTATTCCTTTCCCAGAGCCACCGGAAACACCGGAACCCTCCCCCTCCATTTATTTTAAAACAACCCCTCATCAATACCAATACAGAGCACTCGTTTGGGTGCAGATAAATGTGAGTGCCCCACCGGGCACGGACGTGAAACAAATGGAAGAAAAACTAGAAGAATTTGAAGAAATAGAGGAATCTCCCGCAAAGGAGCAGAATGCTGAGCAGCCTAAAACCGAAGGAACCGGAGGCGAAAGGCCGGATTTCCGCGTAATGCAGCCCGACAGGGACAAGGATGGAAACTCCACCCTGAAAAGCGTAGGCGGAATGTGGAAAAAAACCAGCAAGAACGGGAACGACTTTTACGTGCTCAACATCGGCAGGCTCACCCTCCTGGTGTTCAAGAACGACAAGCAGGGTGGAATGAATGAGTGATACCGAAAAGAAGTACGAGCTCCTAAAGGAGCTCGAAGACCTCCCTGGAATTGGTGGGGTAACCGCAGACAAGCTCCGCAAGGCAGGCTATGATGCACTTTCCCAGATTGCAACATCCAGCCCACACGAACTCGCGGAAGCCGGTGAATTCGGTGTAGAAGCCGCAAAAAAAGCAATTGCATCCGCAAAGGACGCAATGATAACCGGTTTCGAAACCGCAGACCAGCTTCTTGAAAGAAGAAAATTCGTAAAACGCATTACCACTGGCTCAAAAAGCCTGGATGATCTTCTCGGAGGTGGCGTGGAAACCCAATCCATCACCGAGTGCTTCGGGAAATTCTCCTCAGGGAAATCCCAGGTCGGCTTCCAGCTTGCAGTAAATGTGCAACCCGCCCTTCAAGGGGAAGACGGAACGTTCCCGCGTGTACTTTTCATAGATTCTGAAAGCACATTCAGGCCCGAAAGGATTGTGCAGATTGCAGAAGCTGCAGGCCTTGACCCAGATGAAACCCTGAAGAATATCTTCGTTGCCCGCGCAGAAAACTCCGACCACCAGATCCTCCTTCTGGAAAAGGCTGAAGAAATGATCCAGAAAGAGAATGTGCGCCTCATAATAATCGATTCGCTCACCTCTCAATTCCGAGCGGACTACGTAGGAAGAGGGGCACTAAGCGAGAGGCAGCAGAAGCTCAACAAGCACGTCCACACCCTCCAGAGGTATGCAAACAAATACAACGTTGCAATCTATGTTACCAACCAGGTGATGGACAACCCCGCAATCCTCTTTGGAGACCCAACCACTCCAATCGGGGGGCATGTGCTTGCGCACGCTGCAACCTACCGCATTTACCTCCGCAAGAGCAAGGAAAGCAAGAGAATCGCAAGGCTGATAGACAGCCCGAGCCTTCCGGAAGGGGAAGCGGTGTTCAAGGTCACTGAAAAAGGCGTAGGGGACTAATCCCCTTCTTTTGATTTTTATGGAACTCTCCTCCAACCATCTGGAATTCCTGGAACGATGCAACGAAGCCAGAAAGGTTGCGCTCTCTTTCAAGGACCCCCTGATTGTGCATCACTATGACGCGGATGGAATAACATCTGGAGCAATTGTCCAGTCCGCATTCCTCAAGGAAAACAAAAAGCACAGAACTCTCCCCACGAAAAAACTTGACAACGCATTAATCGACCAACTCAAAACAGAAAAAGAAATAATCTTCGTAGACTTAGGTGGAGGAAACAAGCGCGTAAACGAACTCCAGGACGTAGTAATAGTTGATCACCACCAAACAGAAGGCGTGAAAAAGCTCCAGGCAAACCCCCTCCTTTTTGGAATTGATGGCGGGTTGGAGCTTTCCGCATCCGGTGCCGCGTCCCTTGTTTTCGACCACCATTTCGACCTTGGTGTTGTTGGAGCAGTAGGGGATATGCAATACCCCCTTACCGGAATGAACCGCTACGTAATGCATAAGGGTGTGGATTCAGGAGAACTCGAAGTAAAAAACGAGCTCAGGATGTACGGAAGGTATTCGCGCCCCCTAGTTGATTTCCTTGCATACTCAGATGACCCGTTTATTCCCTCCCTCACATTCAACGCAGAAAACTGCGAAAAATTCCTTTCTGACTTAAACATAGAATTGAAAGAAAACGAAGCCTGGAGAAACTACTCCTCTCTTTCTTTTGAAGAAAAGAAACGCCTAATATCCGCCCTCACCAAGCTCCTGGTAGATAAAGGGATGCGCTGGGCAACCTCCGAACTCGTAGGCGAAACATACCTCCTAACAAAACGGAAAAAGCAGCCCAGCACATACGATGCCGCGGAGTTTTCCACAGTCCTCAACGCATGCGGGAGGCACGCACGTGCTGAAGTAGGAATTGCGCTTTGCCTGGAAAAAGAAAATTCATATGAAGCAGCACTTGAGCTATTAAAGAAGCACAAACTTGCGATAAGGAAGGGCGTTTCCTTTGCAAAAAACAACCTGAATGATTTCGGCCCCTTCTTTTTCCTGGATGCAAGGGGCATAATTGAAGATTCAATCATCGGGATAGTCTGTGGAATGGTTTCCGGAGGAAAAACAAAGCCAATTCTCGGTGCAGCCCTTTCCGAAAGCGGAGTAAAGGTTTCCTCCCGCGGCACAAAAAAGCTGATTGATGAAGGCCTGAACCTGGGAAAAGCGATGTCCATCTCCTCGGAGAAAGTTGGGGGCATCGGGGGAGGCCACAGAATTGCAGCAGGCTCTAACATACCTTCAGAAACCCTCAATCAGTTCCTAGATTCAGTGGGCGAACTATTACGGCAATAAGCGAAAAACCAACTAGAGTATTTTTATAGTTTTTGAGCAACAATTTCCACATGGCTAGTTTGGGTTCTTCAATTTGTGGGAGGCTTAGTTCAGTAACCACAGTCCCCATAGCGAAGCCCAAGATTGCAGGTGATTCTGGAGGACCCCGGCCCCTTTCAAAATTTAAGCTAATTACCGGGGGATCCCAACAAATGGAAACGCCCACAACTCAAGCAAAGATTTTGAGAAGGGAAAAGAATGTTTCTTTTGTTTCGTTTGCTTCTGAAAAAGCTAAAGAAGAAATCAGGGAAAAAAGTACGGAGGTCACACCTTCAGTTCAAATGGAAAAACAAAAACCCCTTTTTCATTTCCAGGAAAAAAATGAAAAGGGAGAGTTACCCTCAATCTCCCATGCAGGTTGTGATCTGCGTACTGCTACGGTGAGCAGCACTTCCACGCAGAAGGGCCTCAAAAACAAAAAGCAGGGAAGGTTTGACCAGCTCTGGATGGTGAAATGGTTTGACTGGTACAAATACGTAATTGCCATGACGAGAAAAGCATGGGACCTTATCAGAACCACAGGCAACAAATTGATGAGCCAGGCAGTACGCGCGGAAAGCGCAAAGACTGCACACTCAAGTTAATTCTTTCGAATTTTTTCAATCAAAACCTGATTCGTTTGACGAAAAACTACGCAATGTTTTTATTATTTGCGTTGGTATTACGAACGTGAAGTAAATGGGGATATTGGATAAATTGAAAGGATGGCTGTTCGGAAAGCACGAAGAAAAAGAAATGAAAGCCAGCCCTGAACCACCCATGCAACAGCACGAAACTGTCATCTACGAGGAGGAAGAACACACTGAACCTCCAGAGATAGATGAATATGTTGAGGTTGAGCTGTCAAAGCCAGCCAAAAAAGTTCATAGTACAACTCCCACGGAGGGTACCACTATGGTGAAGAAAAAAACAACAAAGAAAAAAACGGCCAAAAAGAAAGTAACAAAAAAGAAAACCGTGAAGAAGAAGGTAACTAAGAAGAAGACCGCAAAGAAGAAGACCGCAAAGAAGGCAGTCAAGAAAAAGCCAGCCACGAAGAAGGCTGCAAAAAAGAAGACCACAAAAAAGAAAAAGTGATCAATGTAAATAGGCGGCCGAAACCTATCTACCTTATTTTATTTTTTTTAACCTTGAAAAGGTGATTTGAATGGCATGCAAAACCACGAAGTCAACCAAAAAGACAACAACCAAGAAAAAAACAGTAAAAAAAGTAACAAAGAAGAAGGCCACTAAGAAGAAAGCAACAAAAAAGAAAAAATGAAGCCTTCTTTTTCTTTTTTTACGGAAGCAAAACCGCAGTTGCTACTGCTGTCGTCCACTTGCCTTTCTTGTTAACTTCAGCAGTAGCGGTTGCATTGGTAGTCTTGACGATTTTTCCACTCATTTTGAAGTATTCTTCCTTGGCGTTCCAGGCCGCATCCGAGTCGAATTCAATTCCCAGCGTTGATGCAAGCATGCTCGCTGCCAGGTCTTCAGCGTAATCCCCTGCTTCCTGTTTTCCCTGCCCATAAGAGTGGTGTTCACTGACGTAACCATGCCAACTCCTGTCTTTTGGAAGCGCGAGCCCAACAGATGCCGCAATCATCCTGCTTGGCTCACATGAGGTTATCCGTGACATTATGCAGAAGACAATCTGCCCAGCGTTTAACTCCTTTATTCCCTCATCTTTTTTGATTAGCTTTGCACCAGGGGGAAAGATGCTTGAAACATACACAAGATTGCAATAGGCAATCCCTGCGTCCCTCAGGGCGTATTCAAATGACCCAAGCTCAGTATTGGATCTTCCGACTCCTTTTGTAAGGAATACTCTTTTTGGAACAAGGGTTGTGGCGTTCATGGCTATTTTTTAGGGGCATTCATTTAAGAAACTGCCTTTATAGATTTTCCCTATGGCATTGACGGTGGGAGTAGTGGGAAAGCCTAATGCCGGGAAAAGCACGTTTTTCTCCGCACTTACAATGGCAGAAGCCAAGATAGCAGCATTTCCATTTACTACGTTAGAACCGAATATAGGTGTGGGGTATGTGCGCAAGAAATGCCCCCACCCTGAAAAAGCCCCTGAATGCAGGCCAAAAGACTCCTTTTGCAGGGATGGGACCCGCTTTGTCCCGGTAAAACTGATTGATGTGGCGGGCCTGGTTCCGGATGCCCACAAAGGGAGGGGCCTCGGATTCCAGTTCCTGGATGACCTCAGCGCTGCAGATGCCCTTATACATATAGTGGATGCCAGCGGAAAAACAGATCTGGAAGGAAAGCCTGCAACCAACCATGACCCCGCATCAGAAATTGATTTTCTTAGGGAAGAGCTTTTTCACTGGATGGCCAGCATTATTGAAAAGAATTGGAAAAAGATCCGCACCCGTGACATCAGCGTCCTTTCTGATATGCTTACCGGGCTCAAGATAACTCCTGCCCAAACGGAAGAGTGCGCACGCCGCCTTTCCCTGGAAACAAAACGGATAGACTGGAGTGAAGAAGAGCGCCTTGCATTCTCCAAGGAACTTCTCAAGACCAAGCCCATCCTGGTAGTTGCAAACAAATGCGATGATGCCAAGAACATAACCGGCATAAAAGAAAAGTTTCCAGACCTGAACATCGTTTCCTGCTCTTCCATCTACGAACTTATTCTCAAAAAGGCAGACCATATGGGTGCAATTTCCTATCTGCCCGGCAGCGCTTCATTCAAAGTAAAGAACGCATCCGAGAAGCAAAAAGAAGCCCTTGACAAGATTTCCACATACCTTGAGAAGAATGGAAGCACCGGAGTCCAGCAGGCCCTGGAATTCCTTGTATATGACATGATGCACCAGATAGTTGCATTTCCTGTTGAGGATGAAGCCAAGTGGAGCGACCGCAAAGGCAATGTGCTCCCCAACTCCTTTCTTCTCCCGAGCGGAAGCACCCCCATTGACCTCGCAGAAAAAGTCCACACAGACCTTGCCAAGAATTTTATTTCGGCCCTGGACGCAAGAAAAAAGATTCGTTTAAGTAAGGAATATGAATTAAAAGATTGTGATATCATAAAGATACTCTCAAAGTAGGTGTTTTCTATGGATAAAAATGTGCTTTATCCGATAATATCGATACTGATTGTTGTACTCGTAGCTGGAGCGGTTTATTATGTCGCTGATATGTTTGGCGGCACCGAAGTCCATCATGAGGGTGAGGAAGGCCATGAAGGCGAAGGTGAAGGCCACGAAGAGGGCCACGAAGGGGGAGAAAGCACCGAAGAAGCAGAGCAGCTTTTCTTCGAAGCTATCCGAAAACCCCTGGACTATGATTCATACATATTTGAGTATGAAGAAAAGGCATCCAACGGATATATGGACAGCGTATACATCACCGCTTCCCCCGAATACTCATATGTCAGGAAGGAGGACGCGATATTCACTAGGGAGCTTTTCCTTGCTGAAAACACAACAATCCTTTGCCTGAAGACAGTTAACAAGGAACTCTGCTCCAATGTAACCCAGAACTCCACATTCAATCCATACGTGTATACAATGAGCTATCTTCTCTATGACCATGGGAGGATTGAAAAGACAGATGAAAACAACGAGTTCCTTGTCAAGTACGGGGCAATCGTTTTTGATCCGGAAATCCACGACGAAACCCATGAAGGAATAGCCTGCAAGGAGATAGCATATACTCTTGACTACTCCAAGCTCACTGTTGAGCAGATGAGGGTAATTGGAATGGATCCCAAATCCCCCGAAGTTCTCCTCTCCAAGGAGTACAACTTCACACTTTGCATAGACCCTGAAACAAAGGAAGTAGTGCACAAGTCCCTCACCTACCTGAACTTTGGTGAGCCGGAATACACTGAATCAATCACTCTGCAATCTGTTTGGGGAGAAGCTGCAGAAGTGCAGTTCCCAGAAGACCTGGGAGAGGAATTCTCAATGCAGGAGTTCTATTTTGCACTCAAGAAAAGCCAGGAGAACTATGCAAAATGCCTCATAGATGAAAATTTCAACAACTGCATTCGATCAGAAGCAATTCTTTCCAGAAACGAGCGCCTATGCGAGCTGGTCATGGATACTGAAGCGAGAGATAGCTGCTACATCAATGTTGCCCTGGAAAAAGGCAGCCCTGACCTTTGCTCATACCTGTCTGAAGAACTCCAGGCTGACTGCTACATAGAGTTTGCATGGAAATACAAGGACACCTCTTACTGTTCCCCGATACAGGACCCAGCAAAGCAGCAGGAATGCATATCTGTAATTACTGAACCTGAAGAGGAACCAGCGATTGAGGAAGATATGGAAGAAGCTGAAGAGGAAACTGAACTGGAGCCTGAAGGAACAGACTGCTCAGTTGATTCCGACTGCGTAATCGCAGGCTGCTCTTCCCACCTTTGTGTTCCCACATCACTTTCCGATGTGGTAACCACATGCGAGTACCTGGAGGAGTATGACTGCCTCCCCTTGAGCACATGTGGCTGTGTCAACGGCCAGTGCGCCTGGGACGAGAACCAAGAATACTTAAATTGTTTGGACGAAGAATCAAGCTAAGAAGGTGATTTTTTGATAGTTGGAAATAGAGTAACCAAAATAGAAGCGGCAAGAGAGAAGCAGGAACCAAGGAAAGGCCTTAATTTCAAGATTAATGTCAAGGATGCAAAGGTCACTGCAAAGAGGGTGGACGTTACGTACGAGTATACTGCGGATTACACCGAAGGCGTAGGCTACATCAAGATGGAAGGTGTGATTACTGCCGAAGAGGACAAGAAGCTCCTTGATGAAATTAAGAAGGAGTGGGCAGACAAGCAGAGGCTCCCACAGAGCTATGCAGAGATAATCCTCAACGCAATCAACTACTTCGGAGGGGTAAATGGAGTACTCGCAGCAAGAGTTGTGAACCTTTCTCCACCTATTGTGCCCCCCAGGTTCAGCTTAACTAAGAAAGAATAGCCGCATCCTTTAGGATGAGGTAAATGCCGTAACTCTTCGGCACTTCTTTTTCTTCTTCTTTTCCTATTTTCTCCATTGTAGAATTTGCAAATTCCTGTTCAGGCAGGTCCTGCTTTGCCCTAATCTTCATTGGCTCTTCCCCAAACGCAAGCGCATCCCTGTACGGTTCAAATCCCTCAATTCTATCCAGCTTCTTCGCTATGAGCCCGGTAGATCCATGCAGCGTCTCCGGAACCCTAATCAACCGTTTCGTATCTATGGTCACACCTGTATCCACATCCACGCTTTCCAGCTTCATTTCCTTTGCTGCCCCATCCAGCCTTTCCACAATATCCTTAATCGGGGTCTTGCTCCAGTTCCCATCCTCCATGCACCCAAGCAGCTTCTCCTTCTCTTCGGGTTTCTTCAGCCCCCTGTGTATGCTTGAAGGGTTCTCCTCCAGTGCTTTCTCAACCATCCTGCAGAACCTCCCCCTGTACCCCCAGTCACTATTCTTTGGCCCCTCCATCCGGTACTTATCCATCTTCTCAAAGAACTTCCTGTAATCCAATCCCGCGCCCGCAATATAATCCGCAATCTCTCTCCTCTCATCTCCCCCCATGTATCTGAAGCGAGGTGTTTTTACATGAATATGGAATCCCCTTCCCCCTGAAAACACAAGCGTCACATCCTTCCTGCTCACCCCAAAGTCCTTCTCCAGGAAATCCTCCACCAGCATTATCGCATCCCTTTTCACATGCGCTATTTCTTCAGCAGTAAGGAACATCCCCGCATGCACATCCAAATCGAAGATAAGATCCCCACCCATCCACTCTTTTCTTTCCATCGGGGTGGATTCCGGGAACTTGTAATATGCAATTGAATGCGAGATGTACAAGGGTGTTTCCTGCACAAGGTAATTCTTCAGCGCCCCATCCGTTTTGAATCCCATATGCCTGGACTCAATCTTCTTCCTGAATCCCCCAACCCCGAATTCCCTCTGCTCAACCGCTGGAACCTCAATTTCTGCCTTCGTGTAATACTCCGCGAAGTTTTTGAGTATCATTGCTTTTTCTTTTTCCATGTCTTCCACCTCAGCGGATTCCCAATCTTGCAGTTCGCAACGCACAGCCCATAGCTCAGCAGCATCCCGCAAGAAGGCACAGTGTACCCACGGTTTATCGCATGCTTTATCTGGTAGCTCGCAACCCTTTCATCATAGTCCGGGAAATTCGAGAATACCTGCAGCACTTTCTCATACGGAACCCCTTTGTTTATCAGGTAAACCGCAAGCGTCCACCTCCCCTGGTGCCCCAGGTTCTCATGCTTCTTTGCAGTTTCCAGCAATTTTTCTATGCACGGAGGATTCTCCCCCTCCTTAAAGCTCATTTTTGAAGGCGCGGTTTTCGGAACCAGCTTCATCAGCTGATTCGAGTATTTTTTCACAATCTCCGGAGCATTCGGAAAAAGCCCAATGTCCTCCACCCTCATCTTTACCGCTTCCTCCATCAGCCTGAGCACTTCCCTTTTACTCACCTCCACATGCCCCGCCTTAACATTCCTGTTAATCAGCCTATAATCCACAGAACGGGGCGAAAACTTCACATACACTTCCAGCGGAACCACAACCTTCCCCTCAAATTCCCCAGGAACCACCCCCAGCTCATTCTGCAACCTCTCAATATTCTCCCTGCTCTCCCTGGCCATAAGCGAAGAAGCCTTCTTTGCCTCCGAAATCGCAAACTTGTTCGAAAGGTACCTGTTCCTGAGGTGCGCAAGCATCATCCTTGCTGCTCCGTAGGAGCCAATCTCAATAAGCTGGTCCGAGATGTGCACCGGGTTCGCAGTTCTCTGCACTCTATTTAGCGCATCAACTACCCGTTTTACTCCACGCTCCGCTATCTCGTCACTGATTTGAATGTCGTTTTCCTTTATTGCCCGCTTACCCTCTTCCGTAAAAGGATACCTGCAGGCAAAATTAAGCTCCATATGAATATTTGCGCTTGCCCCATTTTAAATATTAAGGAGGGGACCTTTCCAGTGGGTGTGTAACCATGGTTACATCATAGGTCCACAATGCTCCCGCCATCTTTCACTTTGCTGACGGCCAAATAAGCCAGGTCAAACGCCATAAGGATTACAAAGTAGCTCCAAACCCCGCTGATCACCCCCACCGCAAGCGTAGTCCCCTTCAGCCACAGCCTATATTCTCTCATCGGCTTCAGCACCCCCGCAAGCTCCACTTCATCCAGTGCCGCAACCACAAAGAACGGCAGCAGCAATTCAGTATTTGCCCATCCCATCCCCATAAAGAACGGAACCGCCGCAGCCAGCACAACCGCCAGCCCATGCACTGGCCTGTCTATTTTCCCCATCAAAACCTGTGCACCGATAATCCCCACAAACAAAATAGCAGCAGGGGAAAAAGCAAGAATATACCCCATGCAAAGCCCCGCCAGTATCCCCAGCGGCCACTTCAGGATTCCCTTCCCCTTCTTTTTGTCCTCAAGATAATCCACATGCTTTATTGCTCCCCCCGCAATAATCGCAGCCAGTATATCAAGCATACCCTCACTTCAACGAATAGTAAATTAAAGGCAACGTTCCGAACCGCGGAGGGGGATACCCCCTCCCCAGTTTGAGGGTCCTCCTGACCCTCCCCCATTTTACACAAGAGAATAATAAATCAAGGGAAGTGTAACTGTCGCATCCCCATGCACGGTTACGTGCCTGCCTTCCTCCTTTATCTTCCCCCAGCTCACCGCCTCTCTAGCCGGAGCCCCACTCAAGCTCCCATCCCACGGTTCCGCCGTAGTCAAATACAATGCATAATCCAATCCCCCCCTCCTCAGGTTCACCCCAATCGTATGATGCTTCGAAATCCCCCCGCCCACAATAATCCCTGCAGTCTTCTCTGCATTAAGCGCCAGATCTGCCAACTGCTTCATATCCCCGGTAACATCAATCCCAAACTCCGCATTCTCCTTTTTCTGTTTCCAAAAGTAAGTTTGAAGCCCAATGGCAGAATCTGTAATCCCCGGAGAAAACACCGGCACCTCTTTCTCATAAGCCTGCTTCAGGAAGCTCCCCTCATCCGTAATCTGCTTCCCCATCTCTTTTGCAATCTCGCTCGGGCTCACAATATTTTTCTCTTTAGAAACTTCAGCAAAAACCCCCTGCATCTTCTCCTCCAAAAGCTCATACCTCGCACTCGGCACAAGTATATTCCCAATCCGGTTCACCCCATCCTTATGCAGCTTCACATCATCCTCCCCAAAACTCCCCAGCAAATACGGCTCATGCGCCTTAATCAAATCATGGTCCAGCGCTCCCCCCGTAGTAACAATAACATCCGCATACCCCTCCTTCACCATATCCGCAAGCACTCCCCTCAGCCCCGAAGCCACCACATTCGCAGTAAACGCCAGGAAAATAGTCGCCCCCTCTTTCTTCATCTTTTTCATGAGCTCCACAGCCTGCCCCAGGTGCGTCCCCTGGAACCCGCTCTCCCCATACGCTTCCACCAGCTCTTTCACTGAAGGCGCTTTCTCAAAATGAATATCCTTAACGTCCATAAACTCTTTTTTTGCCCCCAAACACATTTAAGCTAATTCGAAAATATTCTCATATGAAACTCACCCCAAAACTCATAGCCGGAGCCCTGCTGTTCATAGCCGCTGCCAAATTCATGGTCCTCATGATTGTTGGAGAAGCCCTCTTTCCAGGCTACAGCGTTTCAGCCAACTACATCAGCGACCTCGGAGTCAACCCCGCATCCGCATGGATTTTCAATTCCGCAATACTCTTTTTCGGAGCACTTGCCCTGCTAGCATCTTACTTTACTTTCCGCGCTTTTGGAGACAAACTATTCTCAGCATTGCTCGCACTATCTGGAATAGGTGCAGCCGGAGTAGGCATATTCACAGAATCAATGCTATCCCTGCATCTCTCATTTGCATTCATCGCTTTCTTCTTTGGAGGCCTCACAGCAATTGCAACTTACAGAGTAGCAAAACCCCCCTTCTCCTGGTTCTCTGCAATCCTGGGCCTCTTTTCCCTGGTTGCATTAGCCCTTCAACTATCAGGCAACTACCTAGGGCTCGGAGTCGGCGGAATGGAAAGAATGATTGCCTAC
>JAQBFN010000049.1:0-28485 GCA_032123335.1 Microcaldota archaeon
CCGGAGAAATGATACTTATTGATGAGGTCCTTACCCCGGATTCTTCAAGGTATTGGCCAATGGACAAATACGAATTGGGCGAGCTCGTTTCCTTAGATAAGCAGTACCTGCGCAACTACCTGGAAACATTGGACTGGGGCAAAACCTACCCTCCGCCCACACTCCCGAAGGAAGTATTGGACAGGGTAAGCAACCTCTACCTAAGCGTATACGAGAAAATCACTGGAGAGAAGTTCCCAACTGAGTGATGGGAAACTGGAGTACTCACTCCAAAATTTCCTTTATTCTTGAAAGCGCTTCCCGCCCTTCCCCAAGGTTCAGCCCAATAAGAAACCCAATGTGCAGCAGTTCATCCGCAGTGCGCATCCCTTCCTCATTTTCCGCAAAACTAGCCATCGCAAAAGCAACCCTGTACTTTATGCACATGCGCGCAAAATTCCGCATCCGCTTAATCACGGAAGCACGTTTCCCCCCGGAGTTCCTGATCACTTCCGAAAGGTCCAAAAGAAACACGGATTCCTTCCCCTCAAACCCCCGAATCAATTCCAACCCAATCGGATAATTCTCAACCTTAATCAAAACCCCCTTATTCCGCAGTTTAAGTGCAGCCTCCTCAGAATCCACAATCCTAATCTTATCTTTAACCGATTCAGAAAAATAAGTTTTGGAGAATCCATATTCAGAGGGATTCCCGCATTCAAACTTTAAAATATCAAAAAAAGGAAGGCTCATTTCTTAGCCTTGGATTCTTTTTCCTTGGAGGAGGGCTTAACTGTTCCCGGTCCCCCCTTAGTTCCAAAGCTTTGCTTCCTTTCCTTTTTCTTTGAGCGCCTGCGCGGAGTTCTGTTGCCCTTTGCACGGTACCCACGGCTCTTTTTCCCTACACTTGTAAGCCCGCGGTATGCTCTCCTCTTGTTCAGCTTAAGCCCAGCCCTCTCAGCATCCACCAGGATTATTTCGAAGAATTTGTAGTTTCCATCTTCCCCAACAAGATAAGAGTTCAGCACTTCAAGGTTAGTGTATTTCCTGTTAGCTTTTTGCTCTGCCTGCCCGCGCAAACTAGTGCCGGGCTGCACAATAAGGTATGCATGCGCAGGCTTCCTTCCACCACTTGGAGTTCGCCTTCGCCTTCGTCCTTTTCCAACGCGGACACGTGCAATCACATAACCCTCTTTGGCTTTGTACCCAAGAGTGCGTGCACGAATAAGGTTAGTGGGCCTTTCCACCGGTGTAACAACAAGTTCCCTCCTCCATTTGAAGATTTTGTTCTTAAGGAGGTCCCCTCTTTCCTTCAGTTCTTTCTGGTATGTTTCTTTCATATATTTGTATGCTCCCATACGATTCACCTACGCTCCGTTCAGGATACCAACTCCCACATCCAGATGCGTGCTGTTCCTTAAGACGAGATACCTTTAAAAATAGTTGCGTCTTAAATTTTCTTTCCTTAGCGGTGTAGCTATGCAGGATACTGATACTTCATTTATGAAAACGATAGAGAATGTTAAGTCCGCTGAGCAGAAGGCGTCTTCTTTCAAGCAGGAGGCGGAAAAAAACGCTGAAAAAATTACCCTTTCTACGAAGAAAAAAGCCGAAGAGCTCAGGCTCAGGGGCGAAAAAGATGCTTTGGATCTCAAGGAGAAGAAAATCTCTGAAGGGAAAAAGGCGACCGAACAGGACGTAGGCAAACTCCTCTCCGTTGCAGAAAAGAAGGCAGCAGAGATAAAAAAGAACAAGGCAGGCTCCAAGGAAGTTTCCCGTCTTATGGACGATTTCCTAAACGCATTTCAGTGATGTTATGTTAAATCCGGCGAAAATGCAGAAGATTAGACTTGTTGCAGTTAAGTCTACGTCCCGCGCCATCCTTGCGGAGCTCCATCGCCTCGGAATGCTTGAAATAAGAAGGTTCGAATCTGAAGATTTTGAAAGCGGAAAAACAGTTGAGATTTACGACCGCATCTCAGCAAGCCTCGTGCGCCTCCGCTCCATAAAATCCATGCTTGGCCTGATGGGCGAAGAGCCTAAAGACCTTGAAATGGACCTGGACAGGACACTGGAGGAAGCAGAAGCCTTCCAGGTAGCAGAAGGGCTCCAGGAAAAGCACCGCATCATTGAGCAGAAATCCAATGAGATCTCAAATCTGGAATCAAGGCTCATGGATGCAATGAAGCTTTCCGAATTCAAGCTTGATTTCTCAAAGCTTGATTCAGAACACCTCAATTTTGCAGTGGGAACGATTCTTTCCGCAAGGCTCCAGTCCGTAACGAATGAGCTCCATGATGTGGCGATGGATTCACACCTTGTAGGAAAGGAAGCAGTAATAGCTCTCGCTTACCAGAAAGAGGATGCAAAGGCAGAGCTTGTACTGAGCAAGCACGGCTTCAACCCAATAGATATTGAAGGCTTTACAACCCCGGTGAATACTGCAAAGGATCTACAGGAAAAAATCTCAGAGCTCAAGGTAGAGGTAAACGAAATCAACTCCCAGATTGCGGAAATGGCGAAGAAGCACAGGGACAAAGTACTCAGGCTCACATATGCACTCAACCTCTGGTCCGAAAGGGCCCTCATAACCAAGGAAATGGGTTTCGGCTCCCAGACCATGATAATTGAAGGCTGGGTACAAGCCTCAGATTACGAATCCTTCAAGAACACACTTGAAGCAAAGTTCGGAACCAAGGTTTACCTAGAAAAAATAGTTAATGGGAAGGAAGAGCCCCCAGTGGTTCTCGACAATCCCAAATCAACCTATCCCACGGAATTCCTTGTGAGGATGTTTTCGCTTCCCAAGCCTTCGGAAGTGGACCCCACGATAATACTCTTCATTACGGTACCTCTTATTTACGGAATGATGCTCGGAGATGTTTTCTACGGGCTTATCTCATTTCTGCTTGCAAGCTGGCTCCAGAAAAAATGGAAAAAAGGAGGGCTCGGCTACGGGGTCGCTTCAATCTGGAAGTTCTCCGCAATTGCAGGCATCTGTTTCGGTGTAATTTTCGATGAGTGGCTTGGAATGTCCCTTTACCAATTACTGGAAGTGTTCCAGATGTGGGGGCTCCTAAATCTCTCAGCCCTGGGCATAACCGGCCCGCTCTATGCAGGGTTTCACAGGGGTGCAAACGTATCCCTCCTGATCGGACTATCCATCCTCTTAGGTCTCGTGCACCTTGCACTTGGTTTCCTCATAGGAGCAATAAACGAATGGAACCACAACAGGAAGCACGCAATCGGCAAGCTTGCCTGGATATTCATTGAGCTGGGGGGATTCCTTGCAGTATCCACTGCGATGTTCGGAGTATTCCCACCCGTATTCGTAGAAGTCGGGCTTGGCATATTCATTCTATCCACAATCATAATGGCATTCACTGAGGGCCCAATTGGGCTGATGGAAATTCCAGGGCTTCTTGGAAACATCCTCTCATATGCCCGTATCGCTGCAGTAGGCCTGGTAGGTGTCCTCCTCGCAGAGCTCATAAATAACAGTTTTATTCCAAATCCGGAACAGGGAATTGTTTACGCAATCCTGCTGCTTCCGATATTGATACTTTTCCATGTATTAAACATTGGCCTTGCGATGGTGGAGTGCGTTGTGCAGGGCGGCCGTCTGAACTTAGTTGAGTTTTATGGAAAATTCTTCCATGGCGGTGGAAAGGAGTTCACTCCGTTCGCAATAAATGCAGTAAATGAAAATAGGTGAAAAAAAATGACAACAGGTACGGAGTTTTTTGGCGCTGACGGACTTATCGCCATCAGTGCAGGACTGTCGATTGGAATCGGAGCACTCGCTACCGGTATGGCGCAAGCCTCTATCGGTTCAAGCGGTATGGGAGTTCTGGCGGAAAAGCCTGAGGAATTCACAAAGGTACTTATCTGCCTTGCACTTCCGGAAACACTCGTGATTCTCGGATTCGTTATCGCATTCCTGCTCGTAGGACAGATCGGAGCTTGATCCCCTTCCCGGAAGGTGTGTGAATGGGCATTGACCATCTCACCGCCGACATTCTTGCGGAAGCAAGGAAGGAGGCGAAGGCGATAACTGACGCAGCGGAAGCTGAGAAGAAAAAAGCCCTCGAAGAGGAAAGGCAGAAGTCAAAGGAACTGTTTTCCAAGGCAGGAAAGGAGGCCGATGACTTCGTGGCGGCACAGAGGCGCGAGCGCATAGCTTGGGCAAAGCTGGAAGCCAAGAAGATTGAAGGCGAAGCCAGGGAATTCGTAGTTACGGATGCAATGGATTCCTTCTACAAGAGCATTGCGGCTTTCCGAAAATCCAAGCATTACGAGAAATTCCTCAATGAGCGGGTAAAGGAAGCGACAATTGCAATCGTGACCAAAACCCACACCGCGCGCGTCTGCAAGGGAGACAAGAATCTCCTCAAAGGCTTTAAGGGAACCATTAGGGAAGACCTTACGGGCATGGGAGGCGCAATCGTATTGTCCCCGGACGAAACAGTGCAGGTGGACTGCACCCTTGAAGGGCTTTTCGAGGAAAAAATGGAACTTCTGAGGAAGAAGGTTTATGAGCGCATGTTTAGGTGATTAATGAATGGATAACTTGCCGGCCAACGTACACGATATTGCACCCCATACACGCCTGGCAGCCTTTGTAAAGGGGCTGCTCCACAACAGGCAGCTTACCTATGGGTATGCAAGCACCAGGGTAAAGGCCAGGAAAGCGCTTATCCTGCAAAAGAACTTCTATGAGGATTTGCTCAACCAGAGGACTTTTGCCGGAATGATCTCCATGCTTGAGCGTACATATTACAAGAAAGTTCTGACCGGCGGGCTGCTCCTGGATTTCTATTCGCCTGAAGCCGGCTCCGAATTCCTGGAGATGGCTGCGGAAATCCACTATAGGGATGTGGTCAACAAGGTGAGGAGCTTTACCCCCCTGGATGGCCTTCCGGTAGTGAACAGGCTCATGCGCAAATGGGACATTCTCAACCTGCGCACGATAATTTCCTCAAGGCGCACAGGGAAAACCTGGAAACAGATTTACCCCTACATTGTTTCCGCAGGTGAGCTTACCGTTGCTGAAATGAAAAAGATTGCAGAAAGCGATCCGGAAAAGCTTTATGTGCGCATAAAGGCAACCCCTATAGGAAGGGAGATTCTTGCCCAGTCAAGCAGGGGGCTTAAGGGAACCGAGCTCGAACAGATTTTCATAAAAGCAATCAAGAGTGCCGAAGTGCTCAGCCAGCTCCAGGTGATTCTTGATGCGAGTTACTACAACTACCTCCAGAGCGGGATTACATCCTCAGACAAGGATGTTGCGTGGATTCGCAAGACAGTTGCAAAGGAAATCGACCTCCGCAACATCGTAAATACCCTGCGCCTGAAGAACAACGGAATAACCGACCCGGCAAAAATTACCCCCCATCTTATCCAGGGTGGAAGGGCAAAGGCAAACTGCATTGAGGCCCTTCTCAAGGCAAAGAATTACAAGGAAGTTGTGCAGGCAATCAAGCCCATGTTCAAGCTGGAGAGGGATGACTTCAAATCGCTTTCAGAGCTGGAGGTTGCGCTAGAGCAGGAACTCGCAAGGGAAAGGGTTCGCGTATTCTACAGGAACCCCGTATCCATTGCAACCATAGTTGGATTCCTATTCATTAAGGAGGAAGAGATGAACAACCTCCGAAAAATTGTAAGGGGCAAGGATTACCACCTTACCCCCGAGGAGATTAAGCCTATGCTCGTATACTATTGAGGTGCAAACATGTCAGAGAAAATCGCAGTGATTGGGGACCGGGCTATCGCAGCAGGCTTCCGCCTTGCAGGAATTTACCATATTTACACAACAGAAAAAGGCAGGGAATTTGAGGACAAGCTGAAGGAGGTAATCGCTGACCCCATGTTTGGGATAGTGATTGTGAATGAATCATACCTTCCCGGGATAGACTGGAGGCTCAAAAAGAAAATCGACAACCTTGCACACCCAGTGGTAGTAGGAGTTGCAGACATCTCAGGAAAGTCTGCTGAAGGCGAAGACCTGAGCGAGCTCATCAAGAAAGCTCTAGGGTTTGATGTTTCAAAAAAATAATGGTGGTATGAATGGCAATTAAAGGAAGGCTTTCACGCATTACCGGCCCTGTCGTAGTTGCGAAGGACCTCTATGGCGCAAAACTCTACGATGTGGTTAGGGTTGGCGAGGAACATCTCGTCGGTGAAATCATCAAGATTGTAGGCAACGAATGCGTTGTCCAGGTGTACGAAGATACTGCAGGCCTTAAGCCAGGAGAAGAGGTTACCTCAACAGGTGAGCCCCTATCCGTAGAGCTTGGCCCAGGTATTCTCCGTTCATTCTATGATGGAATCCAGAGGCCGCTCCAGGGAATGGAAAAGGTCGCAGGAGCTTTCATTACCCGTGGAATTAATGTGGCTCCCCTGGACCACAAAAAGAAGTGGGACTTCAAGGCGCTCCGCAAAAAAGGAGAGAAAGTTGAAGTTGGGGACATACTCGGTGAAGTACAGGAAACAGATGTCATCAACCACAAGATTCTTGCAACAGACTCCGGAATCCTTTTGGACATAAGCTCCGGAAAATTCACGCTCGATGACCAGATAGGGACAATTGATGCGCGCAAGAAAAAGGTCCCGGTCCGGCTTTACCACCGCTGGGTCGTAAGGAAGCCCCGCCCCTGCAGGGAGAAGTTCCCGCCCATCGTGCCACTCTCCACAGGAATGAGGATTGTAGACACATTCGCTCCCATTGCAAAGGGAGGAACCGCATGCATTCCCGGACCGTTCGGCTCAGGGAAAACGGTTACCCAGCAGTCCCTTGCAAAATGGTCTGATGCAGAAATCGTTGT
This sequence comes from Microcaldota archaeon, assembly GCA_032123335.1. Taxonomy (GTDB): domain Archaea; phylum Micrarchaeota; class Micrarchaeia; order Anstonellales; family Bilamarchaeaceae; genus CAIKOA01. The sequence continues at coordinate 6,804 of JAQBFN010000049.1, forward strand.
ATACATCGGATGCGGTGAGCGTGGAAATGAGATGACGGAAGTCCTTAATGAGTTCCCCAAGATTATCGACCCGAAGACAGGGAAGCCCCTCATGGAGCGCACAGTGCTCATTGCAAACACCTCCAACATGCCGGTAGCAGCGCGAGAAGCTTCAATTTATACAGGAATTACCCTCGCAGAGTATTACCGTGATATGGGTTACGGTGTTTCCCTGATGGCAGATTCCACTTCAAGGTGGGCAGAGGCTCTCCGTGAAATTTCCGGAAGGCTCGAAGAGATGCCTGGTGAAGAAGGTTACCCCGCATACCTCGCGCGCAAGCTCGCAGAGTTCTACGAGCGTGCAGGAAGGGTAAAGACCCTCGGTTCCCCGGACCGCGAAGGAAGCGTCACAGTTATCGGTGCGGTTTCCCCGCCCGGTGGAGACATCTCCGAGCCTGTTTCGCAGAACACGCTTCGTGTTACCAAGGTGTTCCTTGCACTTGATGCATCCCTTGCGCACAGGAGGCACTTCCCCGCACTGAACTGGCTCAACAGCTATTCGCTTTACACAGAAACCCTCGATCCATGGTATGAAGAAAACGTGGGTGCAGACTGGCCAACTCTCAGGAACGAGGCAATGGCCCTCCTGCAGAAGGAAGCGGAACTCCAGGAAATCGTCCAGCTCGTTGGGCCGGATGCGCTCCCGGAAAAGGAGCAGGCAATCCTCCTTGTAACCAAGATGATTAGGGAAGACTACCTGCAGCAGTCCGCATTCCACGAGGTTGATGCGTTCTCAACCATGGCCAAGCAGCACCGCATGCTCAAGAACATCATGCGTTTCTATGAGCGTGCAATGGGCGCTGTTGACATGGGCATCCAGCTCAAGACCATCTCCAGCATGAAGGTGATGGAGAAGATTGGAAGGATGAAGGAAATCCCAGAGGACAAGATGAAGGATATCGAAGCTATCTACAGTAGCATAGATAGTGAATTCGATTCGCTCAAGAGGGAGTAGGTGATAATATGAAGGAATACAAAACAGTTTCACAGATTGCGGGTCCGCTTGTATTTGTTGATGGAGTAAAGGGAGTGGGCTACAACGAGCTCGTTGAAGTTACTCTTCCAGACGGAAGCAAGCAGAAGGGCCAGGTTCTTGATATTTCCGAGAAGGTCGCGGTGGTGCAGCTTTTCGGTTCCACTGCAGGCCTGAATATCCCGGACACATCCGTTAAGTTCCTTGGAGAAACCATGAAGCTTGGTGTAAGCGAGGACATGCTCGGGCGTATTTTCTCCGGGCTTGGAGAGCCCCGCGACAACGCGCCCAAGCCGGTTGCGGAAGACCACCTTGATATCGCAGGTGCCCCAATTAATCCATATTCCCGTGCAGAGCCCCGTGACTTTATCCAGACCGGTGTTTCCACAATTGACTGCATGAACACCCTTGTGCGTGGCCAGAAGCTCCCAATCTTTTCAGCTTCCGGGCTTCCGCACAACCAGCTCGCGGTCCAGATTGCCCGCCAATCCAAAACAAAGGACCAGAAGGAGGAGTTCGCAGTAGTTTTCGCAGCAGTAGGGATTACGCACGAAGAGGCATCCTACTTTATGCGTGATTTCGAGAAAACCGGTGCACTTGAGCGCGCAGTTCTTTTCCTGAACCTCGCGGACGACCCCTCAGTCGAGCGTATCATTACACCCCGTCTCGCGCTCACCACTGCAGAATACCTTGCATTCGAAAAAGGAATGCACGTGCTCGTAATTATCACAGACATGACCAATTATTGTGAGGCGCTTCGTGAAATTGCATCAGCAAGGCAGGAAGTTCCCGGCCGCCGTGGTTATCCAGGTTACATGTACACAGACCTTTCAACCATTTATGAGCGTGCCGGCCGCATCAAGGGAAAGAAGGGGACAATTACCCAGTTCCCAATCCTTACGATGCCCGGTGACGACATCACCCACCCAATCCCTGACCTTACAGGTTACATTACCGAAGGGCAGATTGTGCTTTCCCGTGACCTTCACAGGAAGAACGTTTCTCCCCCGGTTGACCCGCTCCCGTCTCTTTCAAGGCTCATGAACCTGGGTATTGGCCCCGGGAGTACCCGTGAGGACCACAGGGGAGTCGCAGACCAGCTTTACGCTGCATACGCAAACGGCCGTGACCTGAGGAGCCTTAGTGCGGTTGTAGGTGAGGAATCCCTTACAGACACTGACCGAAGATACCTCAAGTTCGCGGATGAGTTTGAGAAGAAGTTCATTATGCAGGGCCAGAACGAGGACCGCACAATTGAGCAGACTCTTGACCTTGGATGGGAGCTCATGAGCATGCTGCCTGAAGGGGAACTCAAGCGTGTTAAGGTTGAGTTCATCAAGAAGTATGGTTCAAGGTTCAGGGAGGGCGGCGCAAAAGCCATTGAGCCCAAGCCTGCAGAGGGGGAAGAAGCGCCTGCAAGGAAGGAAGCCTCCAAGGCTCCCTCCAGAAAGGCCCCAAAGAAGGCACCTGCAAAGAAAGCAAAAAAGAAATCCAAAAAGAAAAAGTAAATAGGCGGTAATAATGGCTGAAAGGGTTAACCCAACCAGGATGGAACTGCTCAAGACCAAAGCAAGGATTAAGCTTGCAAAGAACGGGCACAACCTCCTGAAGCAGAAGCGTGATGCACTCATCATGGAGTTCTTCAAAATACTGAAGAAAGCCAAGGATTTGCGCGGAGAGCTGAATGAAAAGATGGGCACAGCCTACAAGTCTCTTTCTATCGCACATGCATACCACACCACGTTTGAGCTTGAATCCATCGCAGCAGGGCTTGAGCAGGACCTCGGCCTTGAGGTGAAGTCCCGCAACGTAATGGGTGTGCGCATTCCCGAAATCAAGGAAGCAATCGAAGAAAGGGGATTCGGGGAGCGCGGCTACTCAATAATGGGGACTTCCGCAAAAATTGATGATGTGGTTGAAAATTTCGGGAGTGTTCTCAAGCTCGTGGTTACCCTTGCGGAAACCGAAACCGCAATCAAGCGCCTTATTAAGGAAATCGAGAAAACCAAGAGGCGTGTAAACGCACTTGAATTCGTAGTTATTCCAAGGCTCGAGCAGCAGCGTGAAGTCATCATTTTCCGCCTTGAGGAAATGGAGCGTGACTCTTTTGTTTCCCTTAAAGTAATTAAGCGCAGGCTTGAGAAGGAGGCCGCAGAGAAGGAGGCCGCCTGATGGGCAGGCAAACTCTTTCCAAGCGAGAAATCAAGGAACTCATTCCAACCCTTTCTTTTGTTTCCGTTTCCCCAAAGCAGAAAGTGGAAATTATCACTGAGGAAAAATGCATAATACTGGAAATTGATGACAAGCCAATCTTTTTCCAGTTTAATGGGCGCTGGCTTCCCCTTCTCCGTGTAATCCTTTCCGGAGAACTCTCTGTTCCCTACAAGAAAGTAACCGTAGATATGGGTGCGATTAAGTTTGTTGCAAACGGTGCAGACATCATGCGCCCGGGAATTACGCAAATCGAAGACGGAATCTCCCCCGGAGACCCGGTCCTGATTGTAGATGAAACCCATGGGAAAACCCTTGCTTTGGGCGTTGCAATGTTTTCTTCCGAAGAAATGCGCTCCGCGTCCAGCGGAAAAGTAATCAAGAATGCGCACGCAGCCGGAGACGTGCTCTGGGAACTCACGAAATAAGCATATTCCTAATTAGTGCAGAAACCCATTTCTCCAAAAATAGCTCTTTCTTCCTCTCCTTTTCCAATGCACCCTTCAGGGAAACCCATTTAAAACCCGCAAAATCCGAAGAAGGCTTTGCCTGCATCCTCTTTGCACTTATCCTAAAAACAAGGAGCGGAATCAACTTCCTATACCTCCTGCTCCCCGCATTGTACCTGCCCTCAAAAATGCTTTCGTGCACCTGCCCATCTATTCCAGCCTGCTCCGCAAAAACACTTCCGATTTCCGCAACCGGGTCCCTTCTCCCCATAATTTCCACAGAAGGAAGCACCAGCCTCTTCTTCCCATATCTCTCTTTCCCCACAAGAAATAGCACTCTCCCTCCATCCTCCAGCATTGCGCACGCAAACGCTTTCGGGTAATTAATTATTTTCTGCCTTCTCCCCATGTTATCCCTAGGAATACGCAGTAATGTCGCGTCTCTTCCACACCACCAGCCCAATCAGCGCCGCAAGCAGCACAAAGTAAGTAATCAGTGCAGTTATGTCTGCAATCGGGTTCCCGTTCGTAACAATTACAATCTTGAATATGTTGGTTATGTGCGCAAGCGGAAGCAATTCCTGCAGGAACTGCGTATACGCGGGCAGCAGGTCCGGGGAGAAAATTATGTTCCCCAGGAACATCATCGGAATCGCCAGAATAAGGCATCCCTGTATCGCAGATGACTCATTCCTTGAGAAGAACCCAACAAGCATTCCGATTGATGCAAGCACCAGCGAGGAAATGAATATCCCCCAAACCAACATAACCAAATCCGTAGGGAATCTCACCCCAAACAAAAGTGCCGCAACCACAAGTATCACAAGCACCTGCGCAAAAGAAATAATCACTATTGATGCAATTTTCCCAATCACCAGGTTCCTCAGAGCCCCTGGAATCAGAAGCGAGCGCACAATAGTTTTCCTTGTTTTCTCCCGCACCAAACTTATGGAAGAAAGCAGGAAGCACGAAAACAGCAATGAAACCGCAATCACCTGCGGCATAATGAAGTCCACAAAACTTTCCCGCTCATAATGGTTTTCCACCTCAATTGAAAGTGGGACCGCAATATTCTCCGGGTCCTTCCCGGTCTGCTCCGCAACCGTTCCCTGCAATGAAGCAATCAGCTCATCCACAGACCCAGCCTGCAGCAATGCCTCATCCAGCGTTCCATCGATCTCCTCCATCGCATCATTCACATCCTCAAGAAGGGATTTGAGCTGCGCAACATCCTCGCTTGCCTCCACAAATAATCCTTCCATGGAAGTAAGTGTTGCGGAAGCCTCATCCAGAGCATCCTCCATCTCTTCAATATCCTGCGCATCTCTTGCATCATCGATCAATTCCGTATAATCTTCTAGAGATTCCTCCATCCCCTGCAGGGTTGCATTCAACTCCTGCAATTCAACAAGCTGCGCATCCACCGCTGAAATCTGGGATTCCGTATTGCCCCTCAGCGCCTCCAGGCTAATTATCGTTAAATCAATCGCCCCAATAGTAACATCACAATCCGGCCCGCTTGCAGTCATTTTGAGCAAGTTAAGCCCATCAATTGATGCAGAAAGCGTAATCACAGTATTCTGCAATTCCACCCGTTGTACCTTCAGCTCAGCATGCGCATCCTCCACCGCAACTATAGATTCATTTAGTGCATCCCCAGCATCCACAAGGAACTCTTCAGTCTCATTGAACAGCAGCTCATTCCCTGCAGAAGCCTCCTGCAGCGCAGCCCGTTGCTCCGCAATAAGCCCCTGCATTTCCGAAATGCTGGAATCCGCCTCCTCGATTGACCCGGAAAGCCCCTCAATATCCAGCTCGCCAATATCCTCATTTATTTCCTGCAGCTGTGCCTTCGTTTCCTCCATCCCTCCCCTGCTTACTGCAATATCCTGCGCAAGCGCACTCGCGGATTCATTAAGCCCATACAGGTCCTCCCATGCAGCGGATACATACTCCCGGGTAATGTCCGCGGAAGAGGCCTGCACAACTGAAGCCATCGCCGCAATTATCGATTGCTCCAGCACAATATCAGAATTATCCACAACTATCCGAACGGTTGTGCCCTTCCCGGTTTCCAGGTCCTGCTCAAAATTCTGCGGCACAATAATTATTGCGCGCACCTGCCCGTTCCTGAACGCTTCCATCGCATCCGCTTCAGTACTGAATTCCTGCAGTTTGAACGCACTCGAATTCGAAAGCCCCTCTAAAAGAACCCCTGCAAAAGGAGCATCCACCGGCCCGGTCAATCCAATCGGAAGCCCGCTTATTTCCAGCGTATTGAATGAGCTCCCCATAAATACCATAATGAAAATGGGGAAAATAAGCAGCACCGCCATCATTGTGCGGTCGTGCAGTATCTCCAGGAGTTCCTTCCTCACTACTGAAACCGAATTCATCTCACACACCCCTCTTTATTAGATGCGCGAACACATCTTCCATCTGGTTCAGCTTGTATTTTTTCTTGAGTTTTTCCGGAGTCCCCGAATCCACAATCCTCCCCGCAAACATGATTGCAACACTGTCGCAGAGATGCTCTACCTCATCCATATAGTGCGATGTAAAGATAATCGTTTTCCCTGCCTTGTGCAACTCCCGTATAAGCTCCCAGATTTCCTTCCGCACCACAGGGTCCAGCCCCACAGTGGGCTCATCCATGAAAATTACAATCGGGTCATGCACCAGCGAGCACGCCAGGTTCAGCCTTTTCTTCATCCCGCCCGAAAGGCTCGACGCCAGCGCATCCTTCTTCACAGTCAATTTAACCTGCTTAAGCAAATCCGCAATCCTTTCCCTGCTTACCTTCTTCGGAATCCCAAACTGGTCCGAGAAAAACTCAAGGTTCTCCTGCACAGTAAGCGTTTCGTAGAATGAATCCTGCTGCGTAACCATCCCCACTTCCGGAACTCCCCCTTTTTTCATCTCCTTGAGGCTCTTGCCCAGCACTTCCACATCCCCTGAGGAAGGGGAAAGAAGCCCGCTCATCATATTAAATGTGGTGGTTTTCCCCGAGCCGTTTGCCCCAAGCAACCCGAATATTTCCCCATTGTCCACGGTAAAGGAAATCCTGTCCACTATGATTTTTTCTTTGATTACCTTGGTAAGCTGGCTTACCTTCACCGCATGGGCCATAACCCCCCCATCTCTCCCATATTTTTAAATATCTGTGCCCACCCAAACCTTTTTATTATAGAAAATCGTAATTTATGGTGTGGGAACATGGCTAATGTGCAAAAAAACCTAACTACTTTTAGGAGTACACTATCAGAAAGGATGAGGAATGCAGGATTCCCTTCCGTTGACAATGCACGGATGCAAAACCGCTTAATGGAAGAAGGGCTCTGGAAAAAGGGAGCTCCCACCAGCGTTGTGCAATCCGGGGAAATGATTTACAACCGAGGAATCGGCTCCAGGAAATCCAGCTTTTTTGTATTCGTGAAATCCGAGCCCTCCAAAAACCAGGTTACTGTTTACTATTACAACCCCGATGCAGGTTCCAAAGCCCCAATGCGCAGGAAAGGCAACAATGGGAAAACAATGCAGGGGGAGGAGTACCTAGTCCGCAAAGTCTACAAGGGCACGCATGATCCAACTGCAGCTGCAGAGCAGATATTCAATGATGTTCTGCATTATGCTTCCCTAAAGCCCCTGCAGGAATACAGGATGGAATCCCACATACACTGCGGCTGGATGCCAAAGGGCTACAAGCATACCAGGCGCTTCAGGGACGATGGAATGTCCCAGTTGCAGGACATCATCCGCATGAATGCACTCTATGCGCGCGACATTGTTTCCCTCACTTCCCACAATTCATTCGACAGGAAAAAATTCCTGGCAATGGAAATAATCGCAGATGAAATGGGCATGATTATGGTGCCCGGAATGGAGCTCACTGCCCCAGGAAATGTTCCAAATGGCCCCCACCTGCTCCTTTGGTTCTCTGATTTTATGGCAGCGCATGAAGGCGAGCTCATCGCAACCAAGCGAAGGAGTGATTTTTCAATGCCCCCATTCAATGACGATATTCCCCTCCATAAGGTTCTCCCCCTTCTTTACAGCCGCCTTGCAACGCGCGGAGAGCTGATAATCGGTGCGGCCCACCCATTCAACTTCCACACTCCCGACCACCCTGTTTATGACGTCGGGATGGTGAGCACAGTTGAAACTGGCCCGTATAAATACAATTCAATAAGTGCCCTGTTTGAGTATGTGCATGCGGTTGAAACCTGGAATGCCTCGCTGGATGATAGCAATGTCATTCCCCACCTTAAGAGCCGCACTCTCCAGAGGATGGTGGATAACCTTGTCTCCCAGCTTTCCCATGAGCTTGCCAGGGAATTGGAGCCGACCGCAAACGCAGTTTCTTTTGCACTTCCAAATATGCTCACTGTTCCATTCGAATGCTTCGGAACAGATGACCATACTACCCCCCCGATGAATTATGTTTCGGATGGTGCCCCGCAGGCATGGGGCCACACAGTAATCGACCTTGGAACCGCTTATGTCACTCTGCCCAGGAAGCCCACTGCGCAGGATCTGATTCAGATGCTGCACCACAGCCTTGTTTCAATGGACGCCCACGTATTTACTGAAGTTCAGGATGGGCGCATACAGGTTCCCGAGGGAAGGCGGGAAATGAATAAGTGGACGCGAAAGCTCAGGAAGGCTCTGCAGGAAAAAGCGGATAAAGAGTATGTGCGTGGAGTTCTCAAGGACCTCGCAACTTTCAAATTTGATGCAAAAGAAATGAAGAGCCTCGCGCACTCATATGGATGGGGAAAATAAAGAAAAGGAGCTTAATCACTCCTTCTTCCCCTGCCCATACCTCGTCCCTTCCGCGGGCCTCTTCCCATCCCATACCTGGGACCGGTGCCTGCAGGAAGGTCCTCTTTGATTCCTTTATCCTGGGGTGGATTGCATCCGCCTCTTCCACGGTTTGCCCGATTTCCCCGGCCTGAACCATCTCTTTTTGGAACTCCTTTTTCTTCTGTCACATATTCACCTCCTTCTATCCGTATTTCTTTTCCGTTTACTATTGCATCCGCAACCTTTGCCCTTGCAGATTCAATTATCCTTGAGAAAGTAGGCTGGGAAACATCCATCTCACCAGCAGCATCCTTCTGGTCCATCTTCTCCAGGTCATTGAGCCTGATTGCCTCAAACTCATCCACACTGAGCATTACAGTTTCGTATCCCTGCATTCCCATTGGCCTGAACCTGCAGAATCCCGGTTCTCTCCAAACGGTTCTGCACCTTCTTCCTCTTGGCATAAGTGAATATATATTCAAAACGTTTTATAATGCTTCCGCTCGCAACCCAAAAAATAAAAAACCAGAAAAAGGAAAATTCAGCTGCTTTCCTGCAACGTAGCCATTTCCAGGATCGCTGAGCCGAGCCGCTTTAGCTCCGGCTCCTTCCCAGTAGCCCTGGTGTAAAGCATCCCATGCCATTCTCCAAGTCCGAACTTTTTGTCGAGCATGCTGAGGACTTTTTCAGGGTTGAATTGCCTGCAGGAGTATAAGTCGAAGTAAATCTCCTTGCCTCCTTCTTTGTTGTCAAAGTAGTGCAGCGAGCAATGGCTCGTAGTAATCATCTGCACGAAACTCTGCCCCGGAAAATCCAGGTCCTCTGCATCTGCCCAATTTAGGGGCCCCAACGGCTTCATGTTGATGGCCTTGAGCAATTCATCCACGAAACGCGTTGAATCGTCCTTTGGAAGTGCCGAAAAATTCCGGTCGATTTTTGCGTTCACGGTCAGGTGTATGTGTTCGAGCTGACCCATGCTGCATCGTGCTTTTCTTTTCTTTAGGATAAGCTTAAAAACTTATTTCCGTTTTTTGGCAATTTCTTAGATTTCTTCGAGATCATGGGTACTTTTTTCCAGCAATTCCCCAATCCCCATTTCCCCATAATATTTCTCAACAATTTCCTTTCTCGCCTTCGTAACCGGGCTCTTTACCGCAACAAGCGAGCAGCAGTCCTGGTATTCTTTTATGCTCTCTTCATAAGTCCCAATCCTCTCCGCAACATCCACAATTTCCATTTTGTCCATGGAAATCAAAGGCCTGAAAACAGGAACTTCCATCCCGCTCTGTGCTGCAGCAATATTCTCCAGCGTCTGGCTTGCAACCTGCCCAAGTGAATCCCCGCTCACAACTCCCCCATATTTCTTCTCTTTTGCAACCCTCTCCGCCAGTTTGTACAGATACTTCCGGAAAACAACCAGTTCATATCTCCTTTCCACTTCCCCGGTGCGCGCATAAAATCCAGCATACGGAACCACCCACAGCTTAGCTTTCCTTTGCTGGTATTCATCCAGGCTTTTCACAAGCTTCTCAATTTTGCTTCCCTTCACTTTCCCATTCGTATCAAAGGAATGCACATGCAGGTAGTCCACCTCGCACCCCCTCTTCATCATAAGATATGCAGCAACAGGGGAATCTATCCCCCCACTCATCAGGCAAAGCACTCTCCCCCCTACGCCCACCGGAAGCCCCCTCAGCCCCCGCACCTTCTCAAAGAATACGAGCGCCTTCCCCTGCACAATCTCAATAAATACCGTAATCTCAGGATTCTTCAGGTCCACCATTGCATCCACGGAATCCAGCACGCGCTTTCCAATCTCCCCGCTCAATTCCATCGAGCCCATGGGGAAATTTTTGTCGCTGCGTTTCGCGCGCACTGCAAATTTTTTCCCCCCAACCCTCTTCAGGTTCTTCTTCACGCACTTCCAGATTGCTTCTGTTTCCGGAGCACACTCCTCCGCAATTGCAAACCACTCAATCCCGAAAACCTTCCCCAGTTTCTCGCGCGCACTTTTTTCCGTAAACTTCCCTTCAGCAAATAAGCGCTTCTGCTCCACATTCACCCTAACATCTTTTCCAAGCACCTTCCGCACATTGGACGCAAGCTTTTCCTCAAAGTATTTCCTATTTTTCCCTTTGAGCCCAATCTCCCCGTAATGAATAAGCGCAATCATGCACTAAAGAATGAATCAAAAGCTAAAAAAAGCGACTCTACTGCCCTATCCGCAAAGGCCCCGGCTCAAACCTTCCCTTTCTGCTCTCCACCCTCAGCCTCTGTGGATTGAAGGCACGCTTCCCATCAAAGAATTTCGCTTTCATGAAGTCCCGCACATCCAGCACAGTTATCCCCGCAACCTGCGGAGGCCTGAAATCAGTTTTAAGGTAAGGAAGCGTATACGTAACTGAAGGCGTTCCAACCACACGCAGCATTTCCTTAAGCCCACAGGAAGTGTAAGTTCCTGCAAAGGGAGCATGTGCATGCGAGAACAAAATATCTGCCCGCGCATTTGCAATCCTCTCCAGGATTTCCTTCTTAACCCATAAGTTGTACCCTGGGTTCTTCCCGGCCTTGTCCTTAATCCAGGTTAATTTATCCGGAGGAAAATGCGTTGCAACAACTATCCTCTTTTCCCTGTTCCTGCCCAGCTCCGAATCCAGGAATCCATAATCCAGCTCCTCAGGGCGCATTCCGGAAAGCAAAATGAACTTTGTTTCCCCCAGCATAAATGAAGAATTTCCAATACGCTCTTCAGGAATAACTCCCTCAAGTACACTGCGTGCAAACTCCTCACTTCCATCGTGATTCCCAAAATTCAAGTGCGGAATAAACCCAGTCTCCTTAAGCGAAATGTAAAACCGCGCAAACTCGTCCCATTGCCACCCACCGTTCCTGCAGGTTTCCGCAAGGTTCGGGAACTCCACCATGTCCCCATTGAAAATCAGGTGGAACCCTTCCCTTCCCCCTACAAGCGCCCCAAGGGCTGAAACAAGCGCCGGACCCTTTTTCGCAGGATTGTCCCGAGTAAGGTGCAGGTCCCCAACCACAAATACGTGCTGCTTCGGGTCAAGCTCGCCCTCATAAGCAAGTGATGGAAAGAGCTGGGCCGCACCAAATGCAGCAGCGCCAATAAGGAAGTTCCTCCGGGTAATCCCGCCCATGTATCCATTTATGTTTAGAAATGTATTTAAGCCTCAATAATTGTCCCTGTTTTCCCCTCAATCGCCTTTTTAATTCCTTCAAGCGAGCAAAACCGCTTGTTCAGACCCTAGAAATAAGTCAGGCTCTCCTTCCCAGCTTCATGGGTGATTTGGAAGACTCAAACTGCCCCACAACGGTTTTCACCTGCGCAGGGGTTTTCCACATGCGTTTCCACCCATCAAAGAATTTCGCGCCTTCCACCACGTTTCTGGAATCGATACGTGTTATCCCGAGCGCCCTTTTCGCGCGCACTTTCGTTCCCCAATATTCAAGCGGGCGGTAGACCGAAGGTGTTCCCACAAACCCGATGGCATTTTTCAATTTCCCGGACCGGTACTCGCCTGCAAATTCCGTGTGGGAATGGGATGAGATTAAGGGCGCCCCCGCACCTGAAATCGCTTCGAGCACCCCCTCCGCCTGCCACAGTCCCTTGGGCGCGTTCTTTTTATAAATAAGCCCAGGGATAAAGCTCAGTTGCTCCGGGGGAAAGTGTGAAAGCACAATTTTTTTCATGTCGATGTCCAGGGAAAGCTCCCTTTTCAGGAATCCCGCATCAACCAGTGCAGGTGATGGGGCAGAAAGCATAATCAGCTTGGTTTCGCTGTTGAGCGCAAGCACGTAGTCTTCCATTTCCTCCCTGGACACAATGCCGGATAGGAGGAGTTTTGCGATTTCCCTGGGCCCATCATGGTTCCCAAAAACAACGTGTGGAACAAATCCCGCTTCCTTCAGGGAGAGGTAAAGTTTTGCGAATTCCTCCCACTGCTCTTCCTGGTCTTTGCACCTGGTTGCATTCCTGGGAAAATGAATCATGTCTCCATTAAAAATTACGTGCATCCCTATGCTGCCCCCGGAAAGAAGCTTGAGCGAATTCAGGATTCTACTGGTTTTCGTGGAATATCCCTCATCCTGTTTGTGGTGCAGGTCCCCGATTACGAAGAACTCGCTCTCCAGGTCAAGTGGAATCCGCGGGGAATCAGAATCCAGGCTGCCGGTGGCAATCGCTGCTGCCCCACAAAGCAGGAGCTCTCCTGCGGATGCAAGGAACTTTCTTCGGGTAATTCTGCCCATGTATCCATTTATGTTTAGAAATGTATTTAAGCCTCAATCACGGTCCCGGCTTTCCCCTCAATCGCCTGCTCAATATCTTCCAGCGAGCAAATAACCGCCCTCCAGCCACCTTTTTCCACAAAATCTATGCAGGATTCCACCTTGGGCCTCATGCTCCCCTCTGCAAAGTGCCCTTCCCCCATAAGTTTCCTGGCTTCCTTAACACTAATCCTGTCCAATCCCCGCTGATTCTCCCTTCCAAAATCCAAATACACCTTATCTATGGATGTCGCAATAACCAGCAGGTTCGCCTTAATCTCTTCCGCAATCAAAGCACTCGCCCTATCCTTATCTATTACCGCAGCAATCCCCGCAAGCCTCCCCCCGTTCCTAAACACAGGAATTCCCCCTCCTCCCGCAGCAATAACGATTATCCCTGCCTTAAGCAGGCTCTTGATCGCTTCAATCTCCACAACATCAAGCGGAATCGGGGAAGGCACAACCTTTCTCCAGCCCCTTCCCGCATCAAGCACCATATCCTCAGAAACCTTTTCCTCGTAAAACGGCCCAACCGGCTTATTCGGGTTAGAGAACCCCGGGTCATCCTTATTCACAACTATCTGCGTAATCAGTGTGGCAACGGTCCGGTGGCTAACCTTCTCAAGCTCGCTCTGGATTAAGTATCCAAGCTGTCCCTGGGTCATTGCATCGCACACATCCATGGGCATTGCAGCAACCTCCTTCTTGGAAAGCTCCTGTTGAATCAGCAAATTCCCTATTTGCGGCCCGTTCCCATGCGTAATAACCAATTCGTTCCCCTGCTCGATAATGCGCGCAATGGATGCGCAGGTTTTTGCTATATTTCCCCTCTGCTCATCTGCGGTCCCTTTTTGCCCCTTTGCAAGCAATGCATTTCCGCCGAGCGCAAGCACTATCTTCATGCATCTAATTCTACATTCCAGAATTAAAACCCTTTTCTCGGAACACCCCACATTTTTATTGCCTTCGGTCCACAAATAATACCATATATTCCAAAAAGTGATAACATGGATGAACTAATCCAATCAATGAAAGAGTTCCTCTCCAATGAACCTGAAAAGCGTTTTGGGGAGCTAATGGCAATACTCAATTACTCAGAGAATGCCCAGGCAATGGGTGCACTGGGCCTTGTCTTTCCTGCCTGCACTAAAGAAGAACGACTTATAATCTCCCAGAACATGGGCGATGAGAGGCTGGAAGATCCCCAGTTTACTATCCCGCGTCCGCTGATAGGGTCTTTTTTTGCTGATGCGCGCATTGAAGCTGGGTCGGATGCAATTTCTGAACTCTACTGCAGCCTCTTTGGCCACGAGAACCCTGAACTCAGGGAAAACACCCTCTCCCTTCTTGAGCAGGGAGTAGTCCCCCTTGATGAGCACACCACGTGCCAGCTGATACTTATGCTTGGGGACCCCGAAGAAAAAATCAGGGAGCTTGCAGCAGAAACGACCCTGCTTTATTCTGATTCTGGGGATGTGCTCCCGGAACAATTCGTTAGCACATTTTACATGGGAAACACCAGGGCAGGCAAATTCCTTGCACAGGAAATTTCCACGCGCGAAGACGCAGTGATGTTCCTCTACCTCTGCTTTGCATATTCAGAAAAGGGGCAGGCAGAAACCACAGATCCGGAGTTCTCCAGCATTCTCATCACATCCCTTCATTCTTCCCTGGACAAATCAAAAATCGATTTTCCTGAACCAGTTTCCGATGCGCTTGAGCTTTTCTGTGCACGCACCACCAACCTAAGGCAATTAACCAAAAAGGAAAAAGCACTGCTCACAAGAGACCTGAGAAAGGAAGTGCAGGAACTCATTAATGCAACGGGCGGAAACCTCCCATCAAGGTTCCCAAAGCCGAACAAAGACCTTCTGGTTTCAAAAACAATAGAAAAAACAAAAGCCTAGTAACTCCGGTATTTATTTTTTATGAACATTTCCCATGCATTTACTAGATATACTCCTTCCCCCTCTTCATTCACCAGGATTCTGTTTTCCTTTCCCACTTCCGCCATCCTGTTTTTTACTTCCTGCAGGGACTTTGGAAATGAAAAAAGCAGGCTTTCTTCATGGACGCCTTCTTCCCTGGAAAGGGAAACCAGCTCACTTCCAGTTACATGCCCAATCCCGTTTTCCAGCAATTCCATGATTGCAGGGCACCCGGCATCCATTATGACTGTTCCTTTATCATCCCTGGTTCCATCCTCCAGTTCCATTTGTATCCAGGACACGTTCAGGGGGTAAGCCATGCATACAGATGCGCGCGCATCATAAATCTCGCAGCCGAATGCCCCATATCCTCTTTCCCGCCCATCGCTGTATATCAGGGTTTTGTGATTGATTTTCCCTCCCTCCCAGCTAAGGAACCCGCACGCATTCATCTTCATGGGAACTCCAATATCATAATACCTGCTTCCGGACCTTCCCATCCCCATGTTTTCCACTATGAATTCCTTCCTCCTCCCCCCGATTAGCCCCATTATGGTTTCATAATTCGCATCCGTTTCCCCAATGCTGAATGCCCCCCTGCAGCATTTTGAGCATCTTTTGCAGTGATATGAAGAGAGTATATCCTTAATCGCCCTTCTTTCTCCCGCTTCCCTCTTGGGAAGTTTCGCCAGCATCCGTTTCCCGCCCGGAGCTTTCACTAGGTGCGTATCGGTGTATCTGAACTGGGTTATTTTTGGGCCTAGTTGCATTGCCTAGAACTGTTGTCCCAAGGGTATAAAAAGTTACCCTTTGAGTGGGTTTGTGTTTATGCGGGTTTTAATCTTTTTCTCCACCCAATAATTCCTAGGCGATTGAATGGGCGGAAAGCAAAAAAAGAAGCCAAAAAGCGGCAAGAAAGAGCCCAGCATATTTGATAAGCCCATGGAAAACCCATTTCTTGATTTTGTAGTAAAAGAGAAAGTGCCCGTAAAAACGGAAAATGGGAAAGACCTGTTCGATAAGCCCATGGAAAACCCCTTCACTCAAGAGGAAGAAAAACCGCCTGCAGAGGGAAAACCCCAAGCAGCTCTCGTGCCCAGAAAAGTGGCAGCTACAGCAATCCAGATGCCCAAGCGCAAGAGCCGGGAAGAGGTTTCCGCAACCCGGGGCTGGACCCATGCAGTAAAGCAACTCCCAAAAAAGAAAAATTCCTGATTTTTGCTTCGTTTTTTATTACTTTTGCCCCATATCCTTATTCGGTGAAATGATGCCAGTAGAAAAAGAATCCTCAGAAGAAGCACTTAGGAAAATAGTCCCTGTGAAATCCATTCCTGAACAGCTCAGTAATATTGCGAATGTTGAGCCGCACATCGAAATCATAAAGAGCCTTGAGAATAAGCAATCCCGGAACAACGACCAGGAACTCTTTCTCCTGGATCTGAAGCTTTATGTTGCAAATGAGCTGGAATATGCAAAGGGCCAGCTTTCCGAAGGCCAGCGCCCGGATGCTGCCCAGTACATCGCCACCCTCCTGAATGAATTCGGCATGAATAAGGATGTGCAGGAAATGAAGGGGGACAGGCCGGTTCTCACCTCAGAGCAGATGGAAAAGGAACTTCTTGAATACTATGTACAGGAATATCAGCTTGGGATGAGAACTTCCGGGGAGGGAGGCGAAAAGCTGAGGAATTATGCTGAGAAAGAGCTCCAGGTTTACCTGAAGGCAACCGGCATGGAAAGCCTTGTCGACCTTGGGAAGCGCGCAGGCATACTCGACAGCAACCAGATGGAGGTTCTTGCGTATTGCGATCCCAAACCCGAATTCGCAAAGCCTGCACCAGCAACCGAGATTGCAATGCTTGAAGAAAAGAAACCTGAAGGGGGGGCTCACACAATGGACTTCACTAAAGAAGAGGCTGAAAAGGAAGAGGGAGCGCTTGCAATGCCCGAGAAGGCTCCCCGGGAAGAAGAAGGCGGAGTTGCCTTTGCCCTCAGGGGTGAGGGGGTTCCTGTGGACCGCCTTGCAAAATTAGTGGATGACCTCGTGGATGAGAGGCGGGGCAGCATGCCACTTGAGGAATTCCAGAAAATCCGGGAAAGTGCAGAGCTCCTCAAGAACACGTACAAGAAATACTCTGATCTCAAGCAGGAAATTGGCAGCGCTGAGCCAACCACTGAGCAGCTTAAGCAGCTGGATAACCATATGCAGGTTATTGAGGACACACAGAAAAAGATTATTGAATCCATGGGTGCAGAAGGCGCGAAAAACGTGCTGGACGTTATTGGGTACCTGGCCCCCGAGCACAGGATGGTCCAGCAGGAACTTTCCAGGAGGAAAGTTGCGTAAATAGGTGTTTTTTCATGCCTGAAGAATGGATAAATATCGGAATTTCAATAATTGTTCCAAATGAAAAGCTGGATGGCATAACTACGCTCCTGCAGCCCTATGCAGATGAGATTGGCTGGGAACTTTCTTCCACTTCCCCGGAAAAAGAGGCCAAATCCCAAATCCTGATTGCACCCTCTTCAGGGAGGATTTCCCCTGAAGAGCTGAACGAGCGAATAAACAAAATTGCAGGTGTTTCATTTGGCCTGCTAAAGGACCTCGCTTACATGGGCGACCGTGAAAAAGCCCTCAAGAATTATATGCAGGGATTTGTCCTCACCGTTGCCCGGCACCCCAAATCCAAAAAGGAAATCCTTTTCATTGGGCACACAATGGGCTTCCTTTGGTTCAATTATCCTCTTGAATTGCGCATGAAGCTGGAAAAAGAAAACAACGAACTCGCGCTTTCCCTCTTTTTCAAGCAGACTGCGGAAGAGCAGCTACGGGAATATTTCCAGAAGAAAAAGCCCGAGGAGCATGATGCGGGAATCAAGGAGACCCTAGAGAAAATTTATGGTTTCAAACTATAACTAAAATAAAATAAAAAGGAAAGTGCTATTTGCAGCACTCGCACTTCTTTTTTCTGAGTACAGCCCCAACTGCGAATGCAATTGCAGCAGCAACCGCGGTTCCGATTGCAGCAGCAACCGCCGGGTTTTTCTTAACATACTTCTGGAAATGCTTTCTTGCTGCTTTCCATTCCTTGTCTGCCTTGTCCAGCTCTTTCTTTGCGATCTTCTGCGCTTTCTCAAGGTCCTTCTTCAGTTCCTTTTCCCTTGCGCCCATCTTCGTGGCTTTCTTCTTGGTTGCTTTTTTCTTTGCAACCTTCTTCATGGTTTTCTTCACGGTTTTCTTTTTCCTTTTAGCTGCCATAACATGACCTCTAGCTAATGCAAGTGGTGCAACTAATAAAAAGATTGCGTCTAGCCAGTGTTTTCTTTCTTTCTTGTATCAAAGTAGTGTTTTTCCATAATCTTGATCAGGGCATCATGGAATTTTCTGAAACCTTGACCATATATGTCCAATTGCTCCACATATGTTTTTTCAAATAGGTTTGTTTGAATGCTTTTACTGGAAGGATCTTCTGAGATATCAACGGTACTATTCCAAACAATTTTACTATTGATTCTTCCCGTTATTTTTGGAACTTGGTGTTCAAATCGAGTTCTCAAATTTTTTAATTCTTCTAACCACTTTTTCCATGCAAACATAAATTCCTGAGTAAAATCCTCATCATTTTTGAATACTTTACTGTATTTGTCCCCATTCTCATGAAACAATAACTGTTTTGCGAATTTATCCAGACTAAAATCTTTGCGTATGTCTTTATTATGGACAACTTTTGCATACAATTGAATTAATTTTACAACAGCTCTTTTTGTGGATGTGATGCAGCAGTCGAAATAGAATGTTTCTTTGTCAGTGCGAATATATTCGCCTTCCAATAATGCACTCATCTCAACATCCGAATTCTTTACAATTCCACTTTCCTTTAATCTCTTCCTGATAATATTCACCAAATCTTTTTCCAATATATCTGGGGTTCTTTCATATTCTATGACTTTTTTGCTTAAAAACTCCACTTTTGAAAGATGGTAGTAATAGATTGAAAAGTACTCTTCTATTTCAGTTTCTTCAAACAAGGCAGATAACTCTCTGGAAATTCCAAGAGATTTATATGGTATTGTTTGCTGTGGGCTTTGCTGCATAATTTATCTCCATATCTAATTACATATTTCTTCGGAAACGTTTATAAAAGTTGGAAAGGTATGTTTCCAGTATTTCCCCTGAACTCAAAACCCGAAATAGAAGACCTAAAAGAGAGAATGGGCCCGATGAGATTTGAGAAATCAGTTCTCTGTTCCCTGTTTCCAGTTTCCGGTAAGATGGTCGGTCAAAACCTGACGCAACTCAGCCATTTCGGCATGTCTAGCGGAGCCTGCCAGTGCAAACAAACCCTCCAAACCTATAAAAGACACAGGAACAACATCTAAATAGAAGAGAATAGTAGCTATTGTGCTGGTGGAAGTATATGAGGCATTATGATCTCAAATATGAGTTTCGGAATCTAAGGATCTTAGGCTATAACAAGGATTTCACTCTAGGCTATGCATACGATGCAAAAAACAGGTGCGTAATAGAATTCCCTACTGCCGATAACCGACTTGTCTTGGAAACCTTCGAAAAATTAAGTGACTATATTGGACTTCCTACTAGGACCGATAAATACCTTAAAGTGTACAAAATTTGGGAATCGTTAGGCGTTAAGCCAGACTTGGCGTGGAGAGCGATACGGGTTTCAATAAGCCATTCTAAGAGGCAGATAACCCAAAAGAACGTAGCCGAATTCCTACTTTCCAATTTTGGAGAATTAGAGATATCCTTCAAACGCAGTGGGCAATCTGCGCTTTTCTACAAGTTCTTTGCCCAATTAGTGGAGGCAACTTACGCCCAATTACTTACTAAATTAGCTGGTTCGAACCGTTTAGATGGTGGGACCTCCGAAGAGATAGTTCAGAGATTAGACGTCATCCGTTCAATTCGGAAGTCCCCTAGGCTTTACTACTATGAAGAACCCGAGGAGGAGCTAATGAAGTACATTCCAAACCGCGTTGGAATTCCAGTAGCTTGGGGGAAAGTAAGACAAGGTGAAAAACATACCATCATTTTTCTCCAAACAAGTTGAAAGGATCTAGATCCTCGGACTTCGCAAGTTTCTTTATCTTCTTTGAAGCTTTATTTAGACACTTGACATAAAGTTTATGATCTTTCTTAATAAACTCAGCTTCCTTCTCCATCAAGTTTGGATCAAAATGGGAAAATCTCGTTGGAAATCCGTCATCTAACACCATCTTCAATCCAATATATGCTCGCAGGCCCGCTTCTATCGCAGAAAGAAAGTATTCCTTCTGATCCACCATTTTCTCATGTTTTTTATGTGATTTTTTCCATTCTGAAACAAGTTTGTCAAACTCTTCATTTTTCTCTCCAAATGCTTTGAAGAGCATCTCATATATGACATAGTTCCCAGTGATTATTCCCCTCCTCCTCATTTTGGCATGCGATTTTAACTTCTTGAAATGTCCCCCTTCCTTCCCGGTTATGAGGTGTACAACATTATTTCTAAAATTTTTAAACTGTCTAAAATAGTTGAGTGTTTCCTTTTGTGTGTACCCGAAATCATAAAGGAACTCCATTGCTCTTGGTGTATTAATTATCCCATATAAGTGAAAATCATATTCTAGATTCCCAATAGCAATAGGGAGATTTTGAATGACTAAATAATCCAATGCTTTATCTAGGTAAATGGTGGCATCTTCATACTTCCCTTTTTCTAACAGATCAATTACTTCATTGAGATAAGAAGAATAATATTCTAATCGGGGATCGTCCTCTTTTTTTTGTCTGAATTTGGAAAGTCTGGATTTGATAGTTTCCTTTTTCTTCTTGATTTTCATAAACCCACACAAAATCTTGTTTTGGGAGTTCACTTTTTGAGTCGGCCCAAATCCTCCGACGTAAAATACGTCAATGAGTATCGATGAAACAGTCATCGAGAAGTCCTATGGGAAAAAACAAGGTGTCGACATGGCTGTCGATGCAATAGGAGACTAGTCGTGGAAGTAACTTACATGTACCAACGCATTGAGGATAGAGTAGAAGCAAAAATGAAAGTCCGTCAAGGGAAAAATGAGTCTGAGTTTACAGAACACTACCCCCTTGACACCCCTCTTCGTGAAGTAGATGCACTCTTCAAGAAGAGCATGGAAGACGTACTCAAAATCAAGAAAGCTGCTGATAGTCAGTAGTTGTATTGGTTTAAACCTAAAACCGAAGGAGAAACACTATCATGGAAATTAACATCAAATTCAACACAGAAGAAACCATCAGTGACGAGAAGTTGTCGGCTGTTGCTACTCTTCTAGGTCTCGGTCGTATTCCTGAAGCTTCTGTTTCAGAAGAACCAGCCCTTCCAAAGAAAACCAAAGCGAAAGCTAAAGAGGCTCCTGTTGAGGTCAAAGAAGAGGCTCCTGTTGAGGTCAAAGAAGAGGCTCCTGCGTCAGATGATGCAGTCATCCCTTTCGACGAACTCCGCACACTGGCTCTCCAACTTGCGGAGAAAGAAAAAGGTAGCGCAGGGGTGTTGAACCTTGTGAAACGCATCAGTGGGGAGTCTACCATCAACCCCAAAGACTCCACTTACCACAATGCTATTGCCGAAGCCATCAAACGGGAACTGGGTGTATGAGTACCCACAGCCCTACAGGAGCCTCTGGTGCGAAGCGGTGGATGAACTGCCCTGCCTCAATCGCTTTAGCTGAACTCTTAGCTAAAGGGGTTGGGGGTTTGCCTGAAGAGACTGAGAGTGAGTACGCTAAAGAGGGTACTAAAGCACACGAATTTGCTGAGAAGACCCTAACCAACTACTGGAGTGGTGGGGGTGACCCCCTCAGTGTTGAAGAGTTGAAGCCTTACTCGTTTGAGATAATGGAGTTTGTGCATGTGTACACTCGGGAGGTGGTGTCTCTTATTGAGAGCATCCACATGCCTGAAGTCAGAATTGAAGTGGCGGCCGACATGACGTACATCCATGAAGACTTATGGG
>JAQBFN010000050.1:0-65275 GCA_032123335.1 Microcaldota archaeon
TTTGGAAAGTCTGGATTTGATAGTTTCCTTTTTCTTCTTGATTTTCATAAACCCACACAAAATCTTGTTTTGGGAGTTCACTTTTTGAGTCGGCCCAAATCCTCCGACGTAAAATACGTCAATGGGCCCGATGAGATTTGAACTCACGACCTTTCGATTATCAGTCGAACGCTCCAACCAGACTGAGCTACGGGCCCAAAAGTATGTTTCCAATTTTAGTCCATTAATGTTTAAAAAGCAACCTACTTCGTTAGCAGGTAAGCTACCAGCAGCACAAGCGCGATAAGCACCGTGAAGAAGATTACCTCAACCATCATACGCTTCTTTTCCCTCTTTCAGTTTTTTATATCTTTCTCCTGAGCACATAAACTCAACTTCCTTCCATTTCCTCGACTTCCTCTTCAGGGGGCGGCCTGTCAATAAGCCGGGTAATCAAAACTATAATTACAATAGCGAAAACCACCCTTCCCGCCATAAGCCAGGACTCATTAAAGCTGAAATAATCCAGCAGCTGCGGCAGCCCCGCATACATAGGCGCCCAAATCGCAAAATCCCTCATCGTATCGTCCAAACTATGCGCAATAGCGGGCAAAACCAGATTCTTCGTTCTCAAATACAGGTATGCAAACAACGTTCCAACCAGGAAGCTGTCCAGTATTGCAGGAAGCATAAACTCCACAGAAAGGTATTCCCAGTTTACCATCCCATCCGTAAATAAGAAAATTGGAATGTGCCAGAGCCCGAAAACCAGCCCCACAAGAACAATCCCCATCATTGGGTACCGTGCAAAATTCCGCATCAGGTACCCTCGGAAGGTAAGCTCCTCCCTGAGCATCTGGCCCATATGCAAAACAAAGAAGAAAAGCCAGCTCACGAATATCGCAAGCATAGCCGAGAAACTAAACGGATTGGTTTGTGTTGCTTCCCCGGTAATGAAGCTCATGTCCGCGTAAACAAGCACAGGAAGCATCGGAACGATTATCGCAAGAGGAAGGTATTTCGCATGCCTAAACAATTCCTCATTGTCCATATGCGAAACTATGTACCCTATGGAAGCCGCGGTAAGCACCACAAACCCAATCTGGATTGCTGAATTCAGGCTCCAGAAATCCTCTTGCGTGTACAAAATCCCTATAAAGAACAATACAAGAAGCGCAAGGAATGCAACTACCCACCTGGAAAGAGGGGAAGGAAATCTCTTTCCCCCCACAATCAAAATGCTCCCCAGCTTTCTTTTGGAAACAACCAAATGGAAAAACAGCGTGATGAGCGGAGAGGCAATTATGTAAATATTCAGCCTCAGCATCTCATCCTCAACAAATAATGAGGTAAGATACGAAAGCAAAGTCAGGGCTGCAAGAAGCACAACAATGAAAATTATGGAATCTGCAAGAACATTCCCTTTCGCCACAGGAAGCTTACTTACAAACTCCTTAAAAATCCGCCTTCGTAAATCTATACGGGTGAACCCTTTTGAAAATAGCAGTAATCGGAGATACTCATCTTGGCTACCCCCGTTTCTATTCGGACAGCTTCACCCAGGCCCGCTCCGCCTTCAAAGATGCAGACCAGAAAGCAGACCTCATCCTTTTCTTAGGAGATTTGTATGATTCCAGGGTCCCTTCCCTCCAGGTTCTTGGGGAAGCAGTTTCCCTTTTCCGGGAGCTCAAAACCCCTGTATATGCAATCCACGGAAACCATGAGAGGAGGAGCCGCGGAGCCCTCAACCCCGTAGAATTGCTCCAGAAAGCAGGCCTACTTACCCATCTCCACATGGATTCCACTACATTTGAAAAGGATGGTGAAAAAATCTTCCTCGCTGGCCTTGGGAACGTCCCGGACGACCTCGCGCTCCGTGCCCTTGAAAAGCTCAAGGAAAAAGTAACTCCTCCTTCGGATGTATTCTCGATCTTACTAATCCACCAATCCTTCAAGGAGTTCGTATATGGGGAAAACCTCTCTTCAATCCACGATCTGGAGCCCCTCAATTACTCCCTCTACCTGAATGGGCACATCCACGCGCACAAAACCGGAATGGATGGAAAGTTCCTGGTTCCCGGAAGCACCGTGCTTACCCAATTAACCCGGGAGGAAACCAAGCCCAAGGGCTACATCCTTTACGATACTAATTCCAAAACCCACGAATTCGTGGAAATCCCCTCCAGAAAATTCATTTTTGAAGAAATCGAATTTGAAAACACATCTCCAAAAGATGCGCAGGAACGCATAAATGAAAAGCTCGCAGAGCTCAAATCCCCGGACGCAATAATCAAGCTCCGCATAAAGGGAACACTTGCCCAGGGATTCAAAGCCTCAGACCTCACCCTTCCTTCAGGAGAAGGAATCTTCATAGACAACCGCCTCAACGAGCGCCACCTCAAAAGAGAAATAGAGAAACTGCGCGAAATGCGTGAAAACAAGCTCTCCATGCGCGACCTCTCCGAACAGCGCCTCAGGGAGCGTTTAGAAGGAAAAGTCTTCCTATTTGACCCCCAGAAGCTCTTTGAGCACCTCCTGGAGGGCCCCGAGGCCGGACTGGAGTATTTAAAAACAAAACGCACCTAAAATTAGTTGCAGAAGGTTGTCGTCCATGAGTCATAAAAAACCTGATATCTCAATCGTGATACCAACCCTCAATGAAGAGGCCTACCTGGAGGATGCGCTAAGCTCACTCAGGAACCAGTTTATCCACAGGAATTACGAAATTATAATCTCAGACGGCCACAGCGACGACAAAACCGTTCAGATTGCAGAAAAATACGATGCAAAAATAGTTTATGAGCGAAAACGCACAATTGCTGCGGGAAGGCAGGCCGGTGCCCTGGCAGCAGAAGGAAAAGTAATTGTTTCCGCAGGTGCAGACAGCTATGTGGATTCCCACTGGCTGGATATGCTTACTCGCCCCATCTTTGACAAAACCCACATTGCAGCAATCGGGCCCGTAGTCCCAAGGGACGGAACCCGCATAGAGGATGCATTCTCCCATGGAATCCTCAAGCCCCTTGCAGGAATTCTCGCCAAAACCAATACTCATTTTGCTGCAGCCGACAACATGGCATTTGATGCGAAAACGTTCCACAAGGCAGGTGGCTTCAACCCTAATCTAGTAACCGGGGAAGACACCGACCTCGTCCGCAGGATAAAGGCGCACGGAAAAGTCGCCTACCTCCCCGATGCCCATGTATATGTTTCAATGCGCAGGGTTCGCGAGTGGGGCCACTGGAAATACCTCACTTTTCACACTTCAAATTTCCTCAAATATCATTTCAAGGGGGAAGCGCACGACAAATACGAGCCGGTAAGGTAATGCAATATTGCTTCCCTTTGCCAAAGTATTATAACTAGTTATTCAATATCTTCCTGTGGATGTTGTTATTGCAGCTGATTTGCTGGACTTCTGGCTTATAATCTTCTTCTCCTTCCTGGGGGTAGCCCTCAGTGCGAAGCTCAAGCTCCCCAGCGTAATCGGCCTCCTCTTTTTCGGTGCCATTATTGGCCCGAACTTCCTCGGAATAGTAACCGAAACCAGCTTCATTTCCATTATCTCAGAAATCGGGGTAATCCTCCTCCTCTTCTACATCGGAATCCATTTCAACCTGGATAAAATATCCAGGTTCGGCCTGCGTGCAACCTTCGTTATCCTGATAAAGTTTGCATTAATCTTCCTGCTCACCTATCTCGCAGCAGTATTCCTGGGCTTCCAGATGCTGGATGCCATCATAATGGGCGTAATCCTTTCTTTCTCCAGTACCGCAATATTCGCAAGATTGATAGCAGATTCAAAGCACGAAAAAAGGGACGAATCCAACTTTATGTCAGCAGTGCTCATCCTTGAGGACATTACGGCCGTTTTCGCCCTCACCCTCCTTTCCCAATTGCACGGGGACACCACCCTTTCCATAGGCCAGGTAGTAATTTCCGTGATTTTTTCCCTAATGATCCTTTTCTGCTCCTATCTTATCCTGAGGTGGCTGGTTATCCGCCTTTCAACATGGCTTGATGAAAAGAACCTGGAAGCACAGTTATTTTCCGCGCTTTCCCTTTGCGCCCTCCTTGCTTTAGTCGCAATGGCATTCGAGCTTTCCCCCTCAATAGGAGCGTTCCTTGCGGGAAGCACAGTTGCTGCAATTCCCATCTTCAAGAAAATAGAGTCTACCCTTAAGCAGATGACCCTGCTCTTTGCAGCATTCTTCTTCTTTTCAATGGGAATGCTCGTAAATATGGAATTCATACTTGGTGCATTGGCAATCGTTGTTTTCTTTGCAATATTCAACATGGTCCTGAAGTTCGCTTCGATTTCCTTTTCCACTTACATGACGGGTTTCGGAGGCAAAGCTTCATTATTTGCAGGTCTCCTGATGGTTACCTCAAGCGAGTTTGGGCTGATTATTGCCTCGCAAACCGTGGGATTAACCTCATTTGATTTTGTTTCGCTTTCCACCGCGCTCATAGTGATAAGCGGGCTCACTGCCTCCCTTCTCATCCCCAGGGAGAAGAGGATAGGAATTGCGCTTGGAAAGAGGTTTGGCCTGGAAGGAAGAAGGAACCCCTTCAGACACCTGTCTGCATACATGAGCCATGTCATACACCACTTTGAGCCAGGGGGCCCATTCTACGAAACCTTCCGCAAGAATGCGAGAACCCTCATCATAAACCTGCTTGCACTATTCACTATAGACTCCCTCCTGGTTATCATAAGAACCCAGTTTGCCGCCTATTCTGGCACCATAGCGTACATGGTCGGCCCCCTGGACATATTCGAAATCTTTGCCATCCTGCTTTCCCTTTACCCTCTTTACAATATCCTGAAGGTGCTTACTGCGCTCGCAGGCAAATTCTCCCAGGCATTCCATTTCGGCTTGGCCCGTCACGCAAACATAAGGAGCAAAATGATGGAGGATTTCTTCTTCTTTGCACTCTTCCTCATGATTGCGCTTCCCATCCCGTTTGCAGTGAGCATGCTGAACCTCCCGGGGATACTCCAGCAAGCTTTCCTCATCCCCCTGTTTGCAGCATTCCTGTTCCTCCTGGACCTTGCGAGGCTCGCCACAAAGCTCCTTGCCCCCCACGAAGACAAGTACCACAAACTAGAAGGATACAAGGGAAAAAGGTAGCTTAACTGCACCTCTTAAAAACTTCACCCTATTTCTTGTATAGGTGAGGACTATGGATAACCCTCAAGGAACGATTTGCCAGAGCTGTGGAATGCCAATGGAAAAGCCAGATGATTTCGGGACCAATGCAGACGGAAGCATAAGCAATGAATTTTGCAGCCTATGCTACCAGAACGGCATATTCACTGAGCCGGATATTTCCATGCATGAAATGATTGAGAAAGTAACACTCATTTTGATGAATTCAATGGACCTCCCAAAAGAAAAAGCAGAAGCAATTGCAAAGGATACAATCCCGCACCTCAACCGCTGGAGAAAGTACGGGACTGAATATCTTTGAATGCAGGGGAAGGGATTTGAACCCTCGTAGGCACTAAGCCACAGGATCCTAAGTCCTGCACGTTTGACCAAACTCCGCCACCCCTGCGTCAATTTTTATTGCAGCAGCACTCCGAAGCAAAAATCTGAGAAAGATCTGCTTTCTTCTCGTGAACAAAGTTCACGATTGTCAAAAAACACCGTTTTAAGCTGCCTTTTTGTTTTCTGCACATTGTTTTGCCTTGGGGTTATTCCTGCAATGCACTTCTAATCGAAGCATCTTCTTTAGGCTAAGAAAATAATATAAATACCCAACCGCACCAAATCATGCATTGCTGTCCTCCTCCACCGGACAGCGAGCATTTATATACTCCAGATTTGAGATAAATACAGAGGTGGATAGAATGAAAACAAATGGTTCTCAAAGAGGGATAAGCTACAGAACTCCAGGGGCCAATGAAGAGTACTCTCTCATGTATGCAGACAGAACTGCCGCAAGACGGGCAATGATGGACAAGCAGAGGCAGTCTTCTTCTCACCTTTCAGAAGTGAGTATCTTGTACATGAAAGTAATCCTCTTGCTGGGGACACTCTTCCTGGCGTATACGATGTTCAGCCCGCATCTCTAGCGGGCTCATTTCTTCTTTTTTGAAGCCTTCTTCTTGGGTTTTGCAGCTTTCTTCACCACAGCCTTCTTCGTTGCAGCTTTCTTCACAGGTTTCTTCTTCACTACTTTCTTAGCCACAGCCGTCTTCCCTGCCTTGGTTTTCAGGGGCGCAGCCTCCACAGGCTTCCTAGGGGCAATGCCCACTCCAGCCAGCTCCTTCTTATACTCAAAATATGAATCCACAAACAGGATGAGCGCAGCAACAATCAACAGCCCCACAAGGTAAAGGATATATGCAGGCGCAAGAAGCCCTACAACAATCCAAAGAGCCCCAATTCCCACAAAGACGTCCTTTGCTATATTGTGGGTCCTTGCCCACACCTTTTCGCTGCTTAGGGTCCAGGGAGTCCTTATCCCAATAAACCAGTTCTGCTTGCTCTTTCCGCAGAGCATGCCCAGATAAATGAACAGGACACCTAATGCAGGCGCAGTAAGCCTGTTTATCTCAAATACATACCCCAGGTTCCACGCAACCGAAAGGAAGTGAATATACGCGAGGAAAAACATGAATATGAAAATGAACCCCTCATAATATCTGTCGAATTTCTTTATGTTCTCCTTCATTGGGTCTATGTGCGGAATCAGGTAGAAGAACAGCAACAGCACAATCATCGCTGCAGGCATCAAAAACAGCCCAATATTCTTTTCCATGTACCCGTTAGCTTCCCCCGCAGCATTCCAGTGGGTTGCCATATAGTCCGGAACAGCATCATAAT
This sequence comes from Microcaldota archaeon, assembly GCA_032123335.1. GTDB lineage: Archaea > Micrarchaeota > Micrarchaeia > Anstonellales > Bilamarchaeaceae > CAIKOA01. The sequence continues at coordinate 6,816 of JAQBFN010000050.1, forward strand.
AGTACACCCCAACTCCAACTGAGCCCAGCAGGAGAATCAGGATAATCCATTGCATCCAGTTCATGAATGTATATGTGTTCACCAACAAATTAAAACCGTTTGCAAAAAGCTTTTTATTCCCATTTCCCACTCCTTAAAAACTTTCTCCCCGATATAGGCGCATGCTTCCCAATCACCTGATTTCCTTCTTTTCAACTGATGTTCCGACCATCCATTTCTGGGAAGATGGGGGAGAAACATCCACAAAGCTGGAAGGCGAGCATAAACTCGAATTTGAGGGCCCAAAAGCCTGCGTAGGATTCAAATCCCGCAACAACCGCTACCAGTGCCCCTACCACTATGAGGGAAGAATCCAATGCCCATTCTGCGGCTCCAAGGACATCTCCAGGATATACACGCGCCACGATTTCAAGGGCTACGAAGATTTAGAAGAAGAGTTCTCCAAGCGCGAATTCTCCCTATATTTAGTTTCCTTCGGGGAAAGGGTAAAATGCGGTGTAACCCACGCAAACAGGATAACTGAGCGAGTAAAGGAGCAGGGCGCAGACTATTACGCGGAAATAATGCGCTTCAGGGGAAGGGAAGCGTATGAAATGGAAAGGCTTCTCCAGAGCCATTTCGGCTTTAGCAATGCAGTCCAGGCAAGAACCAAGCTCAAGCTCCTGGGCAGGGAGGATCCCCAATTCCTGGAAAATGCAATAGTTGAGGTTGAATCCACTGCCCCATTTAATGAGTACATGCTGGATTCTCCAATGCCCAAGAAAATCGATTATCCAATCCCTGAAAAGTACTCAATAGCCGAAAACATAGATGGAAAAATTTTGGGCGCAAAAGGCCCCCTACTATTTTTCGAAAACGCAAACGGCGCATACGTAACCAATATGAAAGCGTACACAGGGAAGTTTTTCTCTCTAAAAGAATGATTTTAATATGTTTCCGTCTTATTCCATGAGGTGAGTTTTATGGTTGAAAAGAAACGCGCACTTAAAATGAGGGGAAAAAGAGTCGGGCTTGCAGTGATGGAGAAATACGACCTGCCTAAATTCAAGAGATGGCTGAACGACCCGAAGCTCAGTCTCTTTATGCGTGAATTCGACGCGATGCTTGCAGATGAAAATGTCATGGAATGGTATGAGCAGAGTATCCATGATGAGCACCAGATAGATTTCTCAATAGTGAATATGGAGGACGGAAAACTGGTGGGGGCATGCACCCTAATTGGAATAGACAGGAGAAACTCCACAGCAGAATTAAGGATATTTATAGGGAAGCACAAATTCTGGAACCAGGGATATGGAAGCGAGGCAATGGTTCTCCTCCTGGACTATGCATTCAACATACTCAACCTCAACAGCGTCTACCTCAAGGTAAACTCAATAAACAAAAACGCAATCCATGTATACAAAAAACTCGGATTCAGCCTCGCAGGTAAAAGAAGGCAGGCCCGCGCATACCTCAGGAAATACTATGATTTATACCTGATGGACATGCTTGCAAGCGAATATGACAAGAAGCATAAGTCCAAGATTCAGGAGATAATAGAAACTTACTCGGGCGATTGAATTGATTGAGCTCTTAGTGGTTGCAGCAATATTGCTTGCAGTGGGCATAGGGATTAAGCTCAATTTCAGGATTTACCATATAAAGCCCTTCATAATCCTCCTTCTCCTTTTTGCGCTTACAGGAATCCCGGACGTAGTAATCACATCACACTACGCACATCTGCAGCCTGAAAAGGAAGGTAACCCGCTTGCAGCATACTTCCTCTCTTTTGAATATGGAATTGCAATAGCCGCATTCCTCTGGGCTTTTGGGTGGATACTCCTCTCTGAAGCATTCGTAAGGGTGAAGCTTTACCCCCTTGCTTACTTCACCCTCCTCACATTATTTGCAGCCCATCTTTTGGGAACCCTTACCTGGGCAGACAACCTAAAAACAGATGACCTACGTTTTCTCTCCTGGATTATTGCCCTTGGCTACACTGTTTTGTTCTGGGCAGGCCTGCAGCTATGGAAAACAGCCAGCTTACCTGTGGCCCCTAAACGCAATTCCCGTAAGCGCAAGAAACATTAGGATGAGCACACCGGGAATTCCCCAAATCACCGTAATCAAAAGCGTCCAGATGTTTATCTGAATCCTTATTCCGAGCCAGCCCAGCAATTTAAGCGCGACAAGTGCGATAAGCGAATTTATGAACAATGCAACCGGGCCAAGTGCCTGGAGCGCGAACCAGAAGAAAATAATTGCCAATACCAGCAGAATCAATTCCGTAATCATAAGGCAATAAGCCACCCAAAATTTATTAAGTTTGGGCTTGTTTTTATCCCTATGAAATACAGCATGGAAGGTTCAGTAATGCCCCTCCTCCACATAGTTCTTGATGAAAACGAAACAGTGATCTCGGAGAGGGGAGCAATGGTATGGATGGACGAAAACATCCATATGCACACCAGCTCCCACGGGGGCATGGGCGGCGGAGTGCACCGCATGCTCATGGGGGAATCATTCTTTGTAAACAAGTTCACTGCAAAAAACGGCCCGGGTTCAGTTTCCTTCGGGCTCTCAGTACCTGGGAAAATAGTGGATTTCAAGATCTCCAAAGGAAAGGAAATAATCTGCCAGAAGGATGCATTCCTTGCGGCAAGCTCAGGCATAAAACTCAAATCTTACGTTAAAAAGAAAATAATGGTTGGCTTCATGGGAGGGGAGGGATTTGTTCTCCAGAAACTCTCAGGGGAAGGCCACGCATTCCTGGAAATCGATGGGGAAGTTTACAAAAAAGAGCTAAAGAACGGGGAAACCATCCGCGTTGAAACAGGAAGCATTGCAGCATTCGACCGAACTGTAAGCTATGGCATTATACGGGTAAAAGGAGTAAGGAATATGCTTTTTGGGGGCGAGGGGATGTGGCTTTCAACCCTCACCGGCCCTGGCACGGTCTACCTCCAGACAATGAGCATGCCCCACCTTGCAGAGAGGCTGCTGCCCTTTCTTCCGGCAAAGAAAAAATAATGAATTTATCGGTTTGGCTGGCAGTTCTTGAGCTCTTCCAGGAGCAGGAGGGTATCTATATCGTCCTCCACTCCGTTCTCTTTCCTGTTCTGGCTCACTGACCCGTAAATCGGGGACTCCTGATCATCTATCTGCTCCATCAATATTCTTTCTTTCATTTCTATTGCAAAGTCACAGTCCCCGAGCCTTACCGCGTTCCTTCCCGCAAGCGCATAGGTTTCCATTTCCTCAATTCCGTTCCCGGTCCCAAGGTTCTCCATCTTGTATGCACTGCTTATTTTTCCTGTGCTCTCCCAAGCAATCTTCATCTTGTTGTGCAGGATGGTTGCGGGCACATAAGTCTTGTAATCAGAATAGTACATTCCTGCCCTCAGCATGTGGCTGGTCAGGCATTCATCCTTCCCTTCCGGGTATTCCCGCCTGCTCTTTGCAATATCATATTCCTGCCAAAAGAGCCCGTTGGACTGGTCCTGGCAGGTAAGGAACTGCGCATTGGTTTTCACAACCATCACCCTCCAGATCGCGTCCTCGTTCGCAAGGGTCTGCATCACTTCCCACCTCAAATCATCTATGTCCATCCTCCTGCTTACCTCATAGCTATCCTCATCCCAGCTTAATCCCCTGCTCATGATATTCATGTACTGGTTATAGGTAATCATCTGGTCGGCTATTGCTTTCCCTTCAGTTTTGTATCCATGCTCCGGGCCCCATTTCTCTTCTGCTTCGTAAAGCGCCCAAAGTATCCTCATATCGTCATCCGTATTGGATACATTCTCCCTTGGAGTATAATCATCTGCCCAGATGGACCCATATACAAGCCCATATTCCCCATTTATCATGTGCTCCTTTACAAATGCCCATTCTATATCAAAAAGGTCCTGGTTGTCCACAGTGAGCGCATATTCCATCATCTGCCCCATGGTTTCCCCAAGTATGTACGGCCTCCCGTTTGTATACACGTTCCGTACTCCTCCAGTTGAATCACTCATGTGCACAAGCATAAACCATTCAAGCATCTCTTCAGGGGTTTCATGCAGCTCCGGAGGCCTCACCTCAACCACATCAAGCAGTGTAACCTCTTCAGGTTCTTCTTCCGGCTGCTCTACTTCCGCAGCATATCCGTTTGAAGAAAGCGGTTCGATTTCCTCAACCTGCGTTATTTCTCCTTCTCCAGGTATGAAGAATGCCATAAGGAGAGGGCCCACGGTCAGGGCAAATAATATAATCACAATGACGGCTACAAGTGAGTATGTCCAGAAATTTTTCTTCTTCGCCATGGACCCATAATCCCCGAAAAGGGTTTTATACCTTACTCATTCCTGCGGCTGAATAGGAACGCCCCAAGCCCAAGCAGCACAAACCCTATTCCGCAAAGCCCCTGTTCTCCTGAAGAAGCCGTGCTGCCGCCAGAAGTTGTAGTTCCACTGCTGGTTCCGCTTTCTGAAGAAACAGTCCCCATTATGCAGTCCCCCTGCGCATCCGCACATTTCCCCACCGCTTCAGAGAATTTTGCATCACTTCCCCCATAACACCCCTGGGTAAGCTCATTGAAATCACCGCCAGCAGCAGCGCATCCATCCCTGAGGCACTGGAAGTATTGAGTGTAGCACTCAGAATCATCCGGCCCGGAGGGGGATGAGCTTCCATCCGTAGTTTCCCCTACGTTTACAATCTGCCCTGCGAACAGGACTCCCGCCAAAACCAAAAACGCAAATATCCATTTCATATTTTTCACCCTTGCTTGTACACCGCAACATCCGCCCAGTATGCATACCCTGCATAACCCGCAGCAGTCTCGAATACCTTTATCCTGTACGTTGCCCCTTCAGGGGAAGTCCAGTATGTGCTTTCCCCCGGGCAAACTTTATCCTGGAAAAGCGTTTCAATATAAGTCCCGCTCATGTCCCCCACCCTCAAAGCCGCGCACGGATACGGATAATCATCCGTAATATCATCCACAATAAGCGCATACCCGTCGAATTCCACTGCCTGCAGCTTTTTCGTCCCTTCCTCCTCATCCTCTTCAGTTACACCCACATCCCAGTGCACAAGTTCCTCCTCTTCCACTTCTGGTTCAGGCTCCGGAACCTCTTCCTCTGGTTCAGGTTCCGCAGCAGGCACCTCTTCAGGTTCATATGCAGGGGGAGTTTCCACCACCGGAGCAGGTGCTTCCACAAGCTGAGGCTCCCCGGCCTGCTCAAACTCAAAATAGCCGCAGCAGCCGGAGAAAAGCATCCCAAAAACCAGGAAAAGCGCGAAATATCTCATCCTTCAATAAACCAGGGGAGGTTTAAAGCTCTTTATCTATAATGTGTCAATAAGTGGTAAAATAGATATATTTATAAAGCCTGACTGGGTAATATGAATATGGGCATTTTCACTCGCAGGATGAACGTTGAAAAAGCCAAAAAGGCGTCGTTGCAGGAGCGCGGGCCCAAAAATAATTATGGGCGTGCTGTGCTCAGGGCGTTGCACCGGGCAAAAATAAGATTAGAAACAATCTACGGAGTGAAGGTCCAGAAGATGCCATATGTGATTGTTGCTGCACGGAAGATTCACGCAGACCGCGAAACCTTTGCCGCATATTTAGAAGAACTGAAAGCATGTGGCCAAATGTCCGAGATCCACTGCAAGGCCAGTAGGGAATACCAGTCTAGGGGTTTTGATGCGTTTAGTGAAAACGTATGGGAGGCAAGCCAGTTTGCGACACACGCATTGCGTGCAAGATACGACAGCTCCCTCCAGATGATGCAGATACCTCCAGCTGCTATTATGGGTCCACATGCATTTACATTTCTAGAAGACAGCATTGCACATGAACTTGTTCATCATGTGCTCTGGGAACAGAGAAGCCCGGTCTATGCGCCACACAAACATTCGATGTATGCAGCCCCTCCCATTGCAAGCCAGGCCGCCAATGAGGGCTTGGCCATGTATGTCCAGGATTGGCAAGGCATTCCAGTTTTGAAAAGTGCGGGAGAACTGGGAGCAGCTATAATCAAATGTCCCATTAACTTGATCGGAGGGGTCATCAGGTCGCTTAGCCTGGCAATCAAGAACCCCATTTGCTTTATGGCAATTGCTGCAGGAGCTTTCATGTCTGCAGCCACGCGACTCCGAAAATTTATAGCGGCAGCGCTAAGGAATACTATATGGTGGGAGCCAAAAGAGTTTGCCAGAGCATTGGAGAAATATCCTATTGCCTACTATGCATTTGACCCTTATTCAGATGGATTGGCATTTGTAAAGGAGGTCGTAAGGCTATTTTCCAGCCAGAAACGTGCCTTCGATACAATCACAAAATATCCTCCAGAATCAATGAGGGAAGTACTTATTCCTGATGAATACCTTAGAAGGGTCCGCAAGGACGTGAATGCAGATATCCGGAAGCTGCAGTAGCCTCCACAACCCATTTTAACCTTTTTTCCGAATTCCCTGCAGGTGTTTAAATTGAAAAAGCTGTTTGCAATCGTGCTCGTCTCCGTGCTCCTCTTCGGGTGCGCAGGAATCGGCACAACTCCCCTCAAGGACCTGAACGACAACCCGAAGGCATTTGCAGGAAAGGAAGTAACCGTGCATGGAACAGTAACCAATACGATAAAAATCGGCCAGCTTTCCGGATACACCTTAATAGATGGGGAAGGCCACGGAATAAGGGTGTCCAGCCAGTCCCTCCCTGCGGAAGGAAAGGAAATCACGATTACGGGAATGTTCGTGATGGATTCGCTTTTCGGATACTACATCCAGGTTCCTGAGTAATCAGGAACCGTTCCCTCTTGTTTTCCTGTCGAATTCAACCTTCCACCCTATAACAGAATCCAGAATCTGCTGCCCAATCTCAGAAGGTTCATTGTGCTGCCCGATTTCGTCCTTCAAATTAAGCTTTACAACGTCCCCCTGCTTATAATATGAAATTATTCCTTCCTTATACAGGAAATCCTCCACGACTTTAACGCGCTCCTCAGGATTTCCTCCTTCCCTTGAAAGCACAACGCGCACATTTTTCCTGAAAGCACTAATCGGGAAATATTTTCCGCCTATTGCAGATTTTCTTGAAGAGAGCCTCAGCCCATAAATAATCGCCCTTTTCACGTTCTCAACAAGTATCCCTTTCGATGCGATGTATTGCTCGGTTTCCTGGGAGAGCTCCAGGCTCTGGTGCGGCCTTTTAATCTCCCTTGCCGGCACAGCATCTCTCCCTTCCCCATTTTCATCCTCTTCCTCAACCTGGCCACCGTTTTTCACAAACCTGAGGGAGTACTCCGTGTATCCCCTGAGCGCCTTTTCCACCCTCTCATTTCCGGATTCCAGCTCAACCAGGGCTTCAAACACCTCATCTTCATATGCTTCAAGCAAAGAGTGAACGCCCTCCCTTCCTGCAGGAGGGCTTGAAACAAGTGCAAGCACTGCGCTGAGCTCCTGGCTTTCCCGGTCTTCTCCTGCACCAGGCATCAGCTCCATCCACCCAGAATAATTATGCAGGACATCCATGAGGTCCCAGCAGCTGTCTTCGTTCAGCACCCTGAACGCATAGTGCAGCTGCCTGTGCGCAATTCCCTCTGATTCAAGTATTGATGCAACAAGGGTATGTTTCCCCACGATCTCCGCATCCAGCCCTTCCTGCACAAGGAAAACTGCATCTTCCCTGCCTATCCCATAATATTCCAGTTCAACAACCGAAACTGCATTACCCTCATTCCATTCGCATGCTTCACCCAGCTTTTTCACATAGTTTTCCGGGAAGCGTTCTTCAGGATATTCCCTAACCAGCCTTTTTGCAAGGCTCGTGTGCTCAGCAGGAAGCACAGGTTTCTGCGGTTTCTGTACCACAACTATTTTTTCCATACAGTTCTTGAGCAGTTTCTCCCATTTTTTCGGGAAAAGCATTTTCAGCAGCTCCCTTGCAATGTTCTCCGGGGGCACAAAACCAATGTTCCAGAGTGGGTCCTTGTATTCTTCCGGAGTGAGCTGCTTCCAGATGGGGTTAAGCAAGCCGTTTTCCAGGCTGCCACGCATGTACGTGGGAATTTCTATTCCCAATCCTTTAGTAGCAATATAGGTGTGGCCTGCAATCCGTTGTATCTCCACTGAATGCTTCAATGCCTCCAGCCAGCACTCACCAATTGTTTCCAGAGTTTCTGCATCCGGAGTTGGGTTTTTTGCAAGCGCTTCTATGGAATCAATATATGAATTTACTGAAATGCCAAGAATATCAAGATGCTGGCCATAATCCTGGGACCAATCGCAAATCTGGTTCTGGCTTTTGGAGATTTCCGCTGCAATTCTGTCCGTGGCCGCATTCCCTCTTTCCAGCAGCTCCAGGACAATCTTTTCCCTTGCCAAAATGCCTGCTGAGCCTTCTTCCAGTATCTCATCAACCAGCCGCTTCCCATCTTCAAGACTCTGGAAGTTCCTGGTTGCAATTCGCTGCATTTTTTCCATGGGGAGGCTGGAAATGCCAATCATTACGCGTGCCATGTTTTCTGCACCAATGTTTCCGAATACTGCATACTGCTCAAAATCCGCAATAAGGAAAGCTTTCAATCCGGAAATGGAACTCCCTGAGGCGAATGCTGCACGCTCCCGTTTCATCACTCCCCTGAATTTTTTAACCTCCTTCCTGAATGAATCGTTGCTGGTTGAGATGAGCGCCCTGCTGAGCTTCTCTTTGTTAAGATGTGCCATTGATTAAATTGTGTCTAAAAGTGTTTAAATATCTTTCTAACCTCTATTTCACGAGATAGTAAACAGAAACCAGGAGCAGCATCAGCCCCAATCCCATCAATCCTGCCCAAACCACAGGGAATTCTGGTTCTTCCGCACGAATCCCTCCGGGAACCGGCTCTGGGGCAGTCTCGTCTGGTGGGGCAACCTCTCCAGCCCCAACCATTTTTTCATTTGAACCTGGTTCTGCCCAGGTTCCTTCTTCCATTTCAGCAGCCAGGGGTTCCGCTTCAAAGTATTCCTCATCCATAGCCACATCACTTATTGGAGCAGCTTCTTCCGGAGCCGCAGCACCCCCAAGCATAAACTGCTCCCCCGCAGCATATTCCATTTCAGCAGCAGCAGGGGCCCCAAACGCATTTATGAAGTTCCACCCGCTCCCGAAAACAAGAATCAGGCTAATTGCAAGCATAATCAGCACTTTAGCCGGATAGGGGCTTACAATCCCTTTCCCCTTCCGCGTAAGCTCGTAGTATTTCCACTTCCTCCCCTCATCCATCTGCATAATCAATCCGGCTTTCACAAGCACATCCAGGTGCTCTTTCATGGTTGAAACCGAGAGCCCAAGCTCATGGGAAAGCTCAGTAAGCGTCTTCCTCCTTTTGGAAAGCGCCTTCAGGATCTTCACCCTGGATTCCGCTGCAAGAGCCTCGAAGCTCCTCCGGTCCAGCCTTATTGTGTCGTCCATCCCAACCATCATCTCTATCCGCCCAATGATTTTTATTCCCTCCACCAACTTAAGAGAAATCCGTTTTCTTTCGGCGAATACCGTAGGTAGTTTTATTGTTTTCCCCACCATAAATCTATACATGGGGAAAGAAGATGGAATCTCGATCCTGTTCTGCCCGAATTGCGGGTACAATCCCCATGCAAATGATTACCTGAACATACATGGCAGGAATGAAGTGCATTCCCTCAATATTTCTCCTGTAGAAGGAACGTATCTATGCACCCAGTGCAAATACAGCGGAAACCTCTTCTCAATCCCGGAAACGGATCTCTACAAGATGCAGTTTGACCTTGATGAAATAGATGCGCCCGTAAAGCACGCGCAAAAAGCCAGCAAGCGCTTCTTTCTCTACGCCCTTGGATTTCTTGCAATAATTTTCGTAATTTTCCAGACATCCAGCCTTCTTCTTGCAGCAGCACTCACTGTCATCCTCACCGGAGTAATCCTTTACACCGAGCTCACGTCCAAAGTCCGCTAAATTCCTGCGCATAACTATAAATCTTCCCGTTCTAATCCACGCATGGTACCCCCTTCCAGGAAAGAGCTGAAGAAAGCCATGCTAAATATCTTCCTGTCATCAGATGAAGCGGAAAAAAAGAAGCACTCACAAGAATTCACAAAGCTCCTTTTCACTTTGGTTGAGTCCAAAATGCCCGGACAAGACGAAGAAGAAATTTACATGAAGCAGATGGAGGCAATCGGCCTCTTCAGCCAGTACATATTCAGGAAAACAAAGGAAAAATCGGGAGAAAAAGAGAAATCCCAGAAAAAAATTCTTAAGGAAATCTCGGATGAGTCCGATGAGCTGTTTGAGGATATTGAAGCAGTCCTCTAATCCGTAAGCTTCAGCATCCTATTTATCTCTGCTCTCCTGGTGTTTGCACATTTGCTGCAGAAAATGTATGTGACATCATCTATGCTGCGCATTCTTTCTCCAAGATCCTCCATCTCAATTCCACATAATGAACAATTGTCTAATCCGCCAAATCCTTGCATTCCGGTCACCTAGTCGCCTCATCACATTCACCTGAAAAAAATAAAAGCCTTGTCATTGAAACTCTTTCATGAGCCTGATAGGATTTGAAGAGCCCCTGATAGCGTTTGTAGTCGGCATTTACTCTACAATTGAATCAGTCCTGGGTCCGGACCTTACGAATTTCTTTACAACCGCATTCGGAATTTCAGTATATGCAATTATCCTGGGAACATTCTACAATAATTTCTCCAGGCAGAAATTATTCGTCCTGGAGCGGACCAAGGAGGAAACATTCAAAGACCAGCTAATCCATTACGTTACCCTGATTGCAAAATACACATTCGCCTTCCCGATAATCACATTCGTGTGGTTCATGTTCCTCACGATTTTCCTGGTCTTCCTTGGAAACCAGGATGTTGCAAATGTAATGTACATCTCCATTGCGGTGGTTGCCGCAATCCGCATAACCTCATATTGGGATGAAGGGATTGCAGGGGACCTTGCAAAGATGCTTCCCCTGGGCCTGCTTGCCTATTTCATAAGTGACCCTTCTTTCCTGGACGCAGCGACGTTTGAAGTGAAGTTCTTTGAGATTACCCAGCTTCTTCCCCTCGCGATTCCATTCTTCATATACATCGTGCTCCTGGAATGGTCCCTGAGGATACTGCTTTCCCTCTATGACCTCGTGCATCAGTATAAGCATTTTGCACCTGCAGCTGTAAGCTCAAGAATCCCTGAGCGCCCCGACCGAAAGGAAAGGGGGCCGAAGCCAATGCCCAAGGTGGAACCCAAGCCAATGCCCAAGGTGGAACCCAAAGCCAAGGGGAAGGAAAAGCCCAAAGGGAAGAAAGGGGATCTAGAGGACATGGGGCTGGAGGAGTAGGCCATGCGCAACTTATTCATTTTCCCGCTTTTGCTTTCTTTTCTTCTTTTTGCAGGATGTGCCTCAAACGGCTCAAATGGGGATTCAGCATTCATAGTCCCCTATTTTGAAGATGAGCAGTACTCGGATTTCACCGGGGAAATTGAAAGGTATGTTGCTCCCCAGCCAGATGAGTATGGGTACACAAATCACTATTATACTATTATGGGATTCGAATGCCCGGATGGCTCCGAACCCGAAGTTGTAACATTTAACTGGGAGAACCCATCAACACAGGAGGTTTACCTTGCGGGCTCCCCCAGCGAACCTTTTGCGCATTACCGTGCAACCAACGATGCGGTTTTCACAGTAAAACTGCGTGTGGATTATGTATGCGAGGGAAGGTCCGAAATATCCGAGGCCGAATCCCAGAGAAAGGGCATCATGCTCTATTTTGCTGAAGAAGGAATGCTTTATGAACAGGAGGCAATGGCCACCTGCCCCGGGGATTACCTCCCCACACTTATCTCTGAAAAGGACTCAATAGGAAAAGGGACTCCAGTAGGAGCGGATTCGGATGAGGGGTGGTTTATCACTTCCCACAAGGTAGTGGTTGCGGAACCCTATGATTACGCAATCAACGGATGCGGGAAATACGATGAGCACTGGCTCAACACTTACATGAGGGAAAGCGTAAACGGGACCCACTGCGAAATTGGTGAATGCAGGGGCTTCTGGCACACCTTTGAGTGCCCGAAGGATAATGCTGAAGGCGTCCGCAGGGAAGTGTATGCGGGGAAGAACTGCATTTCCGTTTCCCAGCAAAAGGATTTCCGCAGCCCCCAGGAATGGTATAATATTCTCGAGATTCCTGAGTTCCCTAGTGCAGAAACTACTGGATTCAATTAGTGTTCTTTAGGCAAGAACACATATCTCCAGTCTTTTTATTTCTTCTCTTCTTTACTATTCCGGGAGGATGGAAATGCTTAAGCAGAACTCTTCTTCAAAAGGAATCCAGGAAAGGATTGGCGGTCTTCTTGCATTCATTCCGCTCAGGCCAAACCACTGGACCGTTCTTGCGCTTATACTTGCAGTAATGGGTGCTTTTGCAATTGCGCTTTTGCAGGACCTTACTCTTGGGCTTATCCTCTTTATTATAGGTGGCTCCCTGGACATGGTGGATGGTGCGGTTGCCCGCGCAAGAAATGAATCCACAAAGTTTGGGGGATTCCTGGATGGTGTTTCCGACCGCTTTATGGAGGCACTTTTCCTCTTTGCATTCATGTTTTATCCTCTCCCGGAAATACTCATTGATTCCAAAATCTGGCTTGCTGCACTTGTTTTCCTGGGAACCTGCATGCCTTCATTTATCCGCGCATATTCCGAACACCACGGTGTACTCACCAAGGAAAAAGCAAAAGCAATGGGCGGGATTTTCGAGCGCTCCGAGCGTCTTATCCTGATAACTGCAGGCCTTGCTGCAGGAATCCTCTTTTCCATGGACTATTTTGTTGGCGCAATAATCCTTGCAGTTCTCCTTTCAGCACTAACGGTTCTGCAGAGAATCCTTTATGTATTGGAGTACAGGGTTGAGTAGTTTTTAACAAAAATATTTGTAACAACCCTTAAATTCTAATCCTGTATTCATTGTTATTGCACACTGGCAATACGGTTGCTTTGGCTTGCTCCGATTGGTTACACTGATTGGGTTGAGTTGGAATATGCATGCAGCTGATGGCTATGTGGGCCTGCCCAGCATGAATTACTAGACCTGCGACTTTTCATGCTTTGCCTGCCCTTCCCGTCTGTTGTACGGTCATGCGTTCGTGCGCATCTCCGGCCGCGTCAAAAGTGTGTGTTTCTTTCTCTATTAAAGTGCAATATAAATTTCAAAAATATTCTTTTTTGCTTCTTTTTTTCCTTCAGTAACAAAAATATTTGTAACAACCCTTATATTCATTGCATATTAACAGTAGGGATGCACACGGACAATTCGGGTGCCTTGGAAAAAGGTACGTTGTTGATACCTCTACCTTGTAACGGCCAGTAATATGGTGGCTGGACCTGCGACTCACCATATGACACTCGTGCAAGGCATGTAGATCAATTGCGTGGTTATGTCTGAAGTAGACTGATGAGTTAGGTCCGTAACGGTTTGCTCTATGCATTTCCGACCGAGTCCAGAGTGTGCATAGTTATCTTTTTTTTGAAGAGTGTTACGCCTTATGATGCTTCACGTTGATAGCCGCCCCCGGCTTCAGATTCTTATTCTTAAGCATCCCGAGCACCTCATCTGCAACTTCCTCCGGCTTATATTCTGCATGCCCCCCATAGAGCTCCTTCCACATCCTGGTTTGAGTTGCCCCGGGACAGACCGCATACATCCTGATCCCCTTTCCCTCTAATTCCTGCGCAACCGCTTCAGTAAACCCTACTACTGCAAACTTTGTTCCGCAGTACACCCCAAGCCCCGGGAACCCTGTTTTCCCCGCCACAGAAGCAGTATTGATTATCACCCCTCCCCTTTTCATGTGCTTTAATGCCTCAAAAGTAGAATGCACCATCCCCCGGTAATTCACATCAATCATCAGGTCGATTTGCTTTTTTGTATTTTTTTCCAGGTTTCCTTCGAATGCAACCCCCGCATTATTGAATAGCATATCCAGCTTCCCGAACTTCTTTATGAATGTGGAATACATTTTCTTTATGTCCGCATCTTTTGTTAGGTCCACCACAATCGCAAGCGATTTCCTCCCCAGCTCCTTAATCTCCTTTGCAGTTTTCCCCACTTCTTTTTTGGTGCGCGCAGCAACCGCCACATCAGCCCCGTTCCTCGCGAGCATCAATGCAATCTCTTTCCCGATTCCTCTTCCTCCCCCGGTTACGAGGGCAGTCTTATTCTCAAAAAGCGCCATGCACCTTTTTCAAACTCAAGCTTAAAAATCCTTTTCAGCTTCAACACTAATCCGTATTGTGTAATTTGCCCTTATCGTCTAGCCTGGATAGGACGCTGGCTTCCGGAGCCTGTAACCAGGGTTCGAATCCCTGTAAGGGCGCTTAAAAATCGGGAATTTCGCTCCCCAGTTTTGCCCCCTGTTTAAGAAGGAGGGCCTTACTCACCAGCTGGTCGAACATGCGCGCATTGTCCAGGGCAGTTTTCCCATTATAATCCTTAAGGTTCACATTGGCATTGTAAGCAATAAGCATCCGCACAACACCCTCTTTTCCATGCCTGCAGGCCCGCATCAGTGCGGTTTCCCCTGAATTATTCGTTATGCTCACATTAGCATTGGAAGTAAGCAGCAGCTCAAGTATTGCAAGGTCGCTGTTGTCTGCTGCATAGTGCAGCGCGCTCCAGCCTCCCTTGTTTTTTGCATCTGTTTTAGCGCCTGCACCAAGCAGGATGACAACTATCTTGTCATTCCCCTTTTCTACAGCAGTCATAAGGAGGGTCATTCCATAGCTGTCAGCAGAATCGAAATCCGCGCCTGCCCGGATGAGCCTCCTTACTCCCGGGACATCTTCTTTCATGATTGCTGCCCATAGGAGGACGTTGAGCTTTTCCCCGATGTTTCCAAGGGGTTCCTGCAAAGGCTCGGACAGCCGGGGGGCTGGGGGGAATTCTGCGCGCGGCATTGTCGCTCGCCCTTTGATTTCCTTCAGTGCCATAAGGCATTTAATGCCTGAAACGTTTTATAAAAGTATTTTTTATGGAAGAATGTGGCGGAAACACCGGAAACCTACCCCTTCCGAATCCTTTTTAAATGCAAATTAGTGGCATTTCCAGGTGACCGGAATGACAGAATATGAAGAATACGTAATGGAATGTTTTGAAAAAGAAGCAGATGAATTCCTAAAAAAATGGGAAGAAAAAGAGCTAATGTAGCTCTTTTATTTTTATCATTGCCTTGTCCAGCTGCATTTTGTAGTATCCGCCCACAAGCAGGAGGAAAACACCGCCAATAATAAAGCCGGCACCCTCAATCATAAGCACGGAATCTATGTATGCGCTCGCACCTATCACAAGGATAAGCATTCCCGCACCGGAGAATAAAGCGCTATACAGTATGGGCGGAACAAGCTCCTTCACTATGTGCGCGCTCCTCATGGTAATCTGGTCCACCTTATCGCTCGCCTTATCCAGAATCTTCTCAACGTTCGAGTCTATCCGATTGGTGGCTTCATCCACTACCACATTCACATAACTCTTGGACATGGGGATAAGAATCCCTTTTAAAATCTCTTCAATCATCTTAATGCCTCCCTTTAAGGAGCGCCCCAAGCGCAATTCCTGCAGTAAACGCAAGAGCAGCATAGGTAAGCGGCTTATCCTTTATTTCCTTCTTCAGCTTTTGAACTTCTTCATTGTTTGCAAGAATGTGGTCTGCCTCCCTAGTAATCTTCTTAAGTTTTTCAGCAAACTCTTTCTCCTCAGCAGTAAGTTTCTTCACTATCGGAGTTTCCTCCAACGAAGCAACAATAGCCTTAACCTTATCTTTCCTAATCTTCTTCTTTTTCTTAACCGGCTTCTTCTTAGCCATGAATACCACCGCACCTATATTCCATCTATATTTATAAAGCTTATTTGCATTCCCTTTACGTGAGTCCCGTGATAAAGGAAAAGAAGTACCTTGCACTTTTGGTTCTCGTATTGTTTGCACTGTTTTTTCTGTTTGCAGCGCTACCGCTCCTCCTGGGAATATCCGGAGCAGCAATCCTTTACGTGCTCCTCAAGCCCATGTACATTGGCCTGGAGAAAAAGATCAACCGAAAAACAATAAGCGCGCTAATCGTGATGTTCATTTCTTTCGCAGTAATCGTTGTTCCCCTTCTCGCGGTTATGTATTTTGCAGTAACCGACCTTGCAGTGTTCTTCAGCGACCCGCAAAAAGTAACCGAGGTACTTGCAATTATAGATTTCAGCCCTGGTTCCGTAGACCTCACCAAGCTCCTGGAGGAGCACATTGAAAGCATCTCCAGCGTTGCCGCAGGGATATCGCTTCTTGCCCTGGACATCATAATAAGCATATCCGTAAACCTCGTGGTGATGTACATAATCGTATTTTTCCTCCTCACTGAAAACAAGCGGGCATCCGCAGCAATGCAATCACTAATTCCATTCAATGAAAAGAATTCCAAGCAGCTAGCATCAGAATTCTACAGCGTAATCAACGTAACCTTCATAGGGAACGGAGCAGTCGCAATCGTAATTGGAGTCCTGATGGCCGTGGGCCTCTATTTTGCAGGTGCTGAAAACATAGTTTTCTGGGCACTTATCAGCACAATAATGGCAATTGTCCCGATAATCGGAATCCAGGTAATCTGGATACCTGCAGGCATCTACTACATAATCATAGGGGAATACGTAACCGCTGCAGCAATCATAATCTGGGGCGCATTCCTCAGCTAT
Organism: Microcaldota archaeon; assembly: GCA_032123335.1. Classification (GTDB taxonomy): domain Archaea; phylum Micrarchaeota; class Micrarchaeia; order Anstonellales; family Bilamarchaeaceae; genus CAIKOA01. The sequence goes on from JAQBFN010000050.1 coordinate 23,530, forward strand.
ATACTGGATGGTCTGGTGCGCCAGCTTGTGCAGAGCAAAATCGGAAGCCTTCACCCCTTCACTTCCCTAATGGGCCTGATAATCGGAGTAACCTATTTCGGAGTAACAGGAATCATAATCGGGCCCCTGCTCATCTCCCTGTTTGTGCTTACTGCGCAGATGTTCAAAGAGGAATACATCCCGGGATGGAATTGATTCAAATGCACCGCGCATTCCTATTGGTGCTTTTGCTTCTTTTTGCAGGCTGCTGCTCCACTTCCGCACCTGAAGGTCCCCCAAAGCTCGTAGACATCCAGCCTGAGGATTTCCAGGAAATTCTTGATTATGAGCCTCCTGCAGAAGAAACGCTCCCTGAGCCTGAGCAGGAAGAATCCCCGACCTGCCCGGAAGGATTTGAGGATCTCGAAGAATATGGGTGCATTTTCGCCCCCATGAATGAGCAGGTTTCCAGCAAGGGCATGCTCCTCAATTTCACTTTCCTTAGGGAGAAGAACTGCACCTTTAATTTCATGAACTGGACAGATTTCAAAGGCTATTTCCTCGTATTCGTAGTAGATGCAGAAAACACAGGAACTGAAAAAGAGTACTTAACTCCATCCCATTTCATCCTATTCGATTCTGAAGGAAGAAAGCGCACCGCTTCAGAATTTGATGTTCTCTACTGCGCAAACAAGGCGGAAGTGGTGCTCCAAACAGTTCTCCTTCCCAATCAGTCCAGCTCGGGTGAAATCTGGTTCGAAGTTCTGGACCGGAACATAACCGGGCAAATGTACATCGCATACGACCGCAATGGAGTGGATGACGAAGAACTCATTTTCCCGTTCCAGCTAGAGTAATCTTAAATAAGTTCCACATGAATTCCCTGCATGAAGAATCTGTTGCTAATTTCACTTGGCCTGCTTTTGGTGCTTTCTTTCGGATGCACCCAGGAAACGGAAACCCGCTATTACGTATGCCCGGACGGGAGGGAAGTGCTCACAATAGATGAGTGTGTAGTGGAGGATGAAACCTCTGGGGAAGAGCCTTCTGAAGCTACAATAACCGATGTTGATGAAGAGGCCGCCCCCCCAGAAACGCCTCCTGCTGAAATTGCCCCAGAGGCAGCACCCGAAGAATTTCCAGAGGATGCCCCTGAATATTATGGACTAATGCCTGCAGAGTATATGAATATTGATGCAGTGGGTGCAGCAGAGCTTATCGAAATGAACCCCCAAATAATTATCGTAGATGTTTCCCCTGCATATGCACAGGGCCACATTCCTGGCGCAGTTCACTATCCGATTGGGGACGGCTCCTTTGATGCAGCTTACTCTGAGTGGAATCCCCATGAATTCTACCTGATCTACTGCCATGCGGACAGTCCTTCAATCCAGGCAGCCCAAACTCTCGCTGATGTGGGTTTCACAGAAGTTTACAGGCTTGAAGGAAACTACCAGGCCTGGGTAAACGCAGGATTTGAAATAGAAAAATAGCCCAACTATTTTTCTTTCTTTTTTAATTTTAAGGAAGCAGAATTTATGCAGTACCTTTTTCCAGTGGGTTTCGGCCCATCCTCAAACAAGTGCCCCAGGTGCCCTCCGCATCTAGCGCAAACAACCTCAACCCTTTTCATTCCCAAAGTTTTATCCTCATTAAGCTCCACATTCCCCTTGGAAACAACCTCCCAGAAGCTTGGCCATCCGCTTCCGGAATCAAATTTAGTTTCAGATGAAAACAATTCGTTCCCGCAAGCCCCGCACACATATACTCCATTTTCCTTATTGTGCAGAAGCTTCCCGGTAAATGGAACCTCAGTTCCCTTTTCCCTAAGCACCTTATACTGCTCAGGGGTAAGCTCCTTTTTCCATTCCTCCAAGGATTTCTTTACCTTCTTCAACATTATCTCCTTCGATTTTTCTTCGCAGGCCCATAATTCCTTCTTCCCGTCTTCTCATGGGCACGCGGCCTTTTCCTCCTGTCCTGGCTTGAGGTGCCAGGCCTCGGCCCCCTTCTTTCCCCCCGTGGAGGCCCCCGCCGTATATCGCCCCCTCCTTTCATCCATGCAAAGTCCGGGTGGTCATCTTTGCTCCTATCCTTGTCTTCTTCATCCCTGGACTCAATAAACGTAACTGCTCTCCCCTCCTTGCCCATCCTGCCGGTCCTTCCAACACGGTGGATGTGCGTATCCGCATCCTGGGCCTCATCATAATTTACAATAAGCTCAATGTCCTCTACGTGTATTCCGCGCGCAGCAACATCTGATGCAACCAGTATATGGGTTTTCCCCGCTTTGAATGAAGCCATTACGCGCTCCCTGCGCGCCTGGCTTATGTCCCCATGTGTCCCTTCTGCTTTGTACCCATCTTCCCTCAGCCTCTCATACAGGTAATCCACGCCCCTCTTAGTAGCCATGAATATGAGCACTTTTTTGTACTCTCCCTGCCCAAGTATCCTTTTCAGGTTCGAATACTTCTTCCTCCTGGATACCTGTATAAAATCCTCCTTGATCTGCTGCACCCTTTCCTTTTCCCCGAGCTCCAGGGTTTCCGCAGGTCCCCTTATGTAGTGCGATGCAAGATCCAGAATAAGCTCATCCAAAGTTGCGGAAAAGAGCAGCACAATCCTCTGCTCAGGAATATGCCTCATAATCTTGTCCATCTCATCTTTGAACCCCATATCCAGCATTTCGTCCGCTTCATCCAGCACAACTATGTTGTATTCACGCAGGTTCACGGTTCCTCGCTCTGAATGGTCCACAAGCCTTCCCGGAGTCGCAATAAGTATGTCCACTCCCTTTTGGAGCGCACGCATCTGGATATCTATTTTCTGCCCTCCATACACAACCACAATCTTGTGGTGGTGCTCCTTTGCAATCCCCTTCAGCTCCTCCGCAATCTGCACTGCAAGCTCACGCGTGGGCGCAAGCACCAGCGCTTTCTTGTCGCGCTCCGCATCCAGCAGCTCAATAAGCCCAATCCCGAATGCAGCGGTTTTCCCTGTTCCGGTCTGGCTCCTTACAATGAGGTTCTCTCCCTGCAGTATAAGTGGAATCACTTTTTCCTGCACTTCCGTTGGCTTGTAGTACCCAAGCTCTTCCAGCGCCATTACCGTTTTATCTGTAAGCGCCATTTTTCTAAATCCCATTTTATCACGTAATTATCAGAATTATAGATAATCTATGCATCCTATGTTCAATTAAATGTTCCCTTGATATAAAAAGCATGCGGTTTCTGCTTTTCTTATTCGCGGTTCTCCTTTTTTCCGGTTGCTGCACCCTTATCCCTGCAGAAGAAATCCCTGAAGAAGCCCCTGCGCTGGAAGAGCCTGGGCAAACCCCCCCGGAGGCGCCCCCCGCCCCAACCCCAGAAGAGCCTGAAGAAGAACTTTCTGGGCAAGAGCCCCTTCCAGAGCCAATATGCGGTGACGGAATTCTCTCCAATGGGGAAGAATGCGACCCCGGAAGCAATGAAACACTTTGCTCAGGCTGCTTTGAATGCATTGATTGCGAATGCATCAAAACCTTCACAGATTCTGACCACGACTGCATTCCGGATGAATCCGATAATTGCCTCAATCTCTACAACCCTTCCCAATCCGACCAGGACGAAGATGGGGAAGGGGACGAATGCGATGAGTGCTCCCAGGACCCCCAAAACGATGCGGACAGGGATGGGGTGTGCGCCAATGAAGACAACTGCCCTGAAACAAAAAACCGGGACCAAATAGATTCAGATGAAGATGGATTAGGGGATGAATGCGACCCCTGCCCCAACGATCCAGAAGATGATGCAGATGAGGATGGAGTATGTGGGGATGAAGACAACTGCCCTTCCACCCCAAACCCCAAGCAGGAAGACCACGATTTGGATGGAAAAGGGGACGAGTGCGATTCCACCCCCGTAGATTGCAGCAAATATTGTTCCTCAATCGGACACAACCACCATCTCGGAGAGGGCCTGGATGAGGATGAATGCTATGATGGGGTAGTAGAATATATCGAAGACCATCCCCTGGACCCGGAGCCCTGCGAAATAGTAATTGCTGCTTACCACTACAAACTAATAGAAATAAACGGAGACGAATACAGTTGCTGCTGCCTCCGCTACAAGCTTGACGACCTTAACTGTTAAGGATTTACATCCGTAGGTCCAGGCTCCTCGGGCATCTCTTCCTCAAAAGGCTCAGGAAAATATTCAAAAGGTTCGCACTCCCCTGCAGCACAATCCAAATCCGTAGCCATCACATACTCAGGAGGCTCGCCGGGCCCTGCCCCGTCATAAGGCACAAACGCATCAAAGAGGAAATCAGTTGCCCAGAATTTCACCCCTTCAACCAATCCCACACCCTCATAAGTTACAAGTTCCCGCTTCAATGCCTCCACAGGCTCAATATCTCCATAGTAAAGCATATTCACAGTTTGCGCATCCGAGAACATATTCATGCTTGGGTTCGGGTGAAGCCCCTCTCCTCCTTCCACAACCTTCCCGTTTTCCAGGATTGCATGGTATTCCCCAAGCCCCTGCACATAGAAATTAATCCTCTCGTTCCCCATCAGGCCGGAAAGCATCGGTGCAGATGCAATATTGTAAGCAACATCAGTTACCGGCTCTTCCCTCACATCCGGCTTTAGGTGTGTTGAAGCAGGGGGCTCCACAGGAGGAGCAGGAGTTGTATGGTTACAGCTTCCACACCCGCGCAAATTCGCGGGGTCGGTTTCAGGATACAATGATTCCCACCCGGAAGGTATGCAAAACCAGCACCCAGTATAATAATTGTAAACGCACTGAACAGTTTCCCCTTCATTTTCAGGTTTGCAATTGCTGCTGCAGTCTGCCTTGCTTGCATACTCCCCTTCAGCAGGGTCACATGCAGGCTTCTCGCACTGGCAGCAATACGGGCAGCAGAATCCATTTGCATCACATCCATTCGGGGTTGCAACAGGGTCGCATCCCTCTCCCTTATCCTTATCCACTTTCCCGTTTCCGCAACAGCACCTGTCCGGGCATTCCTTCCCATCGCATGTATCCCTGATAATCTCATCTATATGTGCCTGGGTCTGGGTTGCCTGCCCTGGAGTAGTATTGCTCATTATCCCCCCATCTCCATCTTCCAGCCCCATAAGGTGCCCGGCTTCATGCGCAAAATCAAGATAATTCCCGCCTCCCGGGGCAGGCCTGCTCATCTGGTCCGACCACCAGCCCGTAAGGTTTCCACCCGTAGATATCCCGGGAGGGTACATGTATCCCATGTATTTTTTCCCTCTCGTATCCTTGGGAGGAGTTGTTGAATAAGGAGTTACCTTTATGCAATGCCACTCCGTTGAGGTTTCCTTATCGCAGTTCTGCACGGATTTTGTATTCACCACAAATTTCACGGTGCACTTGCATTCCCCCACAGTAGGCGGGTCCCCGCCTGCATTGTTCCAGAAATCCTCAATCTCGTTCGCCGCTCTTGCGCGGTACCCTGCATCCGCGCCCGCATCAAAAGCAATATTCAGCGTAATCGTGAATGTGCACGAATCCGCATCCAAATCGCATTCCGTAGCTTCCTGCCCGTTAGCCCAGGCTAAAGAGCTGAGAAAAAGCAAAAAGAAGATCCAGGTGAGCAATAAATTTTTTCTCATGCCCAGATATCTCTAATATCCTTATAATAGTTACTAACTGCCACAAACTTCTCCTGTCGTGTCCCAGAACACTATCCCCTCAGTGCAGTATGCAGCAGCATCCCAGGTACAATACCCATCCGTTATATGCCCATAATCAGAGTCCATGCAGTTCGGATAAACCCCGCCGCAAACTTCTCCAGTGAGGTCCCAGTAAACAGTTCCCGCATCACAGTAGGCAGCATTATCCAAAGTGCAGTACCCATCCGCAATCTGCCCATAATCTCCGTCATAGCAGTCCCCTGTGCTTGAGGATTCAAGGAACTCCCTGTAAAGCGCAGCCTCCTCATCCAGGTTCTTCAATTCACACTCATGGTCCCCAACAGGCATCGGAGTAATCCCACTCTGGAAAGCCCCATGCACATCAATAATATGCAATTCCGGGTCCTCCATATTCTCAAGCCCAATCAGTATTGCATCCTCAAAGCTGCTTATGTCATCCCCGGTTACAGTAGTCTCTATTGGAATCCAGTAACCTTCCGGGTGCCACACAACCACAAATGAATGCCCTGGAATAAATGCAATCCCTGTTTCATAATCCAGCTTCTCCAGTATGGCAGCATAAAGCACCGCCCCATCTATGCAGTTCATCTGATTATACTTGAGTGACTGGTGCGGGAGCCTTACGTTCTGCTGGTAAATGGAGGTCTCCACATTTGTAGTGCTCAGGGTGCTTGAAACATAATCCATGTCCTGGAAATAAAGAGAGTAAAATACAGCGGAAAGCTCATCATACATAGTATCATCATCACCCATGTACCCAATGAACTCGCCCGTGCTCGTAAACTTCTTCGCTTCTGAAATAACTTCCTCTATGCACGGGTCATTGTACGTAACCCACATCGCAATAAGGGCCTCATCCCCCAGTTTCGGAGAGAACACAGTAGATTTCTCAACCTGCACATTCTCCGTATCCACACGCAGTGTTTCCCCTCCTACGCTGAACCTTGTTTTCAGGGTCGCGGAAGTGGCCTCAGGAATCGCATAAAATCCTTCTTTATGGGAAAAGTGAATTCCCACTGTTTTTGTAGTTCCCGGAGAAAGCACAATGGTCTGCTCAAACTGGTTTGAGTATCCCTCAAGCTCAGAGCTTACCAAAACAGTAACGCTTTCACTCCCCTCATTTGTAACATCGCAGGAAAACGAAGGAATATCATTCATTGATTTATAGAATTCATACGAAGGCGTAATTATGTCGAATTTCTCGCAGGAAACCCGGATGTTCGGGCCGGAATCCCCCGCTATTTCCCCTCCTCCATCATCTATTGGCCCACAGCATCCCGCGAGCAAAACAAAACCAAAAACAACCAAAACAAATATCCTGTTCATGCGCCGATTTCAGCATGGATTATTTTAAGGCTTTTGATTTTCCATTAGCCCATTGGGTACCTGGGTCTCCCGCATTCATTATACCAGCCGCTCGCATCCTGGGTTATCCCCACAGGACGATGCCCTTTTCTCATCCCTTCAAGCCTTCCATTAAGCTCATCCAGGCCTTTCTTTACATCCGTTCTCTCTTCGTGCAGCCTATTTGCCAGCATAAGGTTCAGGAGCATTCCCATCTTTGTTCTTGGATTATTCATCCTTTCCAAAACCCTTTCCTTGAGCTCATGGTATTTTGCAAACGCCTTTTCAGCCCGTTCCTTCATCTCTGGTTTCTGCATATTCCTGCTTTTCACTCCAAAAATCCGCAATCCACCCATTATCATAGTTATATTATATGTAAGAACGGTTTAAATTCCTTTTTCAACACAATAAACTGCATGGAATCCAGGCAAATTCGCCGCCAAGGAGAGCGTTCCCGGCCAAGCGAAAGGATGGGATATGGCTTCCGCAGCCCGCTCATAAGCAGGGACACTCGCCGCCTCACAGTAGAGAATGCAGCAAAGGAACTAGGCGTGGATGTTGAAATGCTCAAGAAGATTTTTTCCGCAAGGCAGGAAACCGGAAACTTCGAGCGGTATGGAAAGCGCGGAATCTCAATCCTCCTCAAATTTGATTTCGGCAAAAAGGAGGTAGTGATGGAGGGGGGTTTGAGCACAATTTCCCGCTTGGCGCTCCCGGATGTTGAAACGCTCAAAAAATACCTTGAGCTAAGGGAACAGGTAAGGGGGAGGAAGCTGATTGCGGTTTCCAAATCCTTCCACACCAGGAACCCGGAACCCGTAGCCCGCATGCGCAAATTCATAGGCTCCCGTCTTCTCCTCCCTCCCGAAGTAGAGGTTCCGAAGGTGTGTTTCTCCGAAAAAGAGCCCAGGCTGAGGGCTACGGTGCGGAAGCTCAATAAAATAATCTACTGCGAGCCCAGGCACGGAGAAGGGCTTGTATTTGCATCAACCCTGCTTGAGGGGTCGGACTACATGCGCAGCAGGCTCCTTGCCAAAACAAAGCGAGAGCTTGTTTCATTTTCCTCTCATGAAGAAATTCCCTTTGAATTCGGCATGAAGCTCTTGATTATGGATGCACTGTATGCGGACAGGATACCCGAGCTTTTCCTTGCTTTGAGGCCATTTTCCTTTGATCCCCTCATAATGAATTTCCTGAACTCCGGCCGGGGCCAATACCTCGAATTCATCCCTCCCCCGCCCGCAACATATTAAAGTTCTCACTCTGAGCCTTACCCATGAAACGAATCCAGATATTCTTTTTTCTGCTTTTAGGCTCAACCCTGTTTGCAGCACTTCCTTCGGGCCCGAGTATGCCCTGCCCTTTTTCTGCATTCGCAACCAATTACGATGACTGCGCTTCAAGCTGCTTTGGCTATTATACAGAATGTGATATAGGAGCCTGCATAAGCCACTGCGAGGAACTCTTCCTCACCGGAGAGGGGGAAGGTGATGGCTCCACAGATAAATGCGCAAATGTGCAGTGCTATGATCCCTACTGCGATGGAAACGAGCTTGTAACCTGCGACTGCGATGAAACCACAGGAGGATGTGTATGCACTGCATTCTGGTGCGCGCAGGGATGTGACCCTGCAACCCTTCAGTGCGAAGATATCCCCACGGATTTGTGCGCCAATGTGCAGTGCTATGATCCCTACTGCGATGGAAACCAGCTTGTAACCTGCGATTGCGATGAAACCACAGGGCAGTGCGTATGCTCTGCATTCTGGTGCGCGCAGGGATGCGACCCTGCAACAGCCCAGTGCATTGAAAAGGAAATCAACACCGTTCCCGCAATAATTGAAATACTGGATTACCCAGGATATGTAATTTTGCAGGATAGAGGGGAATTGAACAAACTCGACTTGGGTGTGAAGGCCACCTACCTTAATGGAACACCTGCAACCGGAGCAAGGGTGCACGTGCGCTTCACTGACCCCAAACACACTGGCGTACTTGGTCCCTGGGGTTTTAGAGACACAGTATTCTTCATTGAGTCAGATGGATATTATTATGGTGATCTGGAGTTCCCAACCCTGCGCAACATAAAGGAGTATCATTGGGATGAGTTTCCCTATTATGTCCAAATAGACGTAACCGTTTCCATGCACGACAACTCAAATGATTGGTCCGCAACAAAATCTTCGCAAATTGAGCTCCGCTCCCCCGCTCCCCGCATCCTTCAAATCTCAATAAACCCTACTCCTGCACAAGCCGCAGAAAAGCACCAGGTGCGCGTAGTTGTAGATGACCCTGACAGCACGGAACTCACCTACGTCTTCACAAATTTTGGGGGAAAGTGGACCACACCACACACCGGTGCGATTAAAGGCTCCACAGACCGGGTTTCTGCATTCACCTCTTCCAACCAAAATGAAGTGCTTGAATGGGAGGCACCCCCCCGCGGCTTCACCCATAATAATAACGAGCTTACCTATGCGGTAAATCTGGCCAATATAATCATAGATACCTTTACAGTAGGGCCCACAGAGGCAATGCACAATGCGGATGCAGCGCTTGAAAAAATACCCGAAGGGGAAGCCATGTCCGATAAGATGTCTGTAGTGATTGTAGTGATGGATTCTGATGGATTCTACGATAAGGAATACTACAGTTTCCCAATGGAATATCTTGGCCTTAAGCCTGAAGGAGGCGGATAGCATGAAAAAACTACTATTGATTTTCCTGGCACTTGGAATGCTTTTTGCAAATACTCCTCAGCAAGCACTGGACTCCTATTACACTGCATACATGCTGGAGGATATAGATGCATTCATGGGCACAATAGATACTTCTGATACAACTTCCGAGCAGGTTTCCAGCACGCGCGAACGCACTACACTTCTCTGGCAGCAATACGATACGGATTCTTACGCCATCTCGGAATTAGATTGCCTTGAGGATGGAGAGGATGCGCTTTGCGAATACCAGCTTCATGCGGAAATAAGCGGTGCAGAAACATTTTCCTCTGATATGGATTATGTTGCGCTCCTCCACAAGGTAAGCGGGGAATGGAAGGTTTCCTTTGCAATACCCCTGGATGAATACATTGAAGCCAAGGAAGAGCAGGAAAATCTTGCAAGGCTGGATGAGGAGAATGAACTCTATTCCAAGGAGCCAATAGATGGGCCGGGCCAGGTTACTTTTAATGGCGTACCCATGTCAGACCTGAGTAGTGAATTGGACGATATGCTCTATTCCTGCACTTCCAATGAGTACTGCCAGCAGTACGGATATGGGGATTTCTGCGGCGCTGATGGAAGGTGTTCTGGCTCTGCAGATGACGGTTGGGAGGATGTTGATTGGACTGAGGATGATGGCTGGGAGGATGTTGAGTGGGATGACTCTGAACCAGAGCAGGAACCCTGCCCGTTGTCCTTTGGGCTTCTTCTGATTCCATTTGTTCTTTTCTTAAAGAAGAAATAGTTGGAAGGGTCTACCCCTTCCTTATTGCAAATCCAGTTAGTGCGAGCAATGCAAATCCCGTTATGCACCAAGTATTAACCCCTCCGCCCAGCGGAGTGCATTCACATTCCGAGTTAATGAATTCATCTTCTGCACAGGTTTTTCCTCCGCATTCCGCCACCATCACATCAATGCACTCATTGCCCTCGCAAACCTCTGTCATTCCCGGGCACTCAAGATCAGTGCAGCACTCATATGGACATTCGGGTTCTACATAGCAATACCCATTTATGCAGATTCCAGATAGGCAATCAGAATTATTTTCGCACTCAGGTGGTGCAGGCGGAGCTAAATCATCTTCATACAATATTGGTTCAGGGAACTCCTCATCGTACAATGTTGGTTCCGGAATCTCGTCAGTTAACCCTGTTCCCGCAAAAATCATTCCACACAAAAGCAGAATCATAACCAGCATTTTCTTCATAATCTCATCCCTGTGCTTTCCCTAAACGCCCAAATTTTTAAACGCTCCCACATCCAAAATCATAGAAATCAACTAATTAAGAACCTTTTAATACCTTTATTAACACAATTACTTCCTATGTCAAAATCATTTTCCCAAATGAAGAGAAATACTGCTAACCCAGTTGCCAGCCCCCTAAAAAGACGCCCAGGCAGACCAAGGAAATGGGGAAAATCCAAGAACGTTCTGTTAGATATGGATTCGTTTAGAGGCGATCCCCTGAGCGAAAGGGATATGCGGATTATGCTGATTGCAGCTACTATTGAGAGGCGCGAGCTCGAAAAGGAAACCAACAATCGGGGTAGCGCCTCAGTTTCCCCAACGCTTGAAGAAAAGGACTGGCCCGAGTGCACGGAAAAGCAGCGTGAAATAATTGCAAAAGGCCTTTTTCGGGCCATTCAGGAAACAGATGTGAAAAAACTTTCCTCATTCCTTAAACGGGGCGTTCCGGTAGATATGCGGAACGAGTTCGGGGACACGATTCTCATGCAAGCTGCAGGGACCGGAAACATTCCTCTGCTGGAAGAGATTCTTAAGCACAATCCGGATATTGAAGCCCGGTCCAGGGGCAGAGGGGACACCGCAGTAATGTGCGCTGCAGAATCCGGGAAAACAAAAGCAGTCCTCTTCCTGCATAATGCGGGCGCAAAACTAGATGCAAGAAACAATGGAAAAAAGACCTCGCTTATGCTTGCAGCATGGGAAGGCCACCTGGATACGGTTGCCCAGCTCCGGAAGCTTGGCGCAAACCCAAGATTGAAGGATTCTTCCAATCGCACCGCATTGGATTATGCAAAACTTGAAGGGCACAGGGAAGTGAGTAAGCTTCTTTCTTCCCGCAAGTAATCCCTTTTAATATTTTCATAAATCTATTTGCGCTGATTACCATGTTCATAACAATTCTCTCTGATGGCCCGGAAGCAAGAAAGCAGTTCTGCAAGCTCATTGGAAAAGAAACAGGAAGCGGTGACATCACTTTTTATTCCTCCAATTTCCAGGGAGTAATCCGCACCCTCTTAGAGCCCACGCTTTACCCGGATAAACTGCAGCCCCTCTTATACTCCCTCTCACTTGCAGATTATGTAGTTCTTCTTGTTGACCAGCTCACCCCCCACACAGGAGAGATAATTGTTGCGCTTGATTCGCTCAAAAAGGAAAAAGGGTGCATCATCTCCCAGGCCGAGCTACCCCTCAAAGGAACAATTCTCGAAAACTACGAGCGTCTCTCCCAGGAAGAAGCAAAGGAAAAAATCCTTTCCCTCCAGAACCCTGAAGGAGATGAAGAGCTCCTTTCCTTAGTGGACAGCTATTTCCAGGTAAAAAGTGTGGGGAATGTAATCCTTGGCGCAGTCAAGTGCGGCTCCATAAAAAAGCGCGACAAGCTCCTCCACCTTCCCTCCAAAACAGAAATAGAAATCAAGTCCATCCAGCTTAACGATAAGGATGTGGATGAAGTTTCCGCAGGGGGAAGGTTCGGAATCTGCTACAAGGGCGAGCCCATAGACCGCGGAATCCTTGCTTCCACTTCCAACTCATTCACAATAAGCGAAAAGGTTCCCGGAACATTTACAAAATCCCCCTTCTACAAAGCAGAGATTCCAAAGAAAATTCACGCATACTCCAACCTCCAGTTCCTGGAAGGCGCGGTTTCCGATTCTGAGCTCACTCTTGAAAATCCCATTGCGCACAAACCCGGGGAAAGAATTCTGATTACTGACCCGGGAAGCCCAAAATTAAGAATCTGCGGAGTTTTTGAAGTAAAAAAGTAGCTCATCCACACTTCCAGAGCTGTCTTCCGCACGCGCTCTGGAAGCATGGCCCCCCAAAGTGAAAGGAGCATAAGCTTATTCCAAATCCTTTTCCCAGGACCATTCCATCCGAATCACCTGTTATTAGTACGGATTTTTGCATTTATAAAGAAAAAGAAGCAGTAGGTTTCCACTGTTTCCGGTGACCATAGCTGTTTTAAACGTTCTTGGGAAAATAATCCCATGAATAAAAAAGAGCTCAGGTTCACTGCTAATTTCCAGGAAGATTTTGCACACGAATTAATGGAGCAGGACGCAAAGGCAATAAACGAAGTCACTCCTGGTTTCCTTCTCCCCCCTAAGCTTGAGCTTCCCGGGCAGGACAACACAATAAAGCGCATTGAAGGCAGGACAATGCTTTCCATGCCGTTCATGAAGAAGAAAAAGGAGGAGTAATTCTCTTTTACCAGCCTATGGCTATCACTCACCCATAAACTTTTTAAAAATATCCAAAAAGGGTTTACCCAAAGGAAATTCCGCCGGTTCCCCTAAGGATGTATTCGATTGTCTTTCCTACTTCCTGCACTTTCTTTTTGTAAATATCCGAAAGGGTTTCCCCTCCTGAAGATGAGTATTTCGCCACCCCGCTGTCATCCTTTTTTATAAGCTTTATGGACTCAAGCTTCTCCAGTGCATCATAGGTTTTGGAGCGTGCAATTTTGAGATTTTTGATTAGTTTGCCCGCGGTAATGCTGGGGTGGGAGCACACGTAAATGTAAATGCTGGATTCTTTTTCAGAGAGCCCCAAAAATCCAAGGGACCCCTTAATGTCCTGTTTCACCATACAAACTACTTTAGCTATGGAAAGCCTTTTAATATCACCCGCGCCCGCACCGACGCACTATTCCTTCAGCTGCCGGTAGAATGTAAGCGCATTCAGTGAAAACAGCATCATCAGGAGCAGGGTCCCGAGGAAGAGCCCGGTTTTTGCAGTGAAATGCATCTCATCAATCTGCTTCTTGGTTTCCCGCATGTTCGCTATGCTTGTACTCACATCCTCTTCAATCGCCGTTATTCCCAAAGTAGTTGAAATGGTGTCCTCTTTGATGCTTTCCATCGAATCCGCAGTCTCCTGCATCGAAACAGCAGTTTCGCCCATGTCCGATGCGGTTGAGTAAAGAGAGCCAGTGACATCAGAAGGCATATACGGGATTGCCCCAATTGCGCCCGCAAGCCCGTTTACTGCCCCGGACATATCCACCATCACATCTGCAGAGCTCTGGAGCGTTGCATATGCATCGGTTGCAAACTCCCCGAAGGAATCTACTGAACTAGCCGTGGAATTCACAACCAACCTCGTATTCTCCAATACTGAAATTACTGCATCCACCTGCCCGATGCTTATTTCATGTACCGAATCCAGCAACCCGTTGAATATGAAAAAGAACCATAAAACCAGGAGTATCCCTACTACGCTTACCCCTACCCCGAAAACAGCAATCGTTTTGTCAAGGCTGCCCTTTTTCTCTGCCATGGGAAACCCTAAACACTGCAATAATAAAAAGATATGCAAAAGCAAAAAGAAAAAGGAAAAAGGGAAGGGCTACTTCTTTGCAACCTTCTCCTCCTTCAGCACTTTCTTCGCAATCAGGAAAACCACGAGCGCGATTATGAGGAAGTAAATCAGCGATGCAAGGAATGGCCCCCACCCAATTACGAACGGCCCAAGCGCCACAGTTGCGGTTTCCCATCCTCCTCCTGGAATAAGCGGGTTCACAAGTGGCATGATCACGTTGTCTACAAGGGATTTCACCAAATCATTGGTTGCCGCGGCGATAATGAACGCTACCGCAAGCCCAATAACTTTATACTCTTTCAGGAATTCCATGAATTCTCCTTTCACTCCCATAAGTGCACCTGTTACCCCCAGCCCAAGCAACTTATTAAACTTTATGCGGGAGAACCTACCGGGTGGAAAGATGGCAAAAGACCACAACGTAGGCATGATTGACCGCTTATTCAGGGTAGTTTTCGGAATCACATTCATCACAGGGGGGCTCATTTACCTGGCTCCCCCTGTTTCATACCTGCTCCTGCTGCTTGGTGCAATACTCGTACTCACCGGGCTTTTGGGCAAGTGCCCTGCATACTCCTTCCTTGGCATAAACACGTGCGGGGGAATGTGCGACCTCAAGAAGATGCCCAAGTCAAAGAGATAAACCAGGTGTATCCCAAATGAACAATTCAGATAAAATCGTTCCAGTACTCGCAGGATTATTCGTGGTGCTGCTAATAGCCGCGATATTCTTTGGGCCCCAAACTCAGCAGCAGGAAACCCCTGAGCCCGAACCCGAAGAAGAGCTGGAGCCGGAGGAATCCCCGGAGCCTGCACCTGAGCCTGAAGAGGAACCCGCCCCAGAAGAAGGTGAACCAGAAATGAAAGAAATCGCAGTTATCGAAACATCCAAAGGAACCATTGAAATTGCGCTCGACCGGAAGAACTCCCCCATAACCGTGGAGAACTTCGTAACCTATGCAAATGAAGGCTTCTACGATGGAACGATATTCCATCGTGTAATCCCCGGATTCATGGTCCAGGGAGGCGGAATGACTCCGGATGGAGCCGAGAAGGAGGTCCACGCGCCCATAAAGCTCGAATCCAAGAATGGGCTCAAGAACACCAGGGGCACAATCGCAATGGCCCGCACAATGGTCCCTGATTCCGCCACTTCCCAGTTTTTCATAAGCACTGCGGACAACCCGTTCCTGGATTACGCGCCCGGAAACGATGGATATGCAGTATTTGGGAAGGTTGTTTCCGGAATGGACGTGGTTGAATCATTGGAATCTGTGGAAACTGCAACCAATGGAATGCACGGGGACTGGCCGGTGGAGGACGTGGTAATTACGCGGATTTACCTAAAGCAGTGATTATGGTTATTTGTGTTAAAAATATGCAAAAAGCGTAGCTTTAAATACTAGCGTTGAGTAATACATATGGAGTTCTAGGAATTCTGAATGTTTAGGGTGATTCATCTATGTACCATATATGCGCCAATTGCAGAACCCGTGGAAAGGACCGTTCTTATTCCTACCCAAAGGGTTGGCGCTCAAGGGCCCTAAATAAAGAAATTGTGCTTCTTTGCCCGGTCTGCCAGGCAAAGCTTGTTAATGGAGTAATTGCTTGAGAGCATTTTTATCAGTGAATCGGTGCAGACCCACTCGTTCTTAGGGAATTGGTGAAGAAACACTTCTTCAAGGTGAATACCATGTACTACCACATATGCGCAAACTGCAGAACCCGCGAAAAGGACAAGTCTTTTTCCCACCCGAAGGGTTGGCGCTCAAGAGCAGTAAATCAAGCGATTGTGCTTCTTTGCCCGGCCTGCCAGGTGAAGTGCATTCACGGAGTAATCTCCTGATTTTATAAAGATTCTCTACATTCTTTTTCTATGAAATTCATCTCAATCGTATCCATATTGCTGCTTTTGGCAGCGGTTTCTTTTTCTGCGGATACCCGTTCAGAGTGTTATGCAGATTGCCAGGAAGAATATGATACTGCTGTTGCTGCAGCCCAGGCCATGGCCGCATCCGGCCAATACACTGAAACCGTTACTTACGGGGGAACCTGCCCGCGCACCAGCTCATACGGCGGCTCGGGCCCATACGCAAACCTCGCGAAGTGCGTTGCAGTCCAGCAAATCTGCATTGATGGCGGCAGTTCGGATTGCTCCTCCCAGCTCCAGTCCTGCTGCCTTGAAGAGGCTATTCTCTCATGGAGCAGGACCAAGGACAACTGCGAATCCAACTGCGATTACAATTTTCCCGATGATGACGATGGCCCCTACCCTGGAGGATATGAAGATTATGCGGGGGACGAAATCTGCCCAACCTCATGCATAAACGGCAAAATCTACAAAATGGTTTACACTGGATACGGAATATGTGAAGTCCAGGACCTTACCCCAATCGAAACCTGCCCCAACGGATGCGTTCCAGATAATCCCCATGTGGGATGCAGGCCAGCAGCAGAAGACCTTTGCTCTGATTTCTATGACCGCTTTGATGAGGAATCCTGCTATGGAAACACCCATTATTACAATTGCTACTGCGACCCATTGAATGGAGAGCCCAGGTGCGAACTTGAGGAATGCCCCCAGGGATGCGATTCTGCAGGCCTGAGATGCAAACAAGATAAATGCACAGGAACCAGCTGCCAGGACAGGTGCGAAAGCCCTGGAAATGATTTCGAGAGCATACAAAGAAATGGCGCCTGCAATCCAAATACCGGGGAATGTGTCTATAGTGAAAATATTGTATGCACTGCAGGGTGCTCCATGGTTGGGGGAAAACCTTCCTGCAATGAAGACTGCGACAACGGGCTTGATGATGATATGGACGGGCTTGCGGACTGTGCAGATACAAGCTGCTCAACAAGCCTCTATTGCTCCTGTGAGAAGATAGGGGGGTATACAGGCTCTATAGGAGGGAAGCCCATGGTGATATTGATTGGGGGGTATTCTTTCCCCGATACTACCTTTTTCTATAATTACAAGAACCGGGATGAAGAAGTGAAGTCTGATGCGAACAGGATAGCAAGTGCGCTTCGGACAACGTCACCATTTAATGAGATGAGCTTTGAAATTTACGCTACCAGGCTGCCCCAGGGTGTGTTCACAGGCCCCTGGAGGAGCGACCTTCTTTCCAAGTGTTCTGGAAAAGGGGGGGAGTTCACCTTGTTCCTGAATTACAAAGACAGCACAAGCCTTTCCAGAAGCAAGCTGTTTTCCATGAGCGCCACTGTTTACAGGGGCACCGGGAACCCTTCCAATGCAGACCTGGAGCTCACTGTTTTGCATGAGATGGGGCATGGATTTGCAGGGCTTTGGGATGAATACACCATAGCAAAGGAAATCGGCTTGGGCACAGGGACCCTTGCCGTGATGAGGGATTCGGTTTTCTCTAAAAAAGCGAACTGCGCAATTGCCCCTGATATTCCAACCTGCCAGGAGTACTTCTCCAAGTTCAATGTTTCCTACACCTGCGAAAAGGGATGCAGTGCCGGGGCATGGTACAGGCCTTCAAAGGAAAGCATCATGAATAATGTACATTCCTCCTCGCAATTCAACGAAGTGAGCAAGAAGATAATAAGGGACAGGATAAATGCATTTGCACATCCTCCCCTTCCCAGGACCACAGCCTCCTGGGAGAACTGGGCGCATGGAAGGAATCCTGAGCCATTGAGGTGATTGTTATGAAATTCGCATATGCAATATTTGGCTTGTTCCTGATTTCTTTGGTGTCGGCAGAAGCCCTGCTTGTAACAGTGGAATATAATCAGGGAACTATGGGCATAACTTATGTAGAGCTGCTTGAAGGGCCTGAGCCGGGCTATTCCAGCGATGGAGACTTTATTCTTGCATATGAGACCCCCTCCGGGACAATACCCGGAACTGCATTCTACATGCCCCTGATAACAAGCACACAGGAAGAAGAGATTTTTGTCTCTGAGCAGGCAGAACAGACCCTCACGATACCCTATGAGTCCGGGGCAGACAGCCTTTCACTTTATGATAGGGAAGGGAACCTGCTTGCCAGCTTCAGCCTCCAGGGAATTTCAGGGGAAGGGGACTACAAAGGAACTCCCCCTTCCGAAAGCATAGCAGGGAAGAGCGGGAAGCCCTCTGTTTCCGGCGCACTGGATACTGCTTTGAGCACAAGCGCAGGAGATTCCTCCTCCTCTTCCGAAGAGGGCTGCTGCGGTCCCGCGTTCATCCTTCTCGCTGCCCTTCTCTTTGCACGGAGGGCATGAAATGGTTAACCTGGACAAGATTCTGGTAAAAAGGACCGCACAGGCGCACAAATCTTTTTTTGGAAAGCGCATCACTGCCCTTTCTGAGCGGATTGGGGGGGTTTCCGCAGCCGCAGCCCTCAACATCGTTTTCACGGCAGCCCTCGGCTTCATAATCACCTTCCCTATCTACGAAGTAGGGGGATTCTGGCTTGCCCTCCCAACCGGCGCATTCACACTTCTCCTCATGCTTTTGCTTTCCTTGGGAATCCTTTCCTACAGATTCCAGCTTGAAAAGCCCTATGCCCGCAAGCTCCTCGTATTCGCAATCCTTTTCTCCCTCCCATTCGGGCTCCTGAGCCTTCCCCTCCTGCAAGAGCTCAGCACAAACAAGAAGGAATAAAACCCTTCCCTGATTATCCATTTCAATGAAGAAGCTGGATATCACAGTAACCAAGCAGGACGGAAGCAAGGAGAGATTCAACCCTGAAAAAGTAAGGCGCGCACTCCGCAGGACCGGCCTCACCACAAAGGAAGCGGATACTGCGCTCAAGCTCCTTTACCCTCACCTCAAGGACGGAATAACCACCCGCCAGATTTACTCCAAGCTCTACTCAATAATCCGCAGCCTCCGCCCGGAAAAGAAATACCGCTTCAACCTGAAGCGCGCGTTCCAGCTTCTTGGCCCCGCGGGCTATGAGTTTGAGGATTACACCGCAAAGCTCTTCCGCCGTCTCGGATACACAACCGAACTCCGTGCAATACCCTCAGGGAAATGCGTAACCCACGAAATTGACGTAATTGCCCGCAAAGGAAAGGAGAAATTGATGGTGGAGTGCAAGTTCCGCAATGAGCCCGGAGCAAAATGCCGCATCCAGACCGCGCTTTACATATACGCACGCTTCCTTGACCTTGTGGATGGCGCAAAGCTCCACTCCAAGCGCCCATTTACAAAACCCTGCCTGGTAACCAATGCCAAATTCTCCTCAGATGCAAGGGAGTATTCAAGATGCAGGGGTATGCGCTTAATCGGATGGAGATACCCTGCCCAGGAAAGCCTTGAGATTCTCGCGGACCGCACCAAATGCTACCCAGTAAGCGTAATCAACATGAAGCAGCACACCCTCCGAAAGCTTCTCAAGAACAAATTCATAATCGTGCAGGATATTCCCAATGACCCTGACGAGCTCGTAAAGATTGTAGGGCTTTCCCCCACAAATGCAAAAAGAATAGTAAAGGAAGCGCAGGATGCAAGAAAATAACCCCCTGAAACAATACTTATTTAAACACTCATCTACACTATCTATCAAGGTGGAAAAATGAAGTTCTCAGATCTTATGCCTTCAGACCAGAACAGGCTTACGGTACTAGTAGTAGAGGATAATCCGGAATTTGCAAGAAATGCACAGGAAGCGCTTTTCCGTTCACAAACTGTTATTGTTGCATCTGAACTTAGTGGCGCCCTTTCCATGATAAGGAGCACGAAGATAGATCTCATTCTAAGCGATGTTCGCTTTCCCTCCAAGCCTAAGGAGGAGCCAAAGGAAAACATCCGGGAGCTCCTGTTCGATGCAATGGAAAGAACAATTCCAATCTGCTTTGTTACCCAGGCAGACCACCACGGGCTTACCGAGCTAAATGAAAGTGGATATGTAGCGATTCGTGCCCTGAATATGGATGACCTTGCGCAAAGCCTCTTTGAAATCACCAGGAAAAGAAACAGGGAAAAGAAGCTTTTCAGCCAGCTCAAAACAGGGAACAGCAAAACAATTACTTCGGATTCCAAGACCCCTGAAATCTGGTCCAGTGCCCTGGACATGCTCAGGAATGCATGTGCACAGCCTAATCGCCCGGTTGCAAAAGCAATAGAGCAGGTTTGCGGGCTGGGGCTCTCAGTAACAGCAAAGAAAGGAATGCCCCAGGTAATCCCTGCCCGCGGCAAAAAATAATCCTTTTTTCTTCCTTTAATTTACACAAATCGATACCTTTTTAAACACCTTTAGACACAATTAATACCAATGAACAAAGCACCCCGTGGAGATGAGCCCACCCAGCCCGTCAACACAGTAACCCGGCTGAAATACAAGCTCATGGAGGCACAGCACAAAGACAGCACTACCGGAAGGTTTCTTCGCAGGTTCCCAGAAGTTACCGGAAGGTTTCTCCACGAGTTCCCAGAAGTTACCGGACGGTTTTTCCGCAGTTTTCCAGAAGTTACAAAAAGGGGTTTCCGCAAGTTCCCGGAAGTTACCGGAGAGTTTTTCCGCAGGTTCCGCAAGCCCCTCATTATTGGTGCAACCAGCCTTGCCCTGGTAAGCGGCGCAGTTGCCGCGGTTTCCATTACTTCCTCAGGGGACATTACGTCCTCCAAGGATGAAATCCAGCTTCAGCAGGTGGACCCTGCCCAAATCAAAAACCAGCTCATGGATTCCTCAAAAAATGGGGATATCCGCAAGCTCAAGGATGCCCTCCAGAAAGGAGCGCCCATAGATTCACAAAATGAGTTCGGAGAAACTCCCCTTATTATTGTTTCTAGAACCGGAAAAATAGGGCGTATGAAATTCCTTTTGAATAATGGTGCAAACCCGAATGCTCAGGACAATGCAGGGTGGAGTGCCCTGATTGGTGTTTCCAGAGACGGCAATTTTGAAGCCGCAAAGTTCCTCCTTGACTCAGGGGCAGACCCCAAGCTCTTTAACGAAAGCAAAGAAACCGCGCTCTTCTGGGCCGCAAACAAGGGAAACAATGAGCTTGCGAGGCTCCTCTTGGAGAGGGGTGCGAACGTGGATGCTGCAACTGCCTATGGAGTTACCCCTCTTATGCAAGCCGCTGCTTACGGCCACCTTAAAGTATGCTTAACCCTCCTTTCCGCTGGTGCGAATGTAAATCTGCGGGATGCGAATGAAAGGACTGCAAAGGATTTTGCCTCAATGGGAGGGCAGGGGAAGCACCGTGAGGTTATCCGCTTCCTCAACGGATATGGGGCAAGAAACGGAAGCTAATCCCGCCCTAATTTAAATCTTGTTTTCCATAGAGCCCCATGGCGAAGCAGGGCAAAACTTATCTTGGAGTAACAACGCTCGCCCTAATGACCGTTGCAGCCCTCTTTAGCCTCAGCGGCCTCACAGAAAATGCAGAGTTCGGCTTTTCCTCAATATTCTTCTATGCGCTCACCGCGCTCCTGTTCTTTATTCCCGCCGCACTCACCGCAGCCTTTCTCGCAACCCGCTTCCCAACAGGAGGCATAAATGTATGGGTTTCCAAAGCATTTGGGAAGAAATGGGGCCTCCTTGCAATCTGGCTCCAGTGGATACAGAGCGTTACCCTCTACATAACCATCCTTA
This sequence comes from Microcaldota archaeon, assembly GCA_032123335.1. Taxonomy (GTDB): domain Archaea; phylum Micrarchaeota; class Micrarchaeia; order Anstonellales; family Bilamarchaeaceae; genus CAIKOA01. Next base: position 45,367 of record JAQBFN010000050.1, read on the forward strand.
GTTTTGCTGCAGCCACCCTCGCATTCGCAATCGACCCCGCGCTCGCAAGCAACGGTCTTTTTCTCCTTGCCGCAATCCTGGTAATTTACTGGGGCGTAACCCTAGTCAACTTCCGGGGGATGAGCCTCTCCACAAAAGTAAGCTCATATGGGGTAGTACTCGGCACGCTCCTCCCCGGAGCCTTCCTAATCATTCTTTCCCTCCTTTGGATTCTGGAGGGAAATCCTATCCAGATTGAGATCTCCCTGGATGCAATCCTCCCAGAATTCCACGGCATCAACAGCCTCGTTCTTGCAATAGGCGGAATCCTCCTATATGCGGGAATTGAAATGTCCGCAGCCCACATTACGCGCCTCAGGAATCCCACGGTTGAGTACCCGCGTGCAATCTTCCTTGCAGCGGTAATTGCTTTCGTAGTATTCGTTCTGGGCTCCCTTGCAATCGCTTCCGTAGTCCCCAAGCAGAACATCAGTTTAGTTGCAGGAGTAATGGAAGCATTCACCGCCCTTCTCAACAATTATTCCGCAGGATGGCTCCTCCCCATAGTTATGCTCTTTATAGTAGGGGGCACAGTTGCGCAAATCAACACATGGATTGCCGGCCCGAGCCGCGGCCTCCTCAAGGTTGCAAGGGAAGGTTCCCTCCCGCCCATGTTCAGCCGCGTAAACAAGAACGATATGCCCACCTCCATTTTTCTACTCCAGGCAGTAATCGTAACCATCCTGGGAATCGTATTCGTAATGATGCCAGATGTAAGCACATCCTTCTGGATAATTACTGTGCTCACTGCCCAACTCTACCTCATTATGTACATACTGATGTTTGCTGCCGCAATTGCCCATTCCAAATCCGTAAAGGAAAAGCCAGGAATGTTTTCCATGCCCGGAGGGAAGTTTGGGGTCTGGATTATTGCAGGAATAGGCCTCATTGCTTCAATAGCCGCAATAGCACTTGGATTCTTCCCCCCCGCACAGGAGCAAACAGGAGGACTTCTTTTCTACGAAGGCTTCCTGATACTTGGGATCCTAATCCTGGGCTCCGCCCCCTTAATCATGTATCACTTCAGGAAGCCCAGCTGGGTGCAGAAAAAAGCAGAGGAAAAATACTGATCACTATCCTTCTTCCTTGAATAACTCCAACTCGAAATAGTCCAGCAGTTCAACTCCTTTCCTGTCAATCTTCAGGTTGATTTGCCAGTTTTCCACGCCTTTATTTTTCGCGCCCCTTGCGGCCCGTATTATCCTGCTGTTGTCCCCGTCCTGCTCAGGTGGCCTGAATGGTTCCGCATCAAACATATAGCAGAGCAAAAGTATCGCCCTTGAGCCTTTCCCTATGCTTTTCCCCAGTTCCCCGAAATGCCTGATAAGGCGTTCAAATGAGTCAAACCTGGGCTGCTTTTGGTATTTCCTGCTTTTGCTGGTGGGAAGCGCAATCAGGGGAGTTTTCACTTCCACATAGTCCTTCCCAACCAGGAAATCTATTCGTGATTCCCCCAACTTCACCTCCTTCTTCACCTCCTTCCCACGCACCATCCGCGAAAGCCCCCCCACACCTATAAAATAACCCACATATTCATTTGCCCTGTTCTGGTTTATCCCAATCCACTTCTTGTTTTTCTTCTTTTTTGGGTCCAGGGAAATTGCCTCAACCGTTCCGGAGGTTTTTCTTCCCGTTCCCTCCGCCATGGAAACCAGGCAGGGGACATCTTCAAAAACGATTCCCCCAATCCTTCCGGTTGAGGGACAGTGCATCTTCAGGAGCTTTCCCCCCATCTCAACCATCATGATGAATCTGTTCGGCCTGGATTTGATTACTCCCTCAATCAGTTCTTCCTTGAATTTGTATTTGGCCGAACCCATGCAAATCAGCACTCTTTCCCATGTTTTTGATGGTACTTTTGGTGGTGATCATCCGCCATCCAGAACTCTCCCGCAGGAACAATCTCCGTAACCACCTTCTTATCCCCGTACTTCTTTTGCTGCTCCTTTTTTGATTTCTCAGCAAGATCCCTCTGCTCCTTCGTATAATAGAAAATAATCGAGCGGTACTGGCTCCCCACATCCGGCCCCTGCCGGTTTGGGGTAATCGGATTATGCATCCCCCAGAACGCCTCCAGCAAATCCACATACGAAACCTTCCCCGGATCATACTTCAGGTGCACGGTTTCCGCATGCCCCGTATTCCCTCCACTCACATCATCATAACCAGCATTCTTTGTATGCCCTCCCATAAACCCCACCTCAGTCTCAGTAACCCCCTCAATCTGCATAAATCCATCTTCCACTCCCCAGAAGCACCCCGCAGCAAATGCAGCTTCATCAATCATGTTTTGCGCAGTCCTCCTTATCTCATGTACACATTCGTAAGCTCAAATCCCCATTCCACAACATCCGGAACATCCCTCAATTCCTGATCGCTCCAGATAAACATCTTCCCCAAATTATTAAAATTGCAGCACCCCTCAGCAAGCTTTAAATTCCATAGTATGCATATCTGCCCAATGCCAATTATCTCCACTTCCAGCCTTACAAAGAAATTCAATTCATTCACTGCAGTGGATTCTGTTTCCCTGGAAGTAAAGAAAGGCGAGATTTTCGGCCTCCTTGGCCCAAACGGCGCAGGCAAAACCACCTTCATTTCCATGCTTGTTACAATGAAGCGCCCCACCTCCGGCCGCGCGGAAGTAAACGGGTTTGATGTTTCTTCCGACCCCATGGGCGTGCGCAAGAGCATAGGAATCGTTTTCCAGGACCAGGCCCTGGATGAGGAACTTACCGCATACGAAAACCTGGACCTCCACGCAGCACTTTATTCCGTTCCCCGCGCAGAAAGGGAACCCCGCATTATGGAGGTGCTCAAAATGGTTGAGCTGGACTCCCGCAAAGATGATTTAGTAAAAACCTTTTCAGGAGGGATGCGCAGGCGCCTTGAAATCGCCCGTGGCCTCATCCACTACCCAAAAGTACTCTTCTTGGATGAGCCTACTCTTGGGCTCGACCCCCAGACCCGCAAGCGCATCTGGGAATACATAGAGAAGCTCCAGAAGGAGCACAATGTAACTGTTTTCCTCACTACCCATTATATGGAAGAGGCGGATTCCCTCTGCGGCCGAATCGCAATAATCGACAAGGGAAAAATAATTGCCCTGGATTCCCCCTCTGCATTGAAGGATTCCCTCGGAGGGGATACTCTGCTTATGGAATGCGACCACCCTGAGAAGCTCTGCAAGGCACTGAAGGGAAAAAAATGCGTGCAGGATTCCCGCCCCCACGATGGCAAGATTACCATTGTAGTTGAGAAGGGGGAAAAGCAGATCCCCATGCTTATGCAGGCTGCAAAGGATGCAGGGGTTGAAGTAAGTTCCGTTTCCCTTCACAAGCCCACGCTTGATGATGTTTTCCTGCATTATACAGGCCGCACAATACGCGAAGAAAATGTTTCCGCGGGCGAATCGTTCAAGATGCATGCGCGCGCAAGGAGGAGAGTTTCATGAATTCCGAGCTTCTCGCAATCTACTTTCTCTGGAAAAGGGAGCTCATCCGCTTCTTCCGCTCCAAGAGCAGGATAATAGGAAGCATGGGAATGCCCGTTTTCTTCCTGTTTATGCTCGGGTTCGGGCTAGGTGGGTTGGTTTCCCTGGATGGAGGGGAACGCTACCTTGATTTTATTGCTCCCGGAATGCTTGGAATGGTCCTGCTTTTCGGCTCCATTTTTTCCGGCATAATTGTTCTTATGGACAAGCAGTTCGGTTTCCTTAAGGAAACCCTTGTTGCTCCCGTGCGCAGGGAAAGCATAGTGCTCGGGAAGGCCCTGGGCGGCGCCACCACCGCAGTTGTGCAGGGAATCCTCATGCTCGGAGTAATGGCCCTTATGGGCGTAACAATTCCCCTTTCCTCGATTCCTGCCCTCCTGTTCGTAATGTTTATTATCTCCATGGCGTTTGTTTCCCTGGGAATCGCCATTGCTTCGTTTATGGAGGACATGCACGGGTTCCAGCTTATAGTGAATTTTCTTATTTTCCCAATGTTCCTGCTTTCCGGGGCAATCTTTCCCCTGGACAAAACCCCGGAAATAGTCCAGTACCTCTCATATCTAGACCCGCTCACTTTTGGGGTGGATGCGCTCCGCTCAGTATTCCTTGGGAGCTCCCAGTTTCCCTTCATGCTTGACCTGGGTGTGCTTCTTGGTTTCCTGGCTCTTACCACAGTTGTAGCCGCATACCTCTTCAGGAAAATAGAGAGCTGAGCCCGATTTTCCCCAGTTTCCCAAAAAGGAAAGGGTTATAATACCTAACAAACGATACTCCCATTAGTATAAGTAAATAGGTGTAAAAATGGCAGAAGGAACAGTAAAGTTCTTTAACGAAACTAAGCGCTTCGGCTTTATTGCCGGAGATGATGGAAAAGAGTACTTTGTGCACGAGAGTGGGCTCAAAGAAGGAACCACACTCGCAGAAGGTGACAAAGTAAAGTTCGATGTTACTGAAGGTGACAGGGGACCCAAAGCAGAAAACGTAGAAAAGATTTAGGTCTCTTCAGTTTTTTGATTTTTCTTTTCTTATTTTTCTTTTTATTTATTTTAATTACTTCTGATTTTTCCAGTTTCTTCATTTTAAAAAAATAAAAATTAAGGAAAGGGGATTACCTTACCCCTAAGAAGTCCATCTTAAGCAAATTCGGATTATCCAGCCCCACCGTTCTGTGCAGCAGCCTTCCCTCGCTGGTAAGGTATGTTCCCATGTACCCGTCCGGCCCGAAGAACTGGGACTGGAAGGTGGGCGCACCGTTGTTCCACCCATAGAACCTGAGCCCCTGGTCCACTGTACCCTGCGGAGTCTGGTATGTGTTTCCATAATCCAGCAGAAGCGTTTTGTCCTTTAGTTGTGCTGCGGTTATCACGTGCATCCCGTTCGGGGTGTTTACGCTCATCACTATTGCATCCACTCCATTCGCCCGCATAAATTCTGCCATCAGCCAGTGGATTCCCGCGCACACCGCAATTCCATTCTTAAGGTTCTCAGGCATGGGCCCGGAGTTGTTCTGGTACCACCCTATATACTCCTGGAGGTATTGGAAGATGTCTTCATTGCTTGCATTTGCTATCCGCTCTATTTCCGGGTCAAAGATATTCCCATTGGTCATGGAGTCATATGCATCGTTCGCATAGGCAACCTGCTGCATAAATGCGCCCAGGAACCTTGCCCTAACCACCACTTCTTCCTCAGAAAGGTTCCCATATGAGTTCTTGAACTCCTCGAAGCTGCCCGATTCCAGCATTCTTTGCTTCATCTCGTTTATGGGCACATCATAATATGCGTCTCCTGACTTTCCGAATCCATAGGGCCCAGGGTGCTCCCTGTCCGGAATATCTGTTTCCGCAAACTCAATGCTCCCATTCTGCAGGTGGGAATATTCTGCCGTGTTTGTGGAGTTGAAGCCCTCTGCCCCAAGCACTATATTCATCCCCACCATTACTGCGGGGTCCATCCTTCCCCCAAGCTGCTGGGACCAGTGGGTCATTCCCAGGGAAAGCCAGATATCTATGTCCGCATCAACCGCCTTGTCCCTTACGCTCACCGTGCGGGTTCCCCTGAACCCGTACCTGTCGTTTATTCCATAGTTATCTCCAATCAACCCGATGTCTGCAAAAGCGCGAACCGTAAATCCCTTGGGAAGCCTTATCTGTGCCCCCACTTCCACATCCTGGAATTTTGGCTCATAATACCCTACATATGCAGTCTTTATCGGGTCGTTTGCCGAAAAATAGAATGTTGGAACCCCGTAAAGCAGCAGCGTTTTTGCAATCTCCGCTGATATCCCTACAGAGAAATTCACATAGGTATCATCATATGCCGGGTAGGAAAGCGCGCCTCCGAATATTCCTCCCATCCTGAGCCTGAAGTTCTCTCCAATTGGCTGTGAGTACCCAAGCCCCACAGAATGCGAGCTGTATACCCAGGAAGCCATGTTTCCCATGAATGCCGCGCTTCCGTAATACACACCCTTTAATCTCCATACATTGAGCTCCGGCCTTAGCATAATCCTTCCAAATGGCGCAAGCGGCCCCCTGAACGAAAGCACTCCCGCATCAAGGCGTGCAAGGTTCCTGTACCTGAATGCCCCGAATGCAGCCTCTCCCGCTTCATTTGCAAGAAAATTCACACCCAAATCTATCGGGTTGTCCCTCGTCATCTTCCTGGGCTCCCCGCCCACCTCAACCTCATCCTGGAACGGGCTGAGCGCTGGATCATTATAGCTGCTTGGTGCAAGCGGGAACACCACGTTGTGCCTCACTATTTTATCTCTCACGTCCTCTTCCGTTTCTTCAGCTGGTGGGTTATCCTTAGGCGCATTTCCCTGCTCTACCCTTTCCATCTCCTCTGAAAATTCATCCAGGCTTTTCAGAACAGCGTCTGTTTCCCTTATGGTCTCAGCTAATTTTTTATCAGTACTGGTTTCCGCTGCAGGCTTCCCCTTTTTCTTGCCTGCTTCTCCCTTGACTTCATGCTCCCCGGTTTCCAGGTCTATGGCTTCTCCCGCATGTGGGCCTTCCTGAGGAGCCCATTTATCTTCCGCTTTTGCATTCCCGGAAACCAATGGCGCAATTAGCATAAAAGTTCCCAATGCCGCAGCCGCAAACCTTTTTCCAAAACGAGCCATCTTTCCTGCTTTCTGCTCCGGTGCCGGTGTGATTTTCTTAATCCTGAGTTCCTTTTGTTCGAATTTCATAACTTCTACCCACCATATATTTACAGTAGAGGTAATTTAAGGTTACATTATGTAACAAATATCACTTACGCCCCCCCAAACATCACATTTATAAACACATACAAACACAATTAATCCAAGAGATCTAGAAACCTTCTCGAATGCAGGATATTTTTGCATGGGCACCTGGTTTAATAACCAATGCTCAGAAAGCAGGTAAAGCTATTTCTCAAAAAGAGTGAGCTAAATGAAATTCATAGAATTAGGACTTTCAGGCAAAACCCTGAAAGCAATAGATGCGTGCGGCTATACCCAGCCAACGGAAGTGCAGGAAAAGGCAATCCCCAAAATAATTGCTGGGGTCAACTTAGTTGTAAGGAGCCAGACCGGAACCGGCAAAACTGCCGCTTTTGGAATCGGTTTAGTTGAGCGGATTACTTCCGGCTCAACTTCCAAGGCGCTTGTGCTCGTTCCCACACGTGAACTTGCAATGCAGGTATCCACAGAGATACAGGAGCTTGGCCGGGTGCATGGCCTGAAGACCTGCGCAGTATACGGCGGGCAGAAAATAAACATCCAGATGCGGGAGCTTGAAAAGAAATACAATATTCTTGTTGCAACCCCCGGAAGGCTGCAGGATTTATGCAAGCGCAGGAGAATCCATCTTTCCAGCTTCAACCTGATTGTTCTGGATGAAGCGGACCACATGCTGGACATTGGTTTCCAGAAGGATGTCCTGGAAATTCTTGCCCACCTCCCTTCCAACCTTGTAACGCTTCTATTTTCAGCAACAGTAGACAAGGGAGTAAAGAACATTATTTCCCGCTACATGCCCAATTCGGAGTTTATAGAAGTAGGGGAAATGAAGATTGTTTCCTCAATAAATGAGGAGCACATAGAGCTTTCGCATGTGGACAAGGTTTCCGCTTTGCACAAGATACTTGATGCCCACCGCGGAGTCAAAACCCTTATTTTCATGAGAACAAAGAGAGGCGTAATCAAGCTGAAGGAAAAGCTTAAGCAAAGGGAAATAGAAGGAGTCGGCATGCTCCAGGGCGACATGGAGCAGTGCAGGCGCAACAAGGTTATTTCCGCCTTTAAGGATGGCACCATCAATGTTCTTGTTGCAACCAATGTTGCTGCCCGCGGGCTGCACATAGAGAACGTAGACCTTATTGTAAATTTTGATGAGGCTGAAAACAAGGAAACCCACCTTCATAGAGTTGGCCGTACCGGGCGCATGGGTGCAGAAGGCAAAGTAATTAATTTAATTTCGCACGATGAGCCCCGTAAGCCCCAGGGAAACCGCAGTGGCAGCCGCCATGGCACGCGTGGCGGACGCAAGAGCCCAAGCCCTTCAGGTGGACGCGCTTCAGGAGGGCGCAACCGCAGGCCTTCCAATTCCGGAGGCTCCAGCCAGGGCCGCCGTCCTTCCCGTTCCGGTCGCCCTAGAAGGGGTAAGAGATAGAGTTTTTTATATTTCTAAATTTTCTTTGTGCAAGCTTTATATGTCTTTTTGAATATATATTCAATATTACTCAAAAGAGGTAGATATAATGCCAGGAAGAAATGGAACCGGACCGAATGGAGAAGGCCCTTTGACCGGCAGGGGCATGGGCCCGTGTGGCAGGGGAGCTGGATCCATGGGAGGATATGGAAGAGGTGCAGGTTATGGGGGAAGAGGTGCAGGTTATGGAAGAGGATACGGCTGCCGCTGCTGGCAGGGAATGCCCGCGGCTCCGCCCGCACCCGCAACAAAGGAAGACGAGGCAAGTTTTCTTAAAGCGGAGCTCAATGAGCTCGAAGCCGAGAAAAAGGAAATAGAAACAAGGTTGAAGGAGCTGGAAAAATAGCCTGCAGGCAAACGTGAAAGCATTTATTTTGGCAGGGACTCCGATGGATTATGCAATGCTAAACACTTCATTGATGAAGGCAGGAAGGGCACTTTGGGGCACATTTCCTGTGCTCCTTGGTGCAATACTGCTTATTTCTCTTGCAGACTCATTCATCTCCAACGAACTATATGCATCGTTGTTTTCCGGAAATCCCCTCATAGACCCCATTATAGGAAGCATTCTTGGAAGTATATTTGCAGGCAACCCCTCCACCAGCTACATACTCGGAGGGGAGCTTGTTGATTCCGGGGTAAGCCTGCTTGCAGTTACTGCTTTCCTGGTTTCCTGGGTAACTGTAGGGGTAGTGCAGTTTCCTGCGGAAGCCCTCCTCCTGGGAAAAAGGTTTGCGCTTTCCCGCAACATTGCTGCATTCCTTTTCTCAATAATCGTAGCAATAGCAGTTTCATCTGTGGTGGGCGTATGGTAAGCGAAAAAAGCAATTCAGGATGGTATTTCTTTTTCGCAGTGCTTACGCTTTATATGGTCGCATACCTTTTTTCCCCGGAAAAGGTTTCTTCTTCCCTTGATTTCTTTTCCGCTTTAATCCTGAAGCTGCTGCCCATCTTCGTTCTCATATTTGCCCTGCTTGCTTTTGCAAACTATTTTGTGAAGCCCAAAATCCTTGCAGCCCACATGGGCCATGATTCTGGCCTCAAGGGCTGGATAATCGCTGTGCTCACAGGCATTATTTCCACCGGCCCCATCTACATGTGGTACCCCCTCCTGAATGATATGCAGAAGCATGGGGTGCGCAACGGCCTCCTTTCCGCGTTCCTGTATGCGCGTGCAGTAAAAGTTCCCCTGTTCCCGGTACTCATACTCTATTTTGGCCTTACATACACTGTTCTTCTTTCTGCCGCAATTATTGTTGCAGCGCCCCTGCAGGGCATGCTCACTGAAAAGCTTATGGAGTTGTTTGGAAATGAAAATAGCCGTATCGTCTGAAGATGGAAAAGAGGATTCCCCTGTGTGCCCGGTTACCGGGAGGGCTCCCTATTACATAATTTTTGAGGGAGAAAAGGTTTCCAAAGTAATGAAGAATCCCTTTGCAGTAGGAGGGGGAGGCGCATCCTTTGGTGTGGTGCAAATGCTTTCCAATGAGGGAGTCGAGCTTATCATAAGCGGGAAATTCGGGCAGAACATGCTCACCTCTCTTGAAGAAAAGGGGATTAAATACAAGATTGTGCAGGGCATGAGCGCAAAGGAGGCCATGGTCGGCGCGAACCCATGAAAACGGTTTACGGGCCAGTCCCCTCATGGCGCTTTGGAAGATCCCTGGGAGTTGACCCCACATGCAGCAGGGGGAAAATCTGCTCATTTGACTGCACTTACTGCCAGCTGGGAAAGAGTAGGAACAAGACAACGGAAAGAAAGGAATACGTTTCTCCCGGCAAGGTGTGCACTGAACTTGAAGAAACTGATAAGAGCACCACGGACGTAATAACTTTTTCTGGGACCGGGGAGCCCACCCTAAACACCAGGCTTGGGGAGATGATTGTTTTTGCAAAGAAGTTTGGTTTCCCTGTTGTTGTGCTCACGAATTCCTCCTTTTTGCACCTCAAAGAAGTCCGGGATGCCCTGCTCAATGCGGACATTGTTTCCGCAAAGCTGGATGCCCCCAACGAGGCTATTTTCCAAAAAATAAACCAGCCTGCCGAAGGCATCCATTTAGATTCTGTTCTTGAAGGAATCCGGGAGTTCCGCAAAGAGTTCAAAGGAAAGCTTGCATTGCAGATGATGTTTATTGATGCCACTAAGGAAGCTGCAGGAGAGCTCGCAGCCCTTGCGCGCGAAATGAACCCGGATGAAATCCAGCTCGATACTCCCCTTCGCCCTTCCCATGTTTCCCCACTTTTCCCTGAAGAGATGGGCCAAGTTGAAGAGCATTTTCACGGGCTTCCATTTATTTCTGTCTACAAAAAAAAGAAACCGTTAGTATCTCCCCTGAATGCCCATGAAACAGAGATGCGCAGGCCCGAATACTAATTTTCTTTTCAGTATAATTCTCTAGTTTCCCCTCATTCCGGGCGCCCGAGAAGGGGCAGGAGATAGTTTCCCTTTTCTTCTTTCCATCCGGATTATATATCTTTTGAAATTACTTTACTCATGAAGAAGAAAAGCAGCTTTTCCGGGATCGTATTGATACTCATTATTCTTTTCGGCATATCTCTTGCCTTAAACCTGGTGCAACTTTACTTCCAGCCGCTTCCGGCTTCCTGCACCATACAGGAGGTATGCCCCCCAATCCCTGAGGAAAAGGTGTGCCCCCCGCTAGTGCTTGAAGAGGAGCCCGCACCTTCCCCTGCAAACACCAGCACCCTTATCTACCAATCTTCCTTTGAAGGCGGAACCCTCTACAAAACGCTCGATGGAAAATACAATGTCCTTGATTTGCACGGTTCATATAGGGAAATGGGCCGCCAGTACGGCTACCTTCTCAAGGATGAGCTAAATGCAATGTGCCGGGAAACCGCCGCAGACCTTGCGCAGCGGGGCCTGGATGAGCAGGGCCAGGCTGCTGAAGCCCATGGCCTCTACGGGAAATACCCAGAGCGCTTCAAGGAAATAATCCGCGGGATGTCCGAAACCTCCGGCCTCACCCTTGAAGAGCAGATACGCCTCAACGGAGCAGTATTCACCCTTTTTGGAGTATACTACAGCCATGATGCTACCCCCGGAGACCCCACCGCAGGATGCAGCGGAACCGCATTCTGGGGCGAGTATTCGAAGGATGGAAAGCTTTATTTCGGGCGCAATTGGGACGCTTCCCAGGACCTTATGGCCCCCTACATCAAATACATGACGCTTGCGGTTTACCACCCGGAAGGGAGCGGCAACACGGTCGCAAACCTTGAGTTCGCAGGGGAGGTTTACACTGAAACTGCAATGAACGACAAGGGGATTTTCCTTGAGCTGAACAATGGAGGGCAGTCTGACCATGCCTCCTACTCTGGAAGGGTGGATGCAGCTTCAGAGCTCTTCGCGTTTATGTTTGATTATTCTACTATGGATGAGATTGAATCTGCCTTTGAAACCACCCGCGCAAGCGATTCCTACCTTGTGCAGGTTGCGGACAGCTCTTCCGCATATTCCTTTGAGTGGTCTTCAACTTACGGTGTGCACAAGCGCTCCGAAAACGCAAGCGGATACCTCATTGCATACAACAGCTTTGTTCCCCCTTACCCAGAAGGATGGATAATCGAGCCACCCCTTGCAGAGGATACAAGGCGCGACAACCTTCTCGTCCTTGCCAATTCCCCAGAGTATAAAGGAAAGATGGATGTGGAGAAAATGAAGGAGTTCCTTGCAGTGCGCTGGGAGGATGGAGGAGCGTTCGCCAACCAGACCAATTTCCAGGTGATTGCAGTTCCCGAAGATTCCATTATGTGGATACACGGGATTGGCCACTCGGGCTGGTCTGAAGTGGACCTGAAGCCCCTCTTTTACGAGTAGCCTTCCTATGTTGGGTTCCTGCCGCAAATGCAAAAGTTAATAACTGTCTGTTCCCCTACTCTGCTAGTATATGGTGAGCATATGGGCTTAAGCAAAAGAGATTTAGGAAAGAAAAAAGCCAATTTAAGGGCAAGGCTGGAAGAGCTTGAAAAAAAAGCAAAATTCGACCCGATTAAGAAAGACCGGAAGCTTCATGAGGAGATTGCGGAGTTAAGGAAAAAGATTGGTGCTGATTAACTTTCGCTTCCCGTTTTTATCCGGAACCAAATTTCTTCGCTATACTTCCATAGTTCCCTTTTTTACTATTCCACACAATTAACTTGATTAACACCGTTTTTATACTTTTTTATACACAATACACTTAATGCAAACTCCCAAGCGCACTTTAAGGGGCCCAATGCGCCTATTGGTGCCGCTAGCAATCTCTGCAACGCTGCATGCGGGAGCAATATCCGGACCAAACATGTACAAGTGGTTCCAAAATTTAGGGAAAACTCCAGTTGCGCAGACTGCCCCCCTCCAGGAGGACATATTGCGCACCCAACGCCCCAAAGGCCAGAACCCCTTCTTAGCAGAACGTGAATCATATGTATCCGAATTGCTTTCTTTGCTAAAAACCGGAAAGGAAATTTCCATATCCGAGTTTTTTCTCAAAAGCGAACTCCTAGACAAAAATATCCGTGCATTTGACGCTGGAGACACACCCTATTCAGAAGGATACTATAAAGGCCAATACCAGATGCTTGTTAGCAGGGCAAAAGAGCACCTAAAAGGCAAGAAATTCAAGCTCAAGCACCTCCACATATTTTTTCATACCGAATTTACCAGAGGATATGCTCCCAAACAAGGAAATATCCTGGATATGCTGGATTCCAATTGGGGAAACTGTAATGCTTCGACCCAGCTCTTTTCTGCCTTAATAGAAGATGTCCTGGGAATCAAAGACCAAAAATTCCTTTTATACACTAACCATATAGCTTCCATACTGGGAAAAAGAAAAATTGAGAACACTTCCCACAAATGGGAAGCTTCCTATCAATTGTACGATGGGTGCGGGGCAAAACTCTCAAAAGAGTCAATGGTGGCAGCATACCTGCTTGCAAATGGGGTCCAGGTGCCAGAACTTCCCCCTGACCTGCAAGAACCTTATCTTAAAACCTGGAAATGGCCGGACCGTTGCCGGGTTAAACCAGAAATCAATTCGGGATTGGTAAACGGGGCCAAGAAAAAATATCCCCCTGTTAACCTCCCAGGCAGCGGAGTCATTCCAACGGAGCCTATCCCTAATCCTGACTATGTGGTCAAGCAAACTGAACTTTCCCCAAAAGAAGTTGTTGCGTATGCCAAAATTGCGCGCGCAGCATATTTCTTCTATTTAGGGGAAAGCACCCCCCAAGGCGGAAATACTGTTGAATTTGAGCCATATTCCCTGGAGGGGGTAGATTGGAAAAAAATGATGAAGTATATGAAAGAACTAACTCTCCAGAACGTTCTTCTTCAATATTATCCCAGAGAATATCGCCTCCACAATAAACTTCAAAGCATTACTTCTTCTCAAATCCTGAGCCTGGTTAATTCTCTTCCAGAGAATGCCGGAGAAGACCTCAAGGAAAAACTTTGCTCCGAATATTCTTTCTCTGCGTGGAAATCCCCTCCCAAACAGATAATAATGGACTTTCCATACTCTTTCTGCACTAAGGAGATAGGGTGGATAAAATACCGTTATGCAAGCGGAGAATTTGCTCCCCTTAACAACGACCCTGAAGTAATAAACTATCTGGAGAAGTCTACATTTGATTCTGTAGATTCAATTGTGCTTGTCCATCTCCTGGAATACCTGACTCCCGATGATTTCCAATTCTTCCAAAATGAGTTTAATAAGGCAAATACAAATATCCAGCGCAGGTATGCTGCTTATGGAATGGTTATCTCAGACTGGAAGGCAGGGTGTGAGTTTATTTCTCATCATTCCAATTCTTCCGGGATACTCAAGCCAAAAATAATCTGCTGCAGGGATTTAGGGGCAATCTGGGAAAACGCATTAGACCTAACTGATTCTGAGGGAAGAGGCCTTACTTTTCTTCGCGGAGCCTATCTCTCAGAAGAAGAAATGGATTCTCTTGTTGCCGTATCCCAGGAGCACGCCAAAAATAGGTCGGTTACGGCAGTTCTCAAACTCTCAAGAATTATGGCAGAATATGCAGATTCCCTGGAAGGCCATTCCCCCAGAAAAGCAGAATTCTCGCGGTATGCTTTAGACCTGGCAAAGTTTGCCATTGAAAATACTCCGGATAGCTCTAAACTGAATACCTTTTTTGCAGAATTCAGCCCAAAACATGCATCCCTCCTCATCCCTACCCTGGAAAATGGTTGCACAGTTGGCCACACCGTTTCCAGGCTAGCTCCCATAATCGACTCCAAGCTGATTCCAAAAGAAGCAATTGATGCACTTAAAAGCACTGTTTTGAACCCTGCTGATGTTCCCTACGCCAGAGTGCAGGCATCCATAATTCTTCTTGACCTGGGAATAGATCCCTTAGAGTAGTTTCCTTTCTATTCCAGTAGCTTTTCTATTTTTTCCAGAAATTTGCCTGCAAATTCCACCAGCTTCTTAGCTTCATCCTGTGTGGGGTAATACTCTGAAGAATACGAAACCTTGTGCCTCTTTTCCCTGTATTCATCCAATAGGTGCACAAAAGATATCCCCAGATTATCAGAATAATTCGCTTCTAAATACCTTGCCACGCACGCATGGCTCCTTTCCCTATATCCGTCCTTAAACAAAAGCGACCTTGCCCCATCAAACATTGCCGCATACCCTGCGAGCACCGCAGAGTTCGGGCTTCCGTTTTTCACAGCCTTTTCCGCTTCCTTCAGCATTACCTGCGCCTTTCCATCTGGCTCCGTGCCTGCACTGCTGAAGGCGCAATCTTCCTTATCATTCCCTGCTCATTTTATCATCAGCCCCTTCTTCTTTACTTTCTTTACTCCCTCTGGATCCCATATCCAGACTATTTCCCCGGTTTTCCTGTCTATGTGTATCTTGTTGGATTCCTCCAGGTAATCCAGTATTACGAGCAGCGTCTGGTACATGATTTTCTTAGGGAGCTGCCTCCTCAATTCCGCCTTTGTGGGGTAGGTCCCCGCCTTCTTTATGAGCTCCTCCACCATTATTACCGTATCCAGCCGGGGGTAGTGCAGAACCTCTGTGCTTCTTTTAATCATGAGCTTCACCAGTTATATAAATTTATGCAATATATAAGTTTATATAACTATCGTTTCACTCAACTATTTCTAGCAATTCTCTAAAATCCTTAATCTCATAATCCAGCTTTACTTTCTCATTTCTCTTGAATTTCTCCCCATATTTAGCCAAACAAACCTTCATCCCCAGCTTCTTCGCCCCCAGCATGTCCCTGTCATTATTATCACCCACAAAAAGCGCATCTTTTGCATCCACACTAAGTTTCCTTAAAGCAGCCTCAAAAGGAGCCCTGTGCGGTTTCTTCACCTTTGTATCATCCGTAGTAACTACAGTTTCAAACAGCCTGTCCAGCCTGGAAAGAACCAAACGCATCCACGCCTTGTTCCTTGGCGCATCGGTCACTATCCCTATCTGCGCCCTCTTTTTCAGCTTCCCCAGGGTAGATGCTACCCCCGGATACGGCTTCAGCGAATTGAACTTGCTCTTCTGGTACGCAACTATCGCCGCCTGCTGTATCCTTTCCGCCTGCCCCACTTCCAGCCTGTACGGGTGTATCACCTGGTAGAATGCCTTCTGGTATTCCACCCCATACTCATCATACACCTCAAATATCCTCCTGTACACCCTGCCTTCCCTTTCCGGGAGCCCCTTCCTCACCATCGCCCTGGCCGCGGCTTTCGCGGCCTTCTGCTTAAAGCTCCAGAAATCCAGCAGCGTATTATCTAAATCGAAAAGCACAGCCTTGAACTCTCCCATGCCAATGCTTCAAGCTTAAGGTTAAAAAACGCAACTTTCTCCCTTTCTTTAGGATTTTCAAGTTCTTAAAAACGGAGGAAAGAATCCCGTTTCAGGAAGTTTTAAGTTCCCTTTGCAGGTTCACAAGCATATCTTCGGTCATTTCCTGAAGCCCGAACTTGTGCTTCCACCCCCAGTCTTTTCTTGCCTCAGAATCATCCATGGAGCGCGTCCAGGAATCGGCAATCTGTTGCCTGAAATCCGGAGTATAATCCATCTCAAACTCTGGAATGTGTTTGCGTACCTCTTCGGCAAGTTCACTTGGTTCGAAACTTGCTGCAGTAAAGTTGTAGCTTGTGCGCACTTTTATTTTCTCAGGTTCAGCTTCCATCAATTCAATGGTGCCACGGACTGCATCATCCATATACATCATGGGCAGGTATGTGCCTTTCTGCAAAAAGCAGGTGTATTTTTTATTCTTGATTGCCTCATGGAAAATCTCTACTGCATAATCTGTCGTGCCTCCCCCTGGAGGCGTTTTCCAGCTTATTACCCCGGGGTAGCGCAAGCTTCTTACGTCAATTCCGTATTTATGAAAGTAATAGTGTGCAAGAAGTTCCCCTGCGACTTTAGTCACCCCATACATTGTAGAAGGTTCCAGAACCGTGTGCTGGGGCGTATTATCCCTGGGTGTTGTTGGGCCGAATGCCGCGATTGAGCTTGGCCAGAATATCCTGGGTTTGTTTTCGCTTTCTTTTGCAAGCTCAAGCATGTTCATCAGGCTTGCCATGTTCACCCTGTATGCAAGAGCCGGATTCTGTTCTCCCTTTGCCGAGAGTATCCCCACTAAGTGGTATATCTCGGTTATTCCATGCTCCTTAATTAACCCCGCAAGGGTTTCCTTTTCAGTCGCATCACCTATTGCGTAGGGTTGTTCTGCGTTTTCGGGAATGTTGTGGTGGTACATAGGCACCACTGCATCTTTTCCATACCTTTTCCTCAATGCGGGCACAAGCTCTGAACCGATTTGCCCGGCAGCCCCAGTAACCAGTATTTTTCTTTCCATTTTTCCGTTTTCATACTTAAAGAATTAAAAGGATGTCCTGAGTATTCCAGAGCAGTTCATATACTCAAATTGGGTGGATAAAATGCCAAAAAAGAATTTTTATGGTTTGCTGGAAAAGGAAATTGGAAGGATTGACGAATCAAAAACCTCAAAGAGGCACGAGAAGGTGATTTCTGGGTTTACTCCTGAACATAGGGCGATAATTGGAGGCAAGCCCTACCTCATATTCAATTCAAATGATTATTTGGGCCTAAGGCACCACCCCGCTGTGAAAAAGGCGGAAATGGACGCTTCCGAAAGGTATGGGGCCGGCCCGGGCGCGGTCAGGTTCATTTCCGGCACGATGCAGGTTCATACGGATCTGGAAACGACTGCCGCAAAGTTCCACGGAAGGGAGGATGCGATGGCGTTTTCTTCCGCATTTGCCGCAAACCTTGCGGTCCTCCATTGCATAATCAAGGGGCAGAGCAGGACCTCTTTGGTTGGTCGGGATGCCTTGGTAATAAGCGATGAATTGAACCACCGGAGCATAATTGACGGAATAAGGGTTGCGGGGCTGGAGAAGCAGAGCAAGGCGATTTACAAGCACATGGATTATGATGATCTTGAGCGTGTCCTTGAAGAGAATAAGGGAAAATTCAAGAGGGTTCTCCTGGTAAGCGACGGAATCTTTTCCATGCTCGGAGAATGCGGGGACATTGGAAAGATCCAGGCTGCCGCAGACAAGTATAATGGGGAATACGAGGAAGGCGTAATAACCGTGATTGATGACAGCCACGGGGTTGGCTGTTTTGGGGCTACCGGGAGAGGCTGCGAAGAGGCAACTAACGGGAAATCCGATATTATTCTTGCGACTTTCGGAAAGGGTTTTGGAGTCGACGGAGGGTATGTGGCAGGGGACAAGGTGATGATGGATTACTTGAGGGAATCCGCCGCAACCTATATCTATTCCAACCCGGTTGCACCCGGAACCGCCGGTGCGGCCTGCAAATCAATGGAGATTGTGGATTCTCCTGAGGGGGAGGCACTTCTTGAGAAATTAAATGGCAATATTGCCTATTTCAAAACCAAGATGAAAGAAACAGGGTTTGTTTTTGCAGTTGATTCGCCCCATGCAATCCAGCCTCTTCTCATAGGGGATGCCGCAAAAGCCCGTTTGCTTACGGACAGCCTATTTGAGGAGGGCGTGCTTGTAACGAATATCAGCTTCCCGGTTGTCCAGAGGGGAAGGGATGAAATCCGGGTGCAGATAAGTGCGGCGCATAGCAAAAAGGATATCGACGAGTTCGTGGAAAAGGCGTCCAGGTGCGCGAAGAAATCCGGGATTTTATAATTTTCTTTTTTTCTTTCCTACAATTCCAGCCTTTCCCCTTTCTCCACGGCTTCAAGTTTAAGGTTAAAATGCACTATTGCTTCTGAAGCAGCTATTTCTTCCCCTTACCAGAACTCTCCACCCATGCCTGCCCCAGATTCAATACCTAATCAATTTCCCATTTTCAAAAACCCTGGTAACTCCTTCCGTCCGCTTTTTAATACAAATTCCCTCAAAACTCGATTCACATCCTCCGTATTTCGCAGATATTTTTCCAGACCGGTCTATGTTTATATCTTCTATGCTGCCAGGTGTGCTGGGAGCAAAAACAGTGCTCTTAAGCTCTCTTGAAATAACTGCAGCTAACCCATTTTTGGTAGCCCCGGTTGAGCAGGATTCCAGGATTATTGTGGGGTGAGGGGAGAAACAACCTCTTAATCTGCGAATTTCCTTAGAGTCCGAAACATCGAGAATTCTTTTTTCTGCAAAGCCTTTTCCTAGCCATAATCCTGTTGGAGACCCATGCCCACTCAGTATCATGGCGGTTATGGCCCCATGAGTTTTTGCAACAAAGCGGACTCTTTTGTAAAATTCCCTCTCATCTTTTGATTCTATAACGAAGATTGCGTATTGTTTTTCTATTTGAGTCATCGTGGACCAGTAGGTATCATCAAATGCCCCATTCCAGTCATCGTCGGGATGTGCCAGTAGCAATATGGGCTTGGTTTGTTCCCGTGTTTGCGTATTTGCTGCAATTTCTTTTAGCCAAGGTTCCATACTCACCCTTCTACGCTTGTCATACTCTTTTTTGTAGATGTAGGCAGTATACCTGGCAAAATGGGTAATCCCATAGTCTTTATAGAGCCTTTTTGTGAGCTCGGGCCCAATCTCGTTAACTGCATAAAGAAAATCGGTATTGATGCGGGAAGAAGGAAATCCAAGTCTCGTTGCCAATTTTTTAGCTTCTGAATCTGTCAGTACAGGTTCTTCTGCAGGCTCCAAAATCGCTTCAGCACGCATTTTCCGGAGTTCCTCATTAGAGTACTGGGAGATAAGGCTGATTTTCTGTGCAGAATCCTTAGCTTCTGAATTTTTATGCAACCAGAATCCCCCGCCGCTTGCTAACAGCAGGCTGATTCCTGCACCCATCAATAGGTATGGGGCCTTGTCTTTATGCTTTTTGAAAAAATTCCTAATCCTGTGTTTTCTTGGCTTTATTGGCTTTATTTTTTGGCAGAGTCTTTCTAATTCCTGCATTCACACTACCTTCCAGAGTATGTATTGGGCTAGGAATACCTTTAAAACACCACATACCACTAATTCACTTGAGAGGGTTCCTCTCTCCAAGGATCCAAAGTTAAGGTTAAAATGCATTATTGTTTTTGAGGCAAGATGCAGTTATAATGTTTCTAAAACTGTTTAAAAATGTTATTATGCAGAATAATATGTAATGCCAGGCAAGCTCAGGGAAATCAAAACTGCCCCAAAAGCAAGGCCAGCCCTGCTAAAAAGAAAACTCGCAGGTGCCGCCCTTGT
>JAQBFN010000051.1:0-39995 GCA_032123335.1 Microcaldota archaeon
CAGGCAATCAACTACGAATCAAACGCAAACAAAACAGAGGAAGAGCAGGAAGAAGAACTGGAAGCGTTCCTTTAGTTCATATTGTTCATTTCATTGACAAATCTTGCAAGCTCCACATCCAGAGATTTATCATCCAGGATAGTGTCAATCATCTCCACGGCACCCGATTTCTCCCCCTTAATCTGCCCGCTTAAAAATGTACTAGAAAGAACGGGGGAGTCAATCCTTTCAATTGCCCACATTGCAGCATCTGAAACATTTTCCTCCATATCCGTTCCCAATGCTGCCTTGATAACCGCGATAGTCATCTTCTTTTCTATTTCCCCCCCATATCTCCCATCTGTCCCAAATCTGGTGATGGCATCATAAACAGTAATCATCATCTCAAATGCCCCCGCACGCACTTCATCCTCCTTTTCCCTGCTCTCCGCAACAGTAACAAGCGCATCCATCACCCTCCACAATTCTTTTGCAGTAAGCGTACCAACCATTTTCTCAAGGGACAGCAGGGCAATCGAAAGCTCCCCGTTATCCGCAGCATTTTCTATTGCCTCAACAACATCCCCCACCAGGTCTTCCACAACAATGTTCCCTGAAAGAGCTTGTATCAATATGGGCGAATCAATCTCACAGCTCGCCCTTTCAGCGGCCCCCAGAATCCACGGGTCACTGCTCTCCACAAGGCTAACAATCGCAATCGCCATCCTGTATTCAGCCTCCAGGAACTCCTTGTCCAAGCCCATTGAATGCTCCCTTACGTTATCATCAATAGCTTCAGAAACAGAGCGCGCATCAAGCAAAGGAAGCGCAGCCTGCGCACCTCCATCCACTTCAGCCCTCCCCTTCAGAACCTTCCCGGAAACACCCTTCCCATTCAAAGATTTCTTCACAATTTTCCTATGCACAAGAACCATCAAATCAAGGCACGCAGCCCTTATCTCCGGGCTCTTCTTCTTTTTCTCATCCAGCGCCCCCACAGAAAGCGAATCAATAACATCCCACAAATCCTTCTTATTCAAAAATTCAAGCAGTGTCCCAAAAGCCCGGACCCCCCAGATAGCTTCATCAGTGTCCCCAGTCTCTACAGCTACAGTAGCCTCATCAAATGTGGGGCCCGCAATCCTCCTGGACTCCTCATCCGGGCCGGAGGGGAGCTTGCTCCCATTATTACGGGTATTCACAACCGTCAGTGCACTAAGTTCCGATCTGGTAGCATCTGCTCTTCGCCCAATCAGATCCTTATGTGAAGAAAATTCATCCCCCCTTCGTATATTTGGCGGTGGCATATGCTGCCTATTCAATCCGGGGACTGGCATTACTCCCCCGCTTTCCCTCGTAGCGCGGGCTAATGGCCTGGTCGGAGCCATTAACACAAACAAAACAAACAAGCTTTATAAATTTTTCCCCAGCGCTTTACGCCAATTATCGTAGTGCAATAAATTCATCCAACATCTGAAAAATCAGTTTCGCTTTTCTTAACCCCAAAAATCTCTTCAATGCTTCTCTTCTCCCTTGGTTTGCGTGCCACAGCAGGTTCTTCTGCCCTAACCGCAGGCGTCGCCTCAAGCGGGTTCACTTTCCCCCCAAGCGCAATCCCGTTCATCACCTTCTTCGCATGCGGCGATTCCATCCTTAGAATCCCTTCCCTTATCGCCTTGGCAACATCAGTATTGTCAAACATTTCAGAGAGCGCAATAGCATTCAGGAGCCCTATCATGGATTCCTCCCTCACTATCTCCATCCTCTCAAACCTCCTCTTTTCCGCAGCTATCTCCTCTTCAACTGCATGCAATACAGAGCCCGGATGAACCCTGGGAAGCGCTCCCTGCACAGGAACCTGGGCCTCCGCACTCCACGTAATCCCTTTCTTTTCTTCCTTCACCATCTTCCCCCGTATAGCATTAAGCACGGAAACAATTGTATCCACTGCCTCCATCCTGTCAAAAGAAGTCTCCTTCTTATCCTTAATGACTGCAATAAGCGCATTTGAAGCATCCCACAGCTCCTCCGTTTCATATCCGGAGGCAATCTTCCTCAAATCCCGCAATGCAGCGCTCCTGTTCAGCCCCCTCTCCCCGATATCCGCAATAAGCACGGAAAGCTTTGGAATGAGCTCCCGCTCACTAATGTCTTTTGCCCTGGCCGAGGGCCCCCTCGCCCTGGGCGGGGGAGTGGGTACTTCTGCCTCTCGTGTATGCTGCACTTTTCTCATCTGGTCGCCGCACAATACAACACTAAAAAACTATATAAAGCTTATCGGAAGCACCGGAAACCTCCTCCATAAATTCCTTATAAACATTGCCCCGAGTGCCCAACCCATGGTATCGGCCGAAAAGGTACGGGCGCTTTCCGAACTCGCTTCCTACGACATGGAGCAGGAGGAGCAGCTCAAGCATGTTCCCCTTGGAAGCAGTGGTCCCCTCCACATTTATGAAGCAAAAACTCCCATGGGGAAGTGCACCCTTTTCAAGACCCTGATGACCAACAAATGCAAAATGGACTGCAAATACTGTGTAAATGCGCACTGCTCAAAAAGCAAGGCATTTTGGAAATACACTCCCCAGGAGCTCGCAAACACCTTCATGGCCATCTACAGAAAGCGCATCGCCCAGGGCTTATTCCTCTCCTCTTCAATAGAGGACCCCGTACCCAGCATGGAATCCATAATCGAATCCGCCCACATCCTCCGCACAAAAATGCGCTACAAAGGCTACATGCACCTCAAAATACTCCCCGGCTCCACCCAGGACCAGGTTAAGCGCGCAATGCAATACGCAGACCGCGTTTCCATAAACCTGGAAACCGTTTCCCCATCCCATCTTTCCGAAATCGCCTCCAACAAGGACTTCAAGAACGACATACTCAAGAGGCAGGCTTGGGTGAGGGGCTTCCAATCACGCTTCAAGCACTCCCGGGGAACCGGGAGTGTCTCCCACACGTCCCAGGTAATGGCCGGAGTAAACGGGGAATCCGACCAGGACATATTCACCCTCGCAGCATCCGAATACGACCACATGAACCTTACCCGCATGTACTATTCCGCTTTCAAGCCCGTCTTAGGTACACCCCTGGAGAGGAATTCTGCCGCCCCCCTGTGGAGGCAGAACCGCCTCTACCAGCTCGACTGGCTTTACCGCGTATACAAATACTCACGAGATGAGGTGCAGCCTGCTTTTTTCGATAACGGGTTCCTGCAAAACATGGACCCCAAGGTCGCCATAGCCAGGACTAATTTTGAACGGCCCCTGGAAATAAATGGAGCCGAGGAAAGGGACCTTATAAAGGTCCCCGGAATCGGCCCAAAAACCGCAAAATCCCTTGCAAAAGCCAAGGAAAAAATAACCTCCATGGTCACATTAAAGAGGCACGGGGTCGTCTTAGGAAGAGCACTATCTTTCATAAAAATAAATGGACTCCACCAGACAACCCTTGCCTCTTTTAACTAAGCTTTTTATTCTCTTTCTTCCAATTACCTTCCAATGGCACTGGCACTGCACAAGATTGAGGCGCAGCCCCATACAAGGAAGCGCTTCTTCATCAATAGGCTCCTTACTGACCCCCCGGAAATAAAGCCCCTAAAGGAACTCCTGGGCAGGATACACGCCAGGCCCTATGATGTAGGCCTAAACGATATACTCGAAGCAAAATCCCTTTTCTTATCTATCCACCCCTCCGAGCGCAATGAGAACCTACAGCTCAGCCTATTCGCTGCGTTCTCCCGTGTAATCGTAGGCTCAACCAGGAAATTCATCAGAATCAAAGCCCAAAACGAGAGGGATTCTATCCCCTGGACATTCCGGGAAACCCTTATCCCCCCAGCAAGTGCAAAAGAATACTAATTTAATCTTATATTCGCAATATTCTCCAAGTGGAAGGTGTGATATATATTTAAATACATTACTACCCATAAATAATAACACTGGTGAGCCCTAAATGACCAAAGAAAACCCCCTAAGGAATCTAAAGTTCGTTAATCCTTCCCCCAACACCCAGCCCAAGCCCAGGGAATTCTCAAAAGCAGAGCCCGCTCTGGACATTAAGCTCGCACCCCGGAACATGCCGTTAATGAGGGAGCTCATCCGTACAGAAAACGAAATAAAAAACGCAGACCGCGATGACATTTATTCCCTTGCAGTAATAATGAAAGCCTGCAGGAAGTGGAAAGCATTTTCCGAAGTTTCCACTGAAAAAGAGGACGAAGATGCACTTCCCTATTTTAGGCGCTTCGTAAGGGAGATGAAAAGCTATATTTCAGACAGCCCCAAGGAAAGAGCCATCCCAGCAATGCACGACCTTGCCGAACTTATGCCGATTAATATTTCCTCAGTTTCATACGCGCTTACAGAGATATATGGGGACACCAGGGAGGAAATAAGGAAAACTGCGTTTGCCCACCTTGAAAGGAATTCCTTCAGATTCATAAATGCAGCGAACTTCTTTGAGCGGAAGCAGTATTCTATGCTTGATCAGATTAGCACAATACTCGAAACATATGCAGAGGAAGCGTATACATCACCTGAAACTGCAATCATCGATCACATGAATGGGGACTCAAGGCATCCACACCCCCCTAATGAGAAAATAGCAACTTCAATATCAACTTTCCTCTTTTTCCAGAAAGAGGGCCTCATCCGCAGCAGCGAAGGAATAGACCTTCTTCCGTATGCAATCTCCTGGGCGTCTGAACACTACGATACAGACAAGATAGATTTCATGATAGACAGGATCTCCGACCTTCCGCGCGGATTCAGGAAGGAAATCCTCCTCAAAGTAGTAATTTTTGCGAACTCAGAGCCGATAAGATTGTGTGCCCTCGACCTGCTCCTGGATATGGGCGTGCACACAGTAAAGAGTGAAGAGGAACTAGGCGGGATGGAAGACCTTGCGCTTGTGAACAGGCTCCTGAGGGACACATTTGAACAATCGTACAGTGGGTTTGCAGATAATATCGTGATGCTGCCAAGCTCAGCCCTGCACTAATTATTTTAACCTGCTCACCCATACCCACTCCATGAAAAGGAAAGTATTAATTCTGGGAGCAGCAGGCAGGGATTTTCATAATTTCAATACATATTTCCGCAACAATGAAAACTACGAAGTAATCGGATTTACTGCAACCCAAATCCCTGGAATAGAGGAACGCAAATACCCCTCTTCCCTCGCCGGCTCCCTCTACCCCGATGGCATCCCCATCTTCCCAGAAGACCACCTGGAAACAATCATAAAGGAAAAAGGAATCAACGATGTTGCATTCTCCTATTCCGATGTTACTCATGAATATGTAATGCACCTCGCCTCCCGCTCACTCGCAGCAGGCGCATCCTACCTCCTCCTCGGCCCAAACGACACCTGCATCCAGAGCACAAAACCAGTATTCGCAATCTGCGCAACCCGCACAGGCGCAGGAAAATCCCCGCTCTCCAAGCTCATCTCAAAGCACTTAGTGGAAAAAGGCGTAAAGCTCGCAGTAATCCGCCACCCCATGCCCTACGGAGACCTGGAAAAACAAGCTGTCCAGCGCTTCCAAACTCTTGAAGATTTAGACAGGCACAACTGCACAATAGAAGAAAGGGAAGAATATGAAGGCCACATAAAAAACGGAGTCCTCCTTTTCGCAGGAGTAGATTACGAAGCAATCCTTCGCGAAGCAGAAAAAGAAGCAGATCTGATAATGTGGGACGGAGGAAACAACGATTACCCCTTCTACAAAACCAACCTGCTAATCACAATCGCAGATGCGCTCCGCCCGGAGCATGGATACCACTATTTCCCAGGGGAAGTAAACCTCCGCATGGCCGACATAATCCTGATAAGCAAGGCTTCCCAAAATCCAAAAGGCGCAGAAAAAGTAGAAGCTCTCGCGCACAAGCTCAACCCAAACGCGCACATACTGCGCGCAGACATTGAGGTTTCCACTCCAGAAAACATAGAAGGAAAAGAAGTAATAGTAGTAGAAGACGGCCCAACTCTAACCCACGGAGGAATGGAATATGGAGCAGGATTGCTCGCAGCAAAAAAAGCAGGCGCAAACCCAATCTCCCCAGTTCCCTACGCAGTAGGATCCATAAGAGACACCTTCAAGAGCTTCCCCCACACAACCCAGGTACTCCCCGCAATGGGCTACGGAAAAAAGCAGATGGAAGAGCTTCAGGAAACAATAAATGCAATGCCCCAGGAAATAATTGTTTCCGGAACCCCCATGGACATTTCCAAAGTAATCACCACTGAGAAAACAATCCTGCAGGTTACCTACACCTACAAAGAACAGGAAGTGGAATCCATCCTGGAAAGGATCCAGTCCCTCCTCTGACAAATTCATTTTTAAATATATCCATTTTTAGATACATCCATGCCTTCTTACGAAAAGATATCTGCAGAGATACCTAAATCCATAAAGCACATTTTTCCTGATCCAAAGGAAGGCAAAAAGAAGGCAAGTGCAAAGATGCACAAGAAAATTGCAACCACATACATACTCTGGATAATAGAAAAAGAACCAATGACAGGATATCAGCTCATGAAGAAGCTCAAAGAGGACCACCAGGAATCCCTTTCCAAACCCTCAAGGATTTACCCCTTCCTCGTAAACCTTGAAACCCAGGGCCTGCTCCGCTCAAAAATCCTTAAAAAAGGAAAGCGTGAGAGCAAGCAGTATACCATAACCCCGAAAGGGAAGCTGGTAATCTCCACAAGCAGGAAAATCCTTTCCCAGATGCTCTGGGGAGAATTTCTGCAGGATATCTCACGGAGGTAATGCCCATGGAAAAGAAAAAGAAGAACGATGGATTCCCGGTGCTGGAGCTCAACAACGTATGGAAGACATACGAGATGGGCGAGGAAAAAATCCATGCACTCAGGGAGTTCAACCTCCAGATAGACCAGAATGATTACATGAGCATAGTAGGCCCCAGCGGAAGCGGCAAAAGCACCCTGCTCCACATGCTCGGCCTCCTGGATGTGCCCACGAAGGGGCATGTCCATATGGATGGAAAGGATGTTTCCAAGATGAGCACAGACCAGCGCGCAATCATGCGCGGAAAGAAAATAGGATTCGTATTCCAGGTATTCAACCTTGTCCCTTCCCTCACCGCATTGGAGAATGTAGCTCTCCCCATGATGATACAGAGCATAGACAAATCCGAAAGGGAGGAAAAAGCAGCAAAAATCCTTTCAAGTTTGGGCATGGGAGACCGCCTTGACCACATCCCTGGAGAGCTTTCCGGAGGCCAAAGGCAGAGGGTTGCAATGGCCCGCGCCTTAGTAAACGACCCGGAACTCATACTTGCAGATGAACCCACAGGAAACCTGGACTCAAAAACAGGTGAGGAAGTGGTAAAATTATTCGACAAGCTTCACAAGGAAGGAAGAACAATCGTAGTAGTAACGCATGACACGGGAATTGCAAAGCATGCGGATGAACAGGTCTACATAGTAGATGGAATGATAAAGGACTGGACGGGGAAATCCCACCTAGAATACACAAGAAAATTACAAAAAAATAATGTTTAAGGTGAATGATATGGAGTTTAGATATGCGCTTTTCGCGCTTATGGTATTTGGATTGGCTTTCGCAGGGTTGAGCATAAGCGATTATACTCTTTCCCCGGAAGTGGTTGAGCCCGGAACCTCCGGCTTCCTGCAGATTATTGTTTCAAACACGGGAACGATGGATTCTGTTGAAAGAGTGACTATCACAGTCAGTTCCACATCTGCACTTGGAATCGACCGTAGCTTCTTAGTCGGAGACCTTGATGCCGGCTCTTCCGTAATGGTGTCGCTTCCATTCACAGCATCCGAGGATATCGCAAGCGGCTATTACACTGTTGAAATAAAGGCAGTAGGAATGGCTCTTGAATATTATTATGAGACGTATGGGTCGGGAGTGGATAAGGAGATGGTTATCAAATCCAAAACATCAACTTTCACCAAGCACTCCTCAATCCCTGTGCAGGTGGTTGAGCAGCCCTTAATCTCAGTTGGCCTCTCAGAGGAAAGCATCGAGGAGTTTACTGAAGAAACCTTTATGTTCACAAATACAGGCGGGAAAGCAAAGAACCTCAAAGTGACCGTCCTTAATGAAGGAATCGGTTTCCTTAACCAGGACCAGCTTTACCTAGAAGAGCTTGATGGAACAGCAACCGTTTCCGCAACCCTGGATGCAAGGGGTGCGCAGGAAGGCGCAACCAAGCTCCAGCTCCAGCTTGTTTACCGGAATGAGCTTGGAAGCGAAATCACAGAAACCAAGTCAATTCCAATTACCGTAAATAAAGCTGAAGGCGATTTCGTGTTTGTGCAGGAAGGCACAATAGTAACCGGTGAAAACGAGAACCTCCAGCTCAAGCTCACAAATGAAGGAAATGGGGTAACCAACCTCCGCCTCACTTTCCAGAGCGATGAGGTGCGCCTTCGCGGCCTCAATAAATACACCATAGGGAATATCGCCACAGGGGAAACAAAAACCCTGAGCGTTCCGCTTATCGCAAACCTTCCTCCCGGGACCCAGAATGTGGTTCTCTCCCTTACCTGGGAGGAATCCGGGGAAGAGCGCATGGGCATAGTTACAGTTCCGCTCCAGGTAATCTCCGATTCCACAGTAGGCGTGTTCCTTGAAGCAAAACCAACCCCGCTCACAGTCGGGGGGGAGCACACAATCTCCGTAACCGTTTCCAACCTTGGCTCCTATGGCATTGAAGGGACCACGGTTGAGCTGGAAAGCGAAGCACTTACCCTGCTCACAATCCAGCCCCAGCAGTTCATCGGAGGCCTGGAAAGCGATGATTTCTCCAGCGTGCAATACAAGGTCCGTGTGAACTACCTTGAGCCCGGCACCTACCCTGCAAAGGTAAAAGTAACTTTCAGGGACGAGTCCGGAACCTGGGTAACAATAGAAGATGAAACGAATATTGGAATCTCAGAAGCCGTCCAGGAAGAAGCCTGCCCAATGCCAATGCTTGCAGTTGGGGTTGCAGTATTGCTCGTGGTTGGCTACTGGTGGTTTAGGATGAGGAAGAAGAAATGAAGTTCTGGGACACAGCCCATTATTCATTCGAGCACCTTAAGCACAGGGGCCTGCGCACCTGGCTTACCCTCTTGGGGATAGTAGTGGGAATCGCTGCCGTAATTCTTCTTGTGGGGCTTGCGCAGGGCCTCCGCGCCAGCGTAGCCGAGGAGCTTGAGCTTTTCGGCCCGGACCTCATTGTAATCCTCCCAATAAACCTTGATGGCGGCGGCTTTGCAGGCCCCACTTCTTTCCGCCCCACCGCAGGAAAGCTTTTCGACAAGGATGTTGAAGTAATAAGAAAAGTGGATGGGGTCGAAGTTGTAACAAAAGGAATCATGACAAATGCAGACCTAAAATACAGGAGGGACAGCATAACATCAAGCATCATGGGGATTGAAACCGACACCTACAAGGACACTATGGTGCTGCGCGAACTTGATGAGGGAAGGATGCTTGAGCCCGGGGACCGCAAAGTAGTCCTCATCGGCTCA
The DNA here is from genome assembly GCA_032123335.1 of Microcaldota archaeon. Taxonomy (GTDB): domain Archaea; phylum Micrarchaeota; class Micrarchaeia; order Anstonellales; family Bilamarchaeaceae; genus CAIKOA01. The sequence continues at coordinate 9,493 of JAQBFN010000051.1, forward strand.
ACAATTGCATATGATACTTTTGAGGAGGATGTGCAGCTCAACTCATTCATTGAAATAGCAGGTGAAAAATACCGTGTTATAGGAATTCTTACGGAAACCGGAAGCAGCTACTCAAGCGTGGATTCCATGATAATGATCCCCTTTGAGGATGCACAAAGAATTGCAGGGGACACAATCGCCGACCGGGAAGTAAGCGCAGTGCGCGTAAAGATATCCGAAGGCTACGAACCAATTGAAGTTGAAGATAATATTGAATGGGCGCTCATGAAGCACCGCGGCGTAAACGAAGACGACAAGGATTTCAGCATAATAAGCGCGCGCTATATCCAGGAGCAGGTGGATTCAATACTCGGGTCCCTTACGCTTTTCCTCCTGATTGTTTCCGGAATGTCCCTTCTGGTTGGCGCAATTGGAATTTCCAATACCATGTTCATGAGCGTGCTGGAGCGCACGCGAGAAATCGGGGTCCTCAAATCCGTAGGCGCCACATCCAAGCAAATCCAGGACCTCTTCCTTATGGAATCCGCAATGATTGGGCTTTCAGGGGGTGTACTTGGCCTCCTAACCGGCGCCCTCCTCATAGGGATAATCGCACTTTTTGATTTCCAGGCAGTCCTTTCCCTTGAGATGGCTGCAGTTGCATTCATAGTTTCGGTAGGAGTCGGAATCGCAGCAGGCACATTCCCTGCAAGGAACGCCTCCAAGGTGCCCGCAGTAGAAGCGCTGAGGTATGAGTAATGAGATTAACGGATATACTGGAATACAGCATTGAAAACATGCGCAGGAAGAAGATCCGCTCATATCTCACAATCCTGGGTATAATCCTGGGGATAGCCACAATCGTAGTCCTAGTCTCCGTAGGGGAAGGGGTGCGCAAGGAAATAAACGACCAGTTAGATGCTTTTGGGGCAGACATGATTGCGATAACCCCTTACAGCATTGAGGATGCAGCAAGTGCAGGAATCGGGATGACTTCATCCGGAAAGCTCTACGAAAAAGACATCCGCTACATAGAGAAGGTTCCTGGAATCGAAGATATTGCATATGGCACATATGGGAGGGCCAGCCTGCGCTTCAAGGACAAGCAGATAGGGGCAATACTTTTTGCCGTAACCCCAAATATGCTCCCAATGTACGAAGACTCCGGAATTAGGGTGGAAGAAGGCCGCTATATCCAGGAAGGCGAAACCCACGTAGCATTCCTGATGAATGATGCTGCAAACGAACTTTTCGGGAAAGACAAGGTAAATGTGAACAACTACATATATATCAACAATATCCGCTACCGCGTTGTAGGGATCGCAGAAAAAATCGGCACCTCCCTTTCCCAGCAGGATGATTCCGCAATCTACATCCCCTATGTAGACAGCGAGGAAATTTTTGGGGATACGCTTGCAAAGAATGAGCTCACATTTATTTTTGCAATGACCCAGGAAGGCATGGATGCAACTGAAGTCGGGGAACGGATTGAGGAGCAGCTTGCAGCCTCCCACCGTGTTTCCCTGGACAAGAAGGATTTTAGCGTAATGACCGCAGCCTCAATACAGGAAACAGTAAACCAGATTACCGACCTCCTCACAGGTTCGCTTTTCCTAATCGGCTTGATTTCAGCAATCGTAGGGGGAATAGGAATCGCAAACACAATGTTCATGAGCGTCCTGGAGCGCACAAAGGAAATCGGAATCCTCAAATCAGTGGGCGCCACGTCCTGGCAGGTTCTTTCCCTATTCGTGATGGAAGCCGCACTTATTGGAGCAATCGGAGGCTTAATCGGCTTGGGAATCGGCTTCCTTTTCATGCAGGTTATACCCTATTTTGGAATCACTCCTTACCTCGCCCCGGAAATCGCAGTAGGAGTAGTCCTATTCGCAATGGCAACAGGAATGATTGCAGGATTCATTCCCGCAAGGAGCGCCTCCAAAATCCACGCAATCGAAGCGCTCCGCTACGATTAGTTATAAATTCTTCTCCCCATTTTTATCCAAATGGACGAGCTGAGAAAAACCTTTATCGCAGCAATCCTTTTCGGATTCATAGCAGGCTCCATCTCAGTCTCAATTCCTCTATTCCTGGACGACCAAGGCTTCACCTTAGCAGACATCGGCTCAATCCTTGCAGTTGCAACCCTCATAGGTGGCTTAGTTGGAATCTACATAGGCGCACACAGCGATGTATTCGGAAGAAAGAACCTGATGTCCGCATTAGGAGGATTATGGGCAGCCTGCACCGTAATCCTCATCCCGTTCAAAACAATCCTCATTTACATCATTTCCCAGTCCGGCTCAAAGTTCTCATCCGGAACCCTCTGGAATCTTTGCCTTTCAAGAATTACTGACCTCACAAAGCGCTCAGAACGCGGAACGTACCTGGGCTACTATTCCGCAGCATTCGGACTTGCATTCGCATTCGCCCACTTAGTAACCGGATTCATTTTTACCAACTACGGAGCAGACACAGTATTCCTTTTCGTTACAATAATCGCCATAATAATGGCAGGATTCATTCTCACTTTCAAGGAAGTAAAATCCAAAAAGCAGAAAATCCACCTTTCCCTGGATATCCTAAGGACCAGGAATGGTGCAGCAAACGCAGTGGTCTCCCTCTTGAATGGAGCACAAAGAAGCATCATCTACGGATTTGCACTCTACCTATTCCTTGCCCACACATATTCATTTAGCCCGGAAGAAATTGGATTCTACACATTCATTTTCCTCTCAGTCTGGGGCGCATCAAGCTATTTCCTTGGAAAGTTCACAGACAGGATCGGCTCAGTAACCACCCTATTATATGGTTCCATAATAAACGCAGCAATCTGGATTACGGTTGCATTCTTCCAGCAATGGGAATTATTCTTTTTCCTGATGATTTTCGAGAACCTCACCTATCCACTCTACGGAGTTTCCACAATCAAATTAAGCTCCATGCTTGCCCACCAGGAGAACATAGGGAGGGACATAACAATATTCGGCTATTTCGATATTTTAGGTGCAATGCTTGGTGTCTTCCTTGCAGGAATCCTGGCAGAAATGAGCTTCTCATATGTATTCCTGTTGCGCGCATTCACAACAATCGCTTCAGGATTAATCGCCTATTTTTTCATAAAACTAGACGATAAAAACTAGAAACTAATCAACCGGCTCATCCCAGTTCCAGTTGGGGGACTCCATCGCATCCCTTCTCTTCGCTTCCTTGATCCTCCTGCCAATTTCAGTGCCACTAAGAATATGGTCGTATATTTTTTCTTTGTTTCCATGCCCATTGGAAACATCTGAAGAAACTGCAATTGCCCCCCACATAATCGTGGAAATCGGGAAAACATCAAGAACACGCAGCCCTCCGCTTTCAATGGGCATCTTTAGCTCCTCTTCAGTAAACCTCTGGCTCTTGAAAGTATATCTGTTGTTGTTTGTCCCCCCATTCTCCTGAGTTCTCGTAACAGTAACCCTTCCCCTTCTCTCAACAATGTCCATGTTCATTCCAGAAGTGTAGAACTCCTCCTGTGTTTCCACAGTTTCCTTTTTGTCCCTGTAAACAGTAAAGAATGCCATTGCAGGGAGACTTCCTTCCAGGTCAAATTTCCTGAGCGCCCCGTTCAACTGCGCAGACATATTCAGCTGGTCCTTTATGTTCATGTTCCCAAAAGTGTTGAACAGGCAGGCTGCAAGGTCAACAGACTGTGAGCCCAAGTAAGTCATGTCCCCGAGCTCCCCCAGGATAAGCCTTGTCCTCTCAACTCCACGCTTACCAATCTTTCTTGCAATACTCTTGCTTGCAGCATAGCTCATCTGCCATGAATAATCAATTGATATTATGTGCCCAAAATAATCAAACACAGTAAACGTGTTCCCAAGCCCCCTCCTCTCATGCTCTTGCACAAGGCACCTTCCATCTCCCCCTCCGCATTCCAGGAATGTCCCTTCATTTCCTTTTCTGGAGCTTATGAGCAGCCCGGTCCACCATTTTTCTGATTCAAGGGCTTCCTTAAGGAATGCTGGCCAGATATCCTGGTTCATTCCTTTCCTGGCGCTTTTTGAGAGTAGGTAAAAGCAGGCATTTCTCCTCATTTCCCCCTTCCCAATAATGTTATGCACAAGCTTGTTCTCCAGGCTGATAAGGGGGATGAGCTGCCCTTCCGGGCCAGTAACTGCCTTAATGACATTGTTTGGCTCATCTCCTTCCAGGGATTCCCAATACCTTTCTGCAGCTCTCAGGCTTCCAATCGGTTCAAAACCCCCCCTCTCTGAGGGTGCAAGGAACACAGGGTTGGCTGAAGGGGGAATACTGATCGAAGAGCGCCCCGTTCGTTCTTCAGCAAGAATGGGAACTTCTTCCTCACGACGAAGGGCATCCAGGGTTTCAGACTCCCTTTTTACAATTCTTGAATATCCACTAATGAAAGCAATCACAGCATTTCTTGCGGGGTTGCTTTTAAGCTCCCCCAGAGTCCTTTCCCCATGGTTCCCAAGTAGTTCTCTAAGGTAGTCTTTCGCTTTTTCGGTAAGTACTGCAAGAAAGACATTTCCCTCAAGAGGCTCCCCTGCTTCCACCAAATTGGGAAATTCCGGTCCTCGTTCTTTTAAGTATTCGAGCCCCAGCCTGCAAAGCCGTGGTACCTCATCCATTTCAACTTTCCCTCCAGGGCCTATGTTTTTTACCAGAGCCTCTTCCAACATCAACTCTGCTCTTTTTGATCCACTATGCAGTTTATGGCCTTCCCTCAGTTCGGTCCTGCTCACTATTATTCTTGTTGTTATTTCTCTCTCGTCAACAACTGCCGACACGATCTGATCAGGGGCCCTGTTTCTCTCTCCTGCCACAAGTAGCCGATTAGGGGATCTTTTTTCTCCTGCACAAAGCATCTTTACCTCTGGAGCCTTCCTAGGAATAACTGCTTCGATTATGTTAGATTTTCTATCCATTGTTCTCCCCAAGCATGTGCCTATATATTTTCTGTATGGTTATGTTTATAAACGTGTTCCTATTTGTGATGTTTCGTGTTTTTTGCCTAAAAATACAAATATTGCACTTCTAAGCCAGCTACATATAGAATAAGGACGAATTTAAAACCTTTCCACCCGCAATATATTTATATGAGGGATTTGGACCAGTTGGATAGGCAAATTCTTTACGAGCTTGATGTAAATTCCCGCCAGCCCGACTCCTCAATCGCAAAAAAGCTCAAAGCAAAGGAATCAGAGGTTTCCTCCCGCATAAAAGAGATGGTTGATTCAAGGGTAATTCTTGCTTTCAGCCCCATAATCAATGTTTACAAGCTTGGATACTGCCCATACCGCATAAGCATCGCTTTCAAGGACATTTCCAAGGAAAAGCAGCTAGATGTTTTCGAAGCCTTGAATGCCCGGGACGATGTGGGCTGGCTTGTTTCCTGCAAGGGAAGATGGGATATGAGCGCAGTCGTATGGGCAAAGGATACATATGAATTCCAGGAACTTTTTTCCAATTTCCTCCAGGAATACGGAAAATTTGTTGAAAAGAAAAAGGTTGCAGTGGTCCACAGGCTGTATCTCTATTCCAGAACCTGCCTTCTCGGGGACGAGGATGCCCCCAAAGTAAAAAAGAGGGAAGTGCTCAGCGAAGGAAAGCCCATAAAATTAAGCGATGAGGACTGGAGCATAATGGAAGCCCTTGGAATCAACGCAAGGATGGACTCCCAGGCACTTTCCCGGGTCCTCCAAGCGTCTCCGGAATCAATAAATTCCCGCATTAATTCTCTCATGAAAAGGGAAGTAATCCATGGGTTCAGGATAATGCCCAACTACAGCCTTCTCGGAATAAAATACCATAAAGTTTATCTCCGCCTTTCCGAGCATTCCCATGCAAAGCGCAAGAAGCTCCTTGATTATGCGCGCAAAAACCCCTACATAGTTTACATAGATGAAACATTCGGAGGCGAGGACATAGAGCTCGAATTCCAGGTCAACCACGAAGAAACCTTTTTCAAGCAGCTTGCGGAACTGAGGGAAAAATTCGATGACTTAATCCGCAATCAGGAAGTGGTGACCTTCCAGCAGGAGTACAAATTCAACTTCCTTCCGCCACGCCCCAAATCCTAGCTTTAGAACAAACCTGGATCTGATCATACTATTCCGGAATTCTGCACCCGTCATTTATTTATCTCACTTCAGGACACCCTTAAATATACTTCCTTCCACATATTATAACGAATGCATATGAGATTTCTACGATCCAAAATGCGCCATTTAGATGCAGGAGGACAAAACTCACGGCCCCTAGACTCAAAACCGCCAAAACCCAGAACGATATTTAGAAAATTAGCCCCATACGTTTCAAAACTCCGTCCTGTCAGCAGAAAAAGCAGGCAAATCATTTCGGATACCATGGCAGGCACACTTGTTCTTACCACAGCCGGAACAATAGCTGAAGCCGGAGCTGCAGGAATGGAATCCGAAAAGGTAAAAATAACGCGGCTCCTCGCAATTCCAATCAACATATTAACCTCCCCGTTGGTAGGGATCCTAAGAAACGTATTCTACAAGCTGCTCAAAGTAGAAAAGCCAGAAAAACTCCCATTTAATGAGTGGACTGGAAAAGATCTAGGGCAGCACCTTGTTTATTCTGCAAAAGCAACCTTAGTAGATTACGGACTTTTCTTCCTGACCCAACTTCCAATTTACTATGGAATACTAAAACTTGCAGGCGCAACCAAAGAACAGACAGCTGCTGCCCTACTGTTTGCAGTATACACTCTGATCCCCGTTGCCAGAATTACTGGTTTTTCCCAGGACATTTCCAGAATAAGGATATTCGATGTGCCCCCGGCCGGAGTCCATGGCCGTGATGGCCCCCAGTCTCCTCAAGAATAATTTGCAAAACCCCTCACACACTTCACATTTAGCGCATCTTTAAATTCCTTATCCTAGAAAATCCCTCAAGGTGAGTTTTTCATGTACGAGATTGATGAGATTGGTCCAGAAAGAGTGTTCGAAGTATATGACCAGAAAACTGGCATGCACGGAGTTGCAGTGGTTGACAACACCGCCCGCGGAGTTGGAAAGGGAGGAATCAGGATGGTTCCCGACCTCGCTACATCTGAAGTGATGGGCCTCGCCCGCGCGATGACCTGGAAAAACGCAATGGCTGATATTCCTTTTGGGGGCGCAAAGAGTGGAATCCGCGCAGACCCCCGCGCCCTTTCCCCTGAGCAGAAAGAAGCAGTAGTTCGCGCATTCGCAAGAAAGCTCGCCGAGCTCACGCCCCGCTACTACATCGCAGGCCCGGACATGAACATGACCGAGCGCGAAATGGCATACATTGCGGATGAGCTCCAGAACCCCAAGGTATGTACAGGGAAGCCCCTTGAAATGGGCGGGCTCCCGCACGAGCTCGGCTCCACAGGATACGGAGTTGCGCTCTGCACCAAGGTTGCAGTTGAATTCAAAGGCGAATCCTTAGAAGGAAAAACAGTTGCAATTGAAGGCTACGGAAATGTAGGCACATTCGCCCACCAGTTCCTCGAGGAATGGGGCGCAAAAGTGGTCGCAGTCTCAGATTCCAGGGGAACAATCTACAACCCCGAAGGCCTCAAGCACGCAGAACTTATGAAAACAAAGCAGGAGCAGAAAACAGTAACTGCGCATGCAGGCGAAAAGAAGGAAGGAAAGGACCTCTTCGGGCTTGATGTGGACATTCTCGTTCCAGGTGCACGCCCCGACGTGCTCAACGCAGGAAACGTGGAAAACGTAAAGGCAAAATACGTTGCAGAAGCCGCAAACCTCCCTGCAAAATACGAAATCGAGCAGGTGCTCATGAATAAAGGCGTAGTTGTGCTCCCGGATTTTGTTGCAAACGCAGGCGGTGTAATCTCATCCTACTGCGAAACAATGGGCTGGAATGCAGACAGTATGTTCAAGGTAGTCACGGACAAGATTACCGCGAACACAAAAGTGATGATGGAAAGGGCCCAGGAAGACAACGACACAAGGAAAGCAGCAATGGGCATCGCACGCGAAAGAGTAGAAGAAGCGATGGACTTCCGCGGTTGGAAAAGAAAGTAGCCTCTAATTCTTTTTCTCATTCTCCCCATTCCCGTTTGCCACCCCAATTATCTGCTCCCCTACCCATTTTGCCTTAAACACCCCCCTACGTGGCACATTAAGCATCTCATTAAGGAAAGCCATTGATTTTTTGTGGTGGTGGAACCCATAAGAAATGAAGATAAGCGAAATGAAAATGGTCGCGTACCCCACATACATAAACACGGTTCCAGGCAAAAAGTATCCAATAAAGAAGATCCCACCAAGAAGCAGGCTGAACCCGGTGCGGATATATGCAAGGTCAGTGCGCTCTTCCGCCAGCCTTGTCCTCTCTATGGCCAACCGGTCCCTTATTTCCTGCTTCATCTTCATGTTCAGATTATTCCTGTAAACAATATAAGCCTAACTCCCAATGTGCCTAAAGCGCCATCCCGGGGAATTACCCCCTTTCTCGGTCCCAAGGCGTCAACCGAACCAAAACCCATACACTTATAAATAACTTGCACTCTTTGTATTCCAAACTAATCATCTATTGGTGAGCATATATGACTAAGAAAGAAGAGCCTAAAGAAGCTCAAGCTCCCTGTTGTTCAGGGGAAGGCAAAGTATGGCTGGTCGCTCTCCTGGGATTCCTTGTGGGTTTGCTTGTAATGTACATGGCAATGCCCATGCTGATAACCGGAGAGACAGTCATAGTTGAAGGGCCTTCAACTGAAACGGGGGCGCAGGAAGAATTTACGCTGGACGAAAGCAAAGTTGCAGAAATTGGACAGCTTCTCGCAGACACCTACCTCCTGAACACAGGAGAGGATGTCGGAGTCACTTTCACAGGCTATGAGGTGTACCCGAATCACATCGCACTCTACTACACTGTGATGGACCAGGAAATGCCCCTCTACGTTTCAAAGGACTACGAGTACATTTACCCGAGTGCCATTGATAGGGCACAGATGGGAGTGGATGTTGCCACAGCAAAGGCACAGTACCTTGAAGCCCTTGCGAACCAGCCTGATGAGCCCGAGCTTGCGCCCGAGCCTGTAGGCTACCCGACTTCCGCAGAGCCAGAAGTATTCCTCTTTGTGATGAGCAACTGCCCGTACGGAAACCAGGCAGAGAACGGAATCGTTGATGTAATTGCACTCCTCGAGGATGAGATTGCATTCGAGCCCGTTTACGTTATCTACGATGAGAGTATCCACCCCTCCTATAGTGCGGAGAGCGGAGAGTGCCTCGTGAATGAGGGTGTAACCTACTGCTCAATGCACGGGCTTTATGAGCTCGAGCAGGGCGTCAGGGAAAAGATGGTTTTCAACCGCTATGGGGAAGCCATGTGGGCAGAGTATGCAGCAGCAGTAAACGAAGTCTGCTTCGCAGGAGGCCAGGACATCGAGACCTGCTGGAAGCTTGTTGCGGATGACCTCGGAATAGACACAACCGAAATCGAAGCGAACTATGATGCTGAGAAGTTCACAATCCTCGCAAGGGAGAAGGACCTAACCTTCAGCACAGAAACATTCGGTTCACCTTCACTCACAATTAATGGTGTGAAGTATTCCGGTTCAAGGACACCCGCAGCATACCAGGAAGCAATCTGCAGCGCATTTGAAACAGAGCCAGCGGACTGCACTGCAGAGCTTGCAGAAACTGCAGAAGCGGCCGCAGGTTCCTGTGGATAAACTTCTTTTCTTTTTTCCTTTTCTTATTTTTCTCTTTTTGCGTTATCCTTATTTTGCTTAAGTTTAAATAGTTGTCCCAAGTAAATATATGTGGATATTATGCAAAGGGCAACACTCATGGAAAAAAGCGCGGTTGCACGCAAGCTGGGCGGGGCAAAAATAATACGCGCGCATTCCCTTCCTGAGCGGCTTATTATGAGTGCAGAGATAGCCAGGGAATTGGGAAGGAGGAAACCAGAAAAATCCTGTGCTTCCAAGTATTTCCGGCTGGTAAAGGAAAAAAAGTTTTCCCATGTGCTCGCAGGGATTGCAATGAGGCATGGGCTCAGGAAGGAGCTCAGGGAAGCAATAGAGATTCATGCAGTAGGCGACCTTGAGCTTAAGTTCCGCCTGGATGGTGCTGAACAGCTTTTCCGCGCAGGAAAAAAAGAAGCAGCAAGGAAGGAAGTGCTTGAGGCAGTAAAATCCCTGCTCGCTGAAGCTGACCCAAGGATATCCCGTGCAATCTACATGATTTACAGGCTCAGGTACTCGGAAGTAAAGCCTTTGGCAAGGCACGTTTTCAGGAAAAAGATGGAGGAGGGGAATTTTGATTCCGCATACCAGGTTGCAAACCAGTGGAGGCTCTGGGAAGAGCGGAAAAAAGCGGCATTGGCCTGCGTTCGCAGGGAGGCAAGGGCGGGGAATTTTGAAAAAGCGCGCCTGGTCGCAGGTGAAAGGGGGGTAGGGAAGAAAGCCCTCACCTCAGCAGCCAAGCAAATATTCTCCGAGCTAATGAATGAACAGGAATACGCATCCGCGCTTTCGGTTGCAAGGGAATTCAGGGTAAGGGGAGGGGTGGACGATGCAGTTCTCGCAATGTTTGAGTCCTGCATGGGCTCCGGGTCCTACTTTGATGCGGCCCAGCTGGCAAAAAATTATGGAATGGAAACGGAAATGAAGGAAGCCGCGGCGCTGCTGATAGACTCGCGCAGAGAATCCAACCTTAATGCAGCAATCTCCCATGCAAAGGAATTTGGATTCCCCGAGCTTGCAAGGGACCTTGGAAAGAAGCTTATAGAGATACAGTTGCTCTTTGGGGACTACCCCGCTGCACTCTTCCTTGCAGAGGAGATGGGGGAGAGCACAAGGGAAATCGCCGCCATGTGGTTCCGCAAAGAGAAAGAGAATGGAAAAAAAGTGAAAGCAATTTACCTTGCAATAAAATATGGCCTGGATGAAGAGAAACAGGAGTTGGGGAGGGAGATGTTTTTCAAGAGGCTCGGGGGAAAGGATTATTCCGGGGCAATGAAAATAGCTGAAACCTGCGGGCTTGAAGAGGAAAAGAAACTACTCTCCGAGCTCAAAAAATTCAGGGCAAAGTCCTCCCAGCCCCGCTAGCATCAGCAGACTTTTCCATCACTTACTCTCCTTGTTTTAATTAGCTTATTCCCTGCAATCAGCTGCCTTCCTTCCGCAGAAACTTTCCAGTCCCTCACCTTAAACTTAACACTGCTGAATTCCTTGAAGGTTATCTGCTCCATGGGTTTGCTCCCAATCCATTGGGCAAGGACTTTCGCCCCCACTTCCGCCTCAGGCTCAAGCACTTCCACTCCATCCTCCGCGCTCTCCGCAACAAGCAGCATCCCCTCGGATTCCACCCCCCTTAATTTCGCAGGGGCCAGGTTCTTTACAATAACCACCTTCTTCCCCATAAGCTCTTCCGCAGAAATGTGCTCAACCAATCCGGAAACCACCTGCATCTCCCCGTCCCCAAGCTTCACTTTCTCCACATATAATTTTTCAGCATCAGGGTGCTTTTCAACAGAAACAATCTCCCCCACTTCCAGATCCAAATCCGCAAAGGAAACATCCTTTTTCTTTTCCACAGGAGTTTCCGCGGGTTTTTCCACAGGTGCAGGCTTCCCTGCAGCTTTCACCGCAGGTGCAGCTTTCTTTGCCTCAATCTTGCTGAAAAGTATCGCGGGTTCCCCAAGCACGTGCCCGCCCTCAAGCGAAAGCTTCCCCAAATCATCCCACTTACGCGCTTCAATCCCCAGCTGCTTAAAGATGCCTGAACTAGTGCCAGGAAGGTAAGGTTCACAAAGAATCCCAAGGTCCTTCACCTGGTTCGCAAGCACATGGAGCACAGCCCCTCCCCGTTCCTTATCTGTTTTAACAAGTTCCCAGGGCTTATTGTCCTGGAAGTACCTGTTTGAATTCTTCCCGAATTCCATCATGTGCTGAAGCCCCTCCTTAATCTTCATTGCATCCATCGCCCCCTCAATCCTCCCAATTACCTCCTTCTGCTCCGCAAGGAATTTCTGGTCTCCCTCACTAAGTTCCCCTGAAGGAACCTTCCCCTCAAAATTGTTTTTTATGAACACCATAGTGCGGTTAACCAAATTCCCAATATTCGCAATAAGCTCATTATTGTTCTTCTCAACCAGAACCCTTTCAGAAAAGTCCCCATCCTCAAAGGTAGGCACTTCACTCAACAAACAATACCTAACAGGCTCAGCCCCAAACTCCTTAATAAGCGCAAACGGGTCCACACTATTGCCGAGGGATTTGCTCATTTTCTGCCCTTCCACTGTAATGTACCCGTGCACAAAAATCGTCTTAGGGAGCGGAAGCCCCGCAGAAAGAAGCATCACCGGCCAGTAAATCGCATGGAACCTCAAAATCCCCTTCCCGATTACATGCACATCCGCAGGCCAGTACTTCCCAAACTCCGCCTCATCAATTCCATATCCAATCCCGGTAAGATATGTTCCAAGCGCATCAAACCACACATACATAATCTGGCTTTCATCCCCAGGAACAGGAACCCCCCACCCATGCGCACGCTCCACAGAGCGGGAAATGCTGAAATCCTTCAACCCCCCGCGTATAAAGCTCAGCACCTCATTCTTCCTGGTTTCCGGAATCACCCTGAGCTCATCACTCTCAATAAGTTGCTCCAGCTTCTCCTGATAATTCGATAATTTGAAGAAATAGTTTTCCTCTTCAATAAGCTCCGGCGCTTTTTGGTGCTCAGGGCACAGCCCGTCCACCAGTTCGCTCTCCTCATAAAACGCCTCACACCCTACACAGTACAGCCCCCGGTATTTCTTTTTGTAAATATCCCCATTCTTGTCACAGAGTTCCCAGAGCCTCTGCACCCCTGGCCAGTGCTTCTCCTTATTGGAAGTGCGCTGAAAAGAAGTGTATGAAAGCCCCACCGCATCCGCCATTTTCCTGAAAATCTCAGCATTCTCAGCACAAAGCTGCTCAACAGTAATTCCGCGCTCCTCCGCAGCCTGCACATTCTTCAGGCTGTTTTCATCCGCGCCGGTAACCAGCGCCACATCCTTCTCCCGAAGCCTCTGGTAGCGCGCAAGCACGTCCGTCTGTATAAACTCAAGCGCATGCCCGATATGCGGTGCCGCATTTACATATGGAATAGCAGTCGTAGTGTAAAACTTTTCAGACACTTAAATCACCCTGGATGGGTGTACTTGCAGAACAAGATTTTAAATAAGGAATAGAAAAGAAGAATAGAAAAAGAAAAAATCTACTGCACAAGAACTCCGTTCACAAGGCCGTCCTGCCCAACCCTGTTGGTCACCTTCACCTTTCCAAGCGAAGTAGTCAGGACTGCACCCTTGGTAATGATGTTCTGCCTTGCGTAGTGCGGGTTGTGGCTCTCCACAACACCCTCAATCTTCACGCGCTGGCTCTTTCCCTCAACAACTACGTTCACAAATGCAGCCCTCTTTACGCGAGCACGGGTAGTTCCCCCACGCTTCCGCTGGGTTTCCCGCCTGGGCTCATCTGAAACCTTGGTTGAGGAAAACACTCCACCCATGTGCGCAAGCTTCTTGTCCCTAGACTTGCCTTTCCTTCCTCCGCTTCCGGATGAAACTTTCTTTTTTCTGCCTCCGTGATATTCGTCCATAAACATTCACCTACAATTATGATTATTAAGTTCATTTTATAGAAACATAACGTTTTAATACTGTGCGGTTAACTTCAGAAGATGGAGGTAGAGCCTATGATTGGAAACTTCTCAGATGAGCTCAAGGATGCACTCCTGGAAACGATGCAGGTTGAATTTACGGTTATTGATGCAAACGACAGGATTGTAGGCTGGAACAAGCCCAAAACCCGCATTTTCCAGAGAAAGGAGGAAATAATCGGAAACGATGTGCGGGAATGCCACCCCAAGGAAAAATTAGGCAAGGTAAATCTGCTTCTTGAGGGGATGAAGGAAGGAAAAATCGACAAGATGGGCTACTGGAGTGAATTCGGCACAGAGAAGAAAAAAATCTGGGTTGAATACCGCGCCCTAAGGAACAAGGAAGGCGAATACCTCGGGTGCGTTGAAACCAATCTGGAGCTGGAAGAAGCGGAAAAAAGCCAGGTGCAAACACCATGATTTTCATCCAGGGAAGCTCAAAACTATCCAAGGAAGAGCTCCTCAGCATCGCAGAAAAAGAAGGAATCCTCCTCCTCAACCCAAAAAAGGTAAACTCAGAGCAGGAACTACTGCTCGCAGAAAAGCTCACCCAAAACACAATAAAGGAAAAAAGAAACCTCGCAAAAAAGCCGGAAAAGGAATTCCTCCTATGGCTCTCAGCAAAAAAGGACATCTCATCCGCACTAAACGAGTACGGTTTCCAAACCCCCAAAGAACTCATCCTAATCTCCTTCAAAAAAACCAAAGCCCAGCTCCTAAAACAATTCCACCTTAAGGAAACAAAACTAAAACTAAAGATGAAAGCAACCCCATTAGAAGTAGAAAGAATCTCGCTTTCAAGAACTATTTAGCGTTTGGCTCAGTAGACTCCAAACGCTCAAGCAGCACGTCCTCATCAATCGGAAGATCAATCCCCAGAAGTTTATGGATAAACATAAAGATCTCCACAATCCTCATCTTGTCATCAGAAGTCTGGTTCGCCATCTCCCTCAAATCCATGTCCTTCCCAATCAGTTGGTATAGCATAACTCCCTCGCGCCCATACTTCTTGTACACTGAATATCCATCTTCCCCATACTTTCTCTTAATGTCCTCACGGGTCGTAGGGGCAAGCGTAATCATTCCCTCTTTTTCCAGGTAAGCAAGAATTTTGTACACGGTAAACAAAGGAATTCCGATCTTCAAGGCAAGCTCAACCGCATCACGGTTCCCATCAATACGCTCGAACACCTGCACTCCTTCCCCCTTGAACTTAATCATCAAATTCGCTTTCATCTGTATTTCCCTGAGCATATTCCCTTTGGTGCGGGTGGGAACCTCAAGCGTAAACGCTTTCCCGAGTTCCCCACCTAAAGGCTTTACCGGCGTAGACCCTTCCTCAAGCATGGGCGCAAACCCAACCTCCTTGACCGTGGGCATTTTTGCAGTGGGGACCCCTGCCTTCTTTTTCGCCCCCGGGTGCTCAAGCTTGATTATTCCCTTCTTCTCCATGAAATCAAGCATCTCAATCAATTTAGTTTCAGTAACCCCGGTGGATTTCATTATCTCTTCCGCAGTCCTCTGCCCGTCAATCAGGTTGTAAACGTCAATTCCCACTTGCCCATATTCAGCCTTGATCTTTCTTTCCCCCGGAGTAAGGAAAATGTCTTCATCTTCCCCCTCATCTTCCTCCTCTTCCCCCTCTCTAGCCTCAGAAGGAGCAATCTCGTCCTCAACATCTTCCTCTTCATCATGAGGAGGCTCTTCCTCCAGGACAGGTTCTTCGTCTTCTTCAGCTTCTGATTCCAAATCAAGCGGAACTATTCCTCCTTTTCCCTCAGGTTCTTCCGGAGCAGCTTCCTCTTCTTCAGCAGGCTTCTCTTCCTCTTCAGGAATGGGTTCCTCTTTCTCAGCCTCAATTTCTGCACTGGGCGCAAGCGGCCCCTCCTCCTCTTCCTCTTCAATGGGCTCAATCTCAGCCGTTTCTTCCTCAGCTTCAATCTCTTCCTCAGGTGCCAGGGTTGCAGGAGTTTCCTCCTTCTCCCCCATAATGCCCTCAGGCTCGACCATCTCAGTCTCTTCATCAACTACCGGCTCTTCCTCCGTAACCCCCCCAACGGTTTCAATCATCCCCTTCTCCTTAAGAAAAGTAAGAATCTCAAAAAGCTGATCCTGCTCAACCTTTGTTTTCTCCATCAATTCATCTATGCCGATCCCGCTTTTCCTTATCGCACGGTACACTTTGAGCCCTGGCTTCCCGAATTTCTTCAATACCCTGTTTTGGTTCTTGAATTTCTGCAAAGAATTCTTCTCAACCTTCCTGATTTCTTTGCCGAGCCCCGAATCTACTGCCATCGCAGATACTTTTTCCACAATCCTTATTAAGCATACTCTTTTCGTGCAGAAATTCGGGTTTACCGGAATATTTT
Source organism: Microcaldota archaeon (assembly GCA_032123335.1). Lineage (GTDB taxonomy): Archaea > Micrarchaeota > Micrarchaeia > Anstonellales > Bilamarchaeaceae > CAIKOA01. The sequence goes on from JAQBFN010000051.1 coordinate 25,532, forward strand.
AAATATACGCGTAGGATAAACGTCTCATGGAAATGGAGGACCTCCTCATTAGCACAGGCGTAGACTCATTGATACGCATCATCAAAGAGAAGAATAAGATAGATCTTTCAATGGCTTCCAAACTCCTTAACCTCCCCCAGACCACCGTTGAGGATTGGGCACACATTCTGGAGGAAGAGGGCATAATAAAAATCGATTACCAGCTCACAAAAGTCTACTTCATATGGCTTGCACCAACCGCCGAGCAGGTGGAACAGGATAAGGAAGTTTTCAGGAAAAGGAAGACCCAGGTGGAATCTGAAATCACGAAGTTTGATGAGATTCAGGAAAAGGGAAAGAGGGAGCTCCGCGAATACACAGATGCAATCGCAAAAATCTCGGAAAAATTCGAAAGGGATTTTGCAAGAATAGATGAGCTTTCCACGCAAATCGAATCTGCAAAAGAAACGAAAACAAAGGTTTCCAAGCAATCCATAGAAAAAATCGACTCCCTTGGAACGAAGCTAAGCGAAATTGAAGGTTCAATAAAAGGGCTGGAGCTCCAGCTCGACAAAACCGGAAAGTCTTTTGAGGAAAAAGATATCTCCAAGAAACTCAGCAAGGTGGGGGATGCAAAATCCCATATTGAGGACATGGGCAAGCACCTTAACGAAATTGTGAACCGCGTTGATGAGCTAAAGAGAACCTCCCCCACTGAAAAGGTTGAACTCGGTGGGGTGAAGGAGGAATTTGAAATCCTGAACGATGATTTCCAGAAGATGCACGAGGAATCAGAATACCTCCGCTCAATGCTTTCTGAATTCAAGGCAAACGCAGATACAATTCGCGATGCGGTTACCCACATAAGGGAACTCTCAATAAATGCAGAAAAAACCCGCGTAAGGCTCCAGGCTGAATACGACCGCATAGAAACGCTCAAAACAGAGCTCCCGGAGCTTGAAAAGCAGATTGTGGATGACCTCGAAATTGCTGACCAGTATTCCGAAACAATCAGCATTGCCCAGGAAGTCCTGGAAAATGTCCCCACAAAAGCCGAAATACTTGACAAGCTCACTGCACTGGAAAAGGACGAGGTGCGCATCTCCAAGGATTTCAAGAGGATAGAGTCTTCGCTTGCAGGCGTCCCAGGAAACGTCCTTTCCATAGGCGAGCTTATTGAAGAGCTGGAGGAAATGAAAACAGAAATCGAGGATGCAAGGTCCCAGCTCGCGGAAGACGCGGATGAAATCCTTTCTTCAATAGAGGAGGAAACGGCAACCTATGCCACCTTCCAGAAAATCAAGGCCAAAACAAAAATGGCTATAGATGCGTACCTTGCGCAGCTTGCAAAAATAAGGCAGGAAACATCTCAGCTCAAGCAGGGCCTTAAGTCTGCAAGGGACGAAAGCAAAAAGCAGATTGGGGAGCTCGCAGACCAAACCACCCCGGAAACCACAAAGAATGCAATGGCACTGGTTTCCCAGCTCAAAACCAAGAAAGGTGAGCTCCAGAAAATCCGCACCCTCATCGCGGACCTCAATGCCCGCTCGGGCATGATTGAAAAAAATATCAGGCTCCTATCCAAAGAAGCAAAGCTCATCGCCCTCAGGGGCGAAGGGACCGGATCCCCGGACAAGAAAGGCAAGGGTGGCGGCGAAACCGAGGAGGAGGTAAAGGAAAAAATTTCCCTAACCTCTGAAGAGCAGGAAGAATTTGAGCGCAAAAGAAAGGAATTAAAAGGTCTTATACGTAAATTATGGGAGACCGATTGATGGTGAATCCATGGCAAAACCAAAAAAATCATCCGGAAAAAGTTCGAAGAAGTCCCATTCCAAGAAGACGGTAAGGGACATTGTTAAGAGGATCAGGGAATCCCAGAGGGCCACGGCCGCAATGCGGTCCGCACCCCCTAAGGAAGCACCCCGGGAGATTCCAGAGCCTGAAGAGGAAATGGAAGAAACCGAAGAGCAGGTTGAGCAGCCGGTTAAGCAGGAAGAATACGAAGATGACCCTGAAGGGGGAGAAGATTACGAACCTGAAACCAAGGAGCCCGAAGAGGTTCCAAAAGAACTGGAAGTTGCTGCAGTAATCGAGAGGGAGCAGGAATTCGCACCCCTCCCCGAGCGCGAGTCAAGGAAAATCAAGGTACTGGATTCATACACTTTCCTGAGCGAATCAATCCCCGTGGAAATCACCATCGTCCAGAAGGAGGATTTCGTTCCCACCTACAGCATCTCAATCCCTGGAATCGCAGGTGGCACAAAACTACTCCTGGAAACAAAGCTCCGCGCAGACCTTATTTCCGATGTGAAGCTGGACATTACCGAAATCCTGGACCCGAAAAAGCAGGAACTGGTAAAGTCAAAATTCCAGGATTCCGCAATGAGGGTGCTTGCAAGGAACTTCCCCCAGCTCCCAGTGGAAAAGAGGAAAATACTCGCATCCTACCTTATCCAGAACACGCTTGGAATGGGAGAACTTGAAACCCCGCTCCACGATGAGTTCCTGGAAGAAGTTGTAGTAAACAACTCAAGGGACCCCGCATGGGTCTACCACAAGAAATACGGGTGGTGCAAAACCAACCTCCGCATGAAGAACGAGGAGCGCATCTATGATTATGCAGCCCTGGTTGCAAGGAAGGTGGGGCGCCAGATAAACATCCTGAGCCCGCTCCTTGATGCACACCTTCCCAATGGGGACCGTGTAAACGCAACTCTGTTCCCAGTATCCAACTACGGGAACACCATGACCATCAGGAAGTTCTCAAGGAACCCGTGGACAATTACCAACCTCATACGGGGCAAGACCATCAGCCCTGAGGTTGCAGCAACAATCTGGCTGTGTGTGCAGAGCGAGCTTTCCCTCCTTGTTTCCGGAGGAACAGGAAGCGGTAAAACATCTTTCCTGAACGCACTCGCAGGCCTCATTCCCGCAAGCCAGCGCATCATCAGCATTGAGGACACAAGGGAACTTACCCTCCCGTCTTTCCTCCACTGGGTGCCCATGGTCACCAGGGAGCCCAACCCCGAAGGGAAGGGAGAGGTTTCAATGCTTGACCTCATGGTGAATGCACTCAGGCAGAGGCCGGACCGCATAGTTGTCGGAGAAGTAAGGCGCCAGAATGAAGCCGAGGTTCTCTTCGAGGCAATGCACACGGGCCACTCAGTTTACGCCACCCTGCACGCGGACAATGCATCCCAGACAATAAGCAGGCTCATCAACCCCCCGATTAACGTTCCGGAGGAAAACCTGGACGCGCTCGCAGGAATTGTGGTGCAGTACAGGCAGAGAAGGCTCAACATCCGCAGGACACTGGAATTCGCAGAAGTAAGGGACCGCGGAGATCTCAACATGATTTACAGGTGGGACTCCAAGCGCGACGTTACAGTGAAATCCGGAAAGCTGGACCGCATTGCAAAAACAATCGAACTATACTCAGGCATTACCCCGAAGGAAATCGACCAGGATGTTGCAGATAAGGTTTCTGTGCTCAACTGGATGGTGAAGCATGGATACGAAGCCGTGAATGAAGTAGGATCAATCGTTTCCAACTATTACAAAACTCCGGAGGAAGTAATGTCGGCAGTAAAGAAGAACAAGGGATGGGAGTTCTGAGGGTATCCGGATGGATTTCAGGGCTGCCATAGATGAAGTTTCCCGGGTAGAACAGTCAGCAAGCGAGTACGTTCCTCCCAAGATCGAGAGGACGAAGGTGGAGCGCACGCTCGAATTATCCCCCCCGGATATCCATGAGATGGAGTACCCTGGCATACTAAACCAATATACCCGCATGGAAAAGATCCTTAGTGCTTCCCAGATGGATGTGGAGATGTTTGGGGAAAAGAACAGTCCTTCCCCGGAGCCCACCCAGCCTGCCCCCAAGGCAGTGCAGAATGAAGCAAAGGAAATTGAAAAGGAAATGAAAAAGATAAGCGTGGAGGGGAAAAAAGAAGCAGAGGTTCCGCTCCCGCTCTCCGAAGAACTCAAAACACCTGAAGAGGTTGAGCCTTCGGTTCCCAGCCCGGCAGAACTCGAGCGGGCAAAAGCAGCAGAGGCTGCAGAGCATCCGCCCGAGCTTCCCAAAACCACCGAAATCCAGGAAACCATTGCCACTCCGGAAGAAGCTCCGGAACCAGGTCAAGAACCTGAAGAGGAAGAGGAGATTGTCCCTGAAGGCGAACTTATTCCTATTCCTGATGATGCCCCTGTTCCTGAAGTGCCTATTGAGCTCCCTAAACCGGAGCCCGCACCTGTTCCCGCTATAATAAGGAAGGAGATCCTCCCCGGGCCCCAGGAATCAGGAGTACCTGCACTCAACATTGTATTCCCCGCAGCCCTGAACGAATCTCCCCTCAAAAAAGCAGAAGAAACAATAACCCGGCTGGAAACCCAGTTAGGGAGCCAGATGACTGGGAAAACCACCAAGAAAGTAAATCTGGAAGACACAAAAAAGCGCATGATGGAGCTAACAAGGGAACTGTTCAAGGAGCGCTCCATGGACAGGCGTGCAGAAATCAAGAAGGAAATCGTTATGCTCAGGGGTCTGCTCAAAGGAAAAGGCGGAAAAGCAGCCGCGGGAGGACTCCCAAAAGGTTCGCTCTATACTGCCCTCAAAAACGAGCAGGAAATGGAAGTAAAGGAAGCAAAAAACAGGATATATTCAATATACTCGGAGAACCTCAAGAGCCTCCTCGCCGCAATGGAAGCCCAGCGCGCGGTTGAGCACAGGGAGCCTGCATTCGAAACATTCTCAAAAAACATTGTGCACCTTGAGCACACCCTCATGGAAATAATAGAGAGGTACCAGAATTACCTCACCGCAAAGCACAGCGCGGAGCTTGCAAAGCTCAAAGCCAGGGGCCAGTCCACTCCTGAATCCGAAACACTCAAAGGCACTCTCAAGGATTTCTATTCACATGATTTTTCCTCACTTAAGAATTCAATAGGGGAAGAGATACATTCCCAGCTTGAAACAAAGCGCGCAGTCCTATTTGAAGCTGCAGGCGATCCAGATGCGATGAAGCTTTCCCAGGTGGCAAGCACCTCGGAGGAATCCCTGTTCAACCTGCTTCAGGCAAAGGATTCGCGCACATACGATAAGTATGCAAGAGGGGAAATCGAGCGTTCTGATGCACTGATGATTGCAAGGAAACTGATGGCAAAGGAAACAGGCCTCGATGAGGATACTATAAATAAACGTTTTGGTGGAAAGTAGTATTATAATATTTATTTGGTGAAGACATGGCAAGCCCGAAGAAAACAATAGTGACCCCCGTTGCCCTTCCAGCAAGGGCCTCTGGAAAAAGAGGGCCTATCCGCTCCCTTTCCGAATTCATCCTTCCATATTTCCCTACGTTAAGGAAGAAGATGATTCTCGCTGACATGAAGGATGTGCCCGAAAGGTTTATGGACAAGGCAATTGTTTCCGCATTTTTCTCTGCACTTGCCCTAGCAGTGCTCACATTCGTGGTCCTGGATGTTTCTGCTGTAAGCATGGCCGCCATCTTCAGCGTGCTGCTGTTCTTCTTATACATTATATTCTCATTCTTTTACTTCATGATGTACCCATCAGTAATGGTGCTCAAGAGGAAGAAGTCAATAGATTATGAACTTGTTTTCGCAGTGAGGCACCTCCTCATCGGGCTCCGCTCTGGAATGCCCCTGTTTGATGCAATGGTAGGTATCTCAAGAGGCTATGGTGAAGTAAGCAGGGAATTCAACAGGATTGTTGAAAAAATAACCCTGGGAACGCCCATTGCCCAGGCAATAAGGGAGGTGGTGCAAACCAACCCCTCCCCTTCATTCAGAAGGATAATGATTCAGCTCGCAAACTCCGTTGGCTCTGGTGCGGATGTTGCGGATTCCCTTGAAGTGGTGCTGAACCAGGTCTTCAGGGAACAGATAATCGAGCTCAAGGCATACGGGCAGAAGCTTAACCCCCTCATCATGTTCTACATGATTTTCGGGATTATCTTCCCTTCACTCGGCCTTGCGTTTGCGATTATACTCTTTTCGTTCATTGGCTCCGGGAGATTTACTCTCAATGCACCTGTATTGCTCCTTTTCCTGCTTATGGTGGGAGTGGTACAATTCATGTTCCTGTCAATGGTGGAAACTTCCAGGCCAAAGTATGCATTCTGAGGGATTATTATGAGCGCACTCATGGGTTTTTACGAAACAATCGGGAGGCTTCTTTCAAGGAAGCGCATAAGGGCTATCGAGAAGTCCCTTGCAGGAGCAGGCATAATGGTCCCTGCAGAGTCATTCATGGGATTCTTCATTGTGCTTAACGTGCTTGTGGGCCTGTTACTGTTTCTTGTGTTCCTTAACACATCTGCAGTTCCCAAGTTCATTTATGCAATGCTGGGCACAGCATTCCTGGTTCCGGACATCATTTCCATAATCATAAGCTTCATTGCAGCATTCGTAGTTACTTTCCTTGCCACATACGTTCTTGTATGGACAGTAATCCTGCTCCAGACCGAAGCAAGGAAAAACGCAGTGGAGGAAGTCCTTCCTGATTTCCTCACCCTGGTTGCAGGGAACGTGCGTTCAGGAATGACCCTTGACCAGGCAATGTGGTATGCCGCAAAGCCTGATTACGGCCTCTTCTCAATTGAGGTAAAACGGGTAATCAAGAGCGCCTTCTCCGGTGAACCAATCGAGAAATCCCTGGACCACCTGGACATGCGCTTCAATTCCCGTGTGCTCCACAGAACCCTCCTTCTCCTGAAGCAGGCACTTGCAACAGGTGGTGAAATCGCGGAAATCCTTGAGGAGACCGCGCAGGATGCAAGGGAAGTGTCGATGCACAAAAAGGACATCGCAACAACCCTTCTCGTATACATAATCTTCCTTGTATTCGCCTCCTCAATCGGGGCGCCCTTCCTGTTCTCAGTGGCAACAAACCTCATCAGCGTTCTCGCGATGGCGTTTGCATACATGCCCGCAGGGGGGATTGATGCAGGGGCATCAGGAATGCCCGCAAGCTTCCTCGTAACCCCAACTGCACCTTCCGTAAGCACTGAAGAGTTCTTCTGGTTCAGCATGGCGCTGGTCTTCGTAACCGCTCTTATCTCCTCCCTCTTGCTTGGGATAATTCGGGCAGGCTCAAAGACCCAGGGAATAAAGTACTTCCCGTTCCTGCTGTTACTATCTTACGCGGTGTACTTTTTGGTGGCATCCTTCCTGGATTCACTGTTCGCAAGTATGTTCTTCTAGGTGATAATGATGAAAAATTACAGAAAAGGTCAGGCGGCGATGGAGTACCTGATGACTTACGGGTGGGCGCTGCTCGCAATTGTTATTGTAATTGCTGCGCTTATTTATTTGAACCCGTTCAGGGCACCTGAGTTGTGTCTGTTCCAGCAGCAGGGATTCTCATGCAGCGAACCAAACCCTCAGCTTTACTCTGATGGTGGCGATGTAAGCATGAACGTCCGTATCTGGAACAAGCTCGGAAAGACCGTGAAAGTCCACGGAGTCCTCTGCACAAATGCACAGGTGACAGATGTTGCGCTAGAGAATGCAAATGAATACGTTCCTCCAGAAACAATCCCAACAGGGAGTTCAGAGGATTTCTTAAACGTACGTTGCAGAGATTCTGATGGATACCTGGTGCAGATGCAGCCAAACGAGGAATTCCGCGGAAAGATGCTTGTCTGGTACAACTATGTGGATGACATAAACGAGAACATAAAGCACGAGGCACAGGCAAACGTCATCTCAGTGGTTGTTGAAGGGCAGGACGCAATAATAACTGAAGAGCGCTAAACCTTTTTTTTCCCTTTTTTCTTTTCTTCTTTTCTAGATTAATTAAGTTAGGTACCTACTTTCTTCCCCTTCTCCATCGCATTGATAAGAATCGGGAACAAATCCCATCCATCCACGTGCCCCAGGCCTCCGTACATGCACGCAACTTCAGTGAATCTCTTGCAGAAATCAACCCTGAACCCTTTTCCCCAGCAAAGCAAAGGAACCTCGTGCCCCGTATGCTCCCCGATTGAGCACGGAGTCGAATGGTCCCCGGTAATCACAATATTCGCCCCGGTTTTCATGAGCGCAGGAATCAACTCTTTATCCACCCGCTCAATCACTTTTTTCTTGCATACGCAATCTTTATCATGCGCGCAACTATCCGTAGCCTTTACGTGCACAAACACAAAATCATGGTTCTTCAGCGCAGCCACAGCATGCTTTGCTTTCGCCTTCAAATCAGTATTTTTAGTTCCGGTAGCCTCTTTCACATAAAGCACATCCATCCCGATGTACTCCGCTACTCCCTTGTACAATGCACCTCCAGCAACACAGGCCCCCGTAATCCCAAATCTTTTTGCAAACGGCTCCACATTCCGATAGGTTCCAGCCCCTCTGCAAATCACAGCGTTCGCAGGCAACTCCCTACCCTTATTCTCCTTCGCTTTCCCAAGAATATCCATTGCTTTCTTTGTAAACTCATTCAGCACTTTTGCAGTCTTCTCACTCCCTTTCTTCAGCGCCTTGCTCTGCGGAACCCTCTCCAGCGCATGCGGGTCGGTTCCGGAAACGTGCGCTTCCAGCCCCTTCCCCCGCAATATCAAAACTCCCCTATGCTCAACAGTATTAACAAAAGTAACTTCTACCCCCGCAATCGTCACCTTCTTCAGGAGCTTTGCAAGCGTGCGCGCATCCGCAGTACCAATCCTTCCTGCCCGCCTATCCACAATTTTCCCATCTTTCACGGTTGCAAAGTTCGCACGGAAAGCAACATCCCCTTCCTTCAGCGTAATCCCGGACCCAAGGGCCTCAAGCGGCCCCCTTCCGCAGTAGAAATCCCAGTATGGATACCCAAGCAGGGTAAGGTGTGAGGTATCGCTCCCAGGAACATTCCCCTTACCTATGGGGGAAAGCATCCCAAGTATTCCTTCCTTCGCCATTTTATCCATATTCGGGGTTTTAGCAGCAGAAAGCGGAGTTTCCCCCTTCCGGTCCGGAAGGTCTCCGAGCCCATCCATAATAAGCAATATTCCCTTTTCCATACTCCATAACTCTAAAATAAAGATTAAAGGCTTTTGGGCTGTGCCAAAACGCAAATAATTAGTTTACTTCACTAAAAATAAAATAAATAAAAAAAAGAAACTAAATTCTGAATAACTCTAAATGATTAGAATTCTCTCTAGAACCTAGGTCTCTTTGGCCTGTAGCAGTCTCTGCAGTACACAGGCCTATCTTCGGTAGGCTTGAAAGGCACCTGGCAGGCTTTCCCACACTTGGAGCAAACTGCATCGTGCATTTCTTTTTCAGGCCTTCCGCCTTCGTTATCCATACATATTCACCTATTTTTTTAGTCCCGGACTTACGTCCGAGCTGGCTTATTTAAGATTGTATATATTAATAAACCTGTCTATGGGCCAGGTTGCCACTAGGTCCGCAAATTCCCTTTACCGGCAACCCACCCCCAGAAAACCTTTAATAATCCCTCCGAACATATATACCAAATCCTATGGGTGAGCAGGATCTTACTTCTCTAGTATCTGTGTTCGAAGACTTCTTTACTAATATCTATAGGGAAAAAATAAACGACGTCCTTGCCTCCTACCCGACCCTCCGCAGCATAAATGTGGATTTCCAGGACCTGGACAAATTCGATACCGCTGTTGGGGAACAGCTTCTCTCCGAACCCGAAGTAGTAACCGAAGCCGCAGAAGAGGCAGTCCAGAACATGAACCTGACCCTCCCCCCAGGAGTGGGAGAATTCAAGCCCCATGTGCGCTTTTTCAACGCCCCGAATTCAGAAACAATGATTGAGAGACTGAGCTCAAAAAAGCTCAATGAACTCGTGTGCTTCAAGGGAATCGTAACCAAGCGCACGGATGTAATGCACAAGGTAAAGAAAGCGCACTATTCCTGCCAGGCCTGTGGAGAGAAATATGACGTAATTGTCTCAAGGAACTTCAAGCCCCCAAGGATGTGCGTTTCCTGCAAAAAGCTCGCCCTTGTTCCAAACGAAGAAAAGTCCGAATTCACGGATATGCAGAAAGCAGAGGTGCAGGACCTCCTGGAAAAAGTGTCCGGAGGCGCACCCGCAGCAAAAATGGAAATCTGGCTCGAGGACGACCTTGTAAACAACATAAACCCAGGGGAAAACGTCCAGATTACCGGGATCATGCGCATCAAGCCCACCCAGAATTTCCGCCAGAAAAATGAGCTCATCTTCAACCGCTATGTGGAAACCGTCCATGTTGAAAGCCTGAAGCGGGATTTCGAAGAAATCACCCTCACAAAGGAAGACATCCAAAGGGTTAAGGAAATGTCTAAGCAGCCGGACATAACTGAGCGCATATTCGCCTCAATCGCCCCTGCAATCTATGGTTACAGCGAAGTGAAGAAAGCCCTCGCTCTCCAGCTTTTCGGAGGCACAAAGGGAAAAATGATGAGGGGAGACGCCGCAGTAAGGGACGACATCCACCTGCTCCTGATCGGTGACCCGGGTATCGCAAAAACAAGATTCCTGAACTCCGCAGTAGCACTTGCCCCCAAATCCATGTATGTAAGCGGAAAAAGCGTTTCAGGTGTAGGTCTTACTGCTTCCGCAGAGAAGGACGAGCTCGGGGATGGAGGCTGGACCCTCAAAGCCGGTGCCCTGGTTCTCGCCTCCGGAGGAATAGGCGCAATAGATGAATTTGACAAGATTGATGAGGGGGACCGCGCCTCCCTGCACGAGGTAATGGAATCCCAGACCGTTTCAATTGCAAAAGCAGGGATTGTTGCAAAATTCAAGGCAAAAACCGCAATAATCGCGGCAGCCAACCCAAAGCATGGAAGGTTTAACCAAACCAAGAACCTTGCGGACCAGTTTGATGTTCCGCCTTCCCTTCTCTCCCGTTTCGACCTCCTGTTCCCAATCCTGGATGTCCTGGATGAGGAAAAGGACCTCAACCTTGCGGAGCACATCCTCTCTTCGCACATAGAAGCCGCAAGGGGCATCTTCACAGGAGATGATGACGATGTACTGGACAAGGAAATCCTCAGAAAGTACATCGCATATGCCCGCCGCTACGTCCACCCGATCCTTTCAGAGTCAGCAAAGAATCGCATAAAGGAATTCTACCTGGACATCAGAAGAAGGGGGAAATCCAGCGGTTCCGTGCCCATAACCCCGCGTTACCTTGAAGGGCTGGTCCGCCTCGCGGAAGCCCATGCAAAGATGCGCCTTTCCGAAACAGTTGATCTTGCGGATGCGCAGGTTTCAGTTGGCCTCCTGGACTATGTACTCAAAAAAGTTCTCACAGACCAGGAAACCGGAAGATTCGATGTAGACATAATCACCACAGGAAGGACCCGGTCCCAGGTGGAAAAAATAGAAACAATCCTTGACATAATCCGGGACAAGACCAGGGAACAGGAAGCCGTTCCCAGGCAGGAAGTGCTTGATGATGCGGAAGCAGCAGGCCTTGATCCTGGCACAGCAAAGCGCATCCTTACTGAGCTCATGCGCAAGGGAGAAGTTTACGAAAAAGAGCCCGGGTGGATTGCACTCGTTGGAAATCAGTAGTTTTTTATTCTTTCCATTCCATACTCAACCAATGCGACTGTACTTTACACTTCTGCTTATGTTTATTGTATCCCAATTCATGGGCATCTATGCAGGCTCATACATAATTGAGGATGCGCTCACAAATGAATACATCGGCACGTTCATGATGGTCGAAGCCGGCGCCCCTTCACTACTCTACTTTGTGCTTGCAGTCATCTTTGGTGCAGTCCTTTTCATACTTCTGCACCGCCTACACATCTCGCTCCTCTTTACGCTGCTGGAGCTCGCAGTAATCTCCGCAACCTCTTCCATATTCTTCTATGCACTAATCAAGCCATTTATGGTCGCCACCTTGGAATCCATGGTGGTTGCAATCCTGCTTGCAATGATTTTCTCAGTGCTCAAGCAGCTCTACCACCACAAGCTCAAGAATATCGCAGCCCTCATCTCCAGTGCAGGCGCAGGCGCAGTTTTTGGATTCACCTTCGGATTTACAACCGCTCTCATCTTCCTTTTCATCCTTGCAATCTATGATTACATTTCCGTATTCAAGACCAAGCACATGATTACAATGGCCAATGAAATTGTGGAGCGTGACATGGCATTTACCATTTCCGCAGAAAAAACCCTTCCAAGCGGAAAGAAATCCCGCCTGGATTTAGGGACCGGTGATCTCTCACTCCCAATAATGGTGGAGGTTGCTGCCTACACAATAAGCCCCATGCTTTCCCTTTTCGCGCTCGCAGGCGCCACACTGGGAACCTTATTCGTTCTTTTTGTTGCATGGAAGCACCACAAAATTCTCCCGGCGCTCCCTCCAATCACTGCAGGAATATTCATCTTTACAATTGCAGCCCTTCTCCTGGGAATTGTCTAGCTACTTAACACGAAAATCAATTACTACCTGTACAGTTGATGCAGAATAGGGCCTTACTTCCTTCTCAAAAACAAACTCAACTTCCCTCCCGGCTTTCTTTGCAGCTTCCAGTATCTTCTCCTTCAGTTCCCCAGTTCCCTCAGCCTTCTCCACCATGCTGTAGAAATGCACCATACATCCCTCATCCGCAGCAGCAAAAGCAGCATCCAGAAACTCAAAGGCCCCCTTGGGAAGCGGCATCGCAATCCTCCCCGCCCATCCTACAAATTTCTCCTCCACAACCCTGCGTGCATCCCCCAGCACCGCCTCCACGTTCCCCAGCTTATTCAATTGAATATTCTCCTCAAAATACCTCACCGCATCCGGGTTGAGCTCCACCCCCACAACTTTTGCAGAAGGCACTTCCTTCCCAATCTCCAATGCAAAAGGCCCCACCCCCGCAAACAAAATCAATACATTTTCTCCCTCTTTCACCTCTCCGGTAATGCGCTTCCGCTCATTGCTCAGCCTTGGAGAAAAATAAACTCTGGAAATATCCAGCTTCATGCGTACTCCATTCTCCACGTACTCTGTTTCAGTGCGCTCCTCCCCTGCAAGATGCTCAAGCTTAGTAATCCGGAACTCCCCTTCCCTTCCCCCAGCTTTCTTCAAAACCACGTGCACTTTTTTATCTCCTTCAAGCAGCAGCTTCCCCACTTCTTTTTCACGCTCCGCAAGCTCTTCCGGAATATGGATTATCGCAATATCCCCAACCACATCATATGAAGATAGAACTCCCTTTGCGTTTTCTTCACCAAATCTTTCAATCAGCAACTCCCTGAACCCCTTCCTTACTTCCTTTTGCTCCAGTTCCCTTTCCACAACCTCCCTTCCGCAGGACCCCTCCAAAACCGGGATATACACAAACTCTTCATCACTGTCAATTATCCGCCTTTCATCAATTAGCCCAAGCTCCTTAAGCTCGTTCTTGGTTTTCTCCCCGTCGCTCTTTTTTACGCGGATAGCCCTTCCCTTAACCTTCATTGCTCAATTTTTTGTGCCCCACTCTTTAAAGCATAATCCCTGCAAATTCCTACCGATGGAAAAGCAGGAATATCTCAATTGGCTAAACCAATACACAGATGCAGAATCCTGCCTCCAGTTCCAGCAAAACCTCCCCTATTATCTCAGGGTAAACACCCTCAAAACTACCCAAGAAGAATACCTCAACTGGACAAACCTAAAGCTCAAATCCACTTTTCTCCCAGGCACCTTCCAGATTGAAGAACTCCCGGAAAAAGGCCTCGGAAACACAATCGATTACGCAACAGGCTGGATCCACACCCAATCCCTTTCATCCATGCTTCCCCCACACATCCTCAACCCAAAACCCGGGGAGCAGGTACTCGATATTTGCGCAGCCCCGGGCTCCAAAACCACCCAGTGCGCAGCCCTAATGGAGAACAAGGGAGTAATCCTAGCCAACGACAAAAACAAGGGAAGAATCAGCGCCCTTGCCAACAACCTAGAGCGCCTTGGAGTCATAAACACAGCCACCATGAACCAGGACGGCGCTCGCTTTACTTCCCCACATAAATTCTCCAAAATATTAGTGGATGCCCCCTGCTCCGGATTAGGCAGCAATGAAAAAGCCTACGAATGGTGGGACGAAAAATACTCGCGAAACATCTCAGCATTGCAAAGCACAATCCTCCGCACAGCATTCTCCCACCTGGAACCAGGCGGAACCCTCATCTACTCCACATGTACATATTCCCCGAATGAAAACGAGCTCCCTGTTTCCCGCCTCTTAGAAAAGCACCCAAACGCAAAACTAGAAAATGTTGAAATCCCCAACGCAGAGCCAGGGCTCCCTGATTTTGGAATCGAATTCCAAAAAACTGCAAGAATTTATCCCCATAAATTCAACGGCGAAGGATTCTTTCTTGCAAAAATAAGGAAGGTGGATTAATGCAGGAACAAAGATTCAGGGAATACCTTCTCGACCGGTTCGGCATAACACTTCCAGAGGGAGTAGAATTCGAAGGGGAAAAATCCCTCCGTGTAATGAACACAGAATTAAAACAGTTCAAAACCACCACTCCCAAGGGATT
>JAQBFN010000052.1:0-41457 GCA_032123335.1 Microcaldota archaeon
CGCCACTCGGAGTTCCCCTATCACTGTTTCCAGCATTGTAGAGGTTTCGCGCCTGCTGCACCCCGTAGGGCTAGGACCCTTGTCTCAGTGTCCTTCTGGGGGCCACCACTCTCATGGCCCCTAGAGATTATCGGCTTGGTAAGCCATTACCCTACCAACAACCATAATCCCGCGCAGTCTCGTCCTACAGCGAAAACGGCTCCAATTCACCGCTCATTTAAACCTCTAAGCATTCCAGCATAAGAGGAATATCGGGTATTGTCCTCAATTTCTCGAGGTTATCCCCGTCTATAGGGTAGATTAACTACGTGTTACTCAGCAGTCTGCCACCCTAGGAAGTCCTAGGGTTAGACTTGCATGGCTTAGTCGAACTCCGATAGCAGTACCCTCCAGCAGGATCAACTGGAGTTTGTTTTACATCCTAAACTTGTTAGAGTACATTTCTTCTTAAGGAATCATGCGAGGTAATTTGTAATTCGCATGTACTATCTTTTCTCTTGGCTCTTGAAGCATGAGTCGAACATGCGAGATGCATGCTCCTACCTAGTTGAAACACAACACATCGCGCATATTTCGGCGCAAATTAGGTGAACGCTATATTAGAAAGCTCCTGTTTTTAAAGGTTGCTGCGCTTCGTCGGAAAAACTGAAAGCCGCTCAGATTTTTAAATTGTAACACATATATACACATACATGAACATCAGGGAGATGAAGCTCATTCAGGAACAGAAGGGGCCAGTAAGGAAAATTTTTGGGAAATTTGCAAAGCTTGCGGTTGCAGGCCTCATTCTGGTGAGCCCTCCAATTCTTTCAGGCTGCTGCGAGAAAAAGCCGGTTGTGCGGATAGCCAGGCCCAGGATTCCCGAGGCTATGAAGGGATACACGGGATACCGGATTGTAGGGCCGGAAAAACCTGCGGATGCAGGAGTGGAAGAAGAGCCTGGGGCATTATACCTTAAGGAAAACCCATTCCTGGAAGAAAAGCTGGAAGCAATGCCCATTGATGAAAATCCATTTGCGGAAAACAAGGATGTGAAACCCCCTCTGATGGATGACCCGTACTGACGGATTAATTTAAAAAACCTTGGTGGGCAGAAGTATCCTTAATTTTCAATATTTAGTGACTCACACTTTGTAGTTCCCAAACTGTGTGTGGCTCCCGGGCAACAGCCCGATTATCTGAGTCACACACAGTTTCCGGGCCTTTTGCCCGCTTATGCGAACTACAAAGTGTGACATTCAGATAAGAATCTGGGCAGGTTCAAAAAAGTGAGTAAATGAAGTGGCGCAGAGTAAATGATATCCGACCGGTTGGGAAAAAATCCATTGCGGGTGCACCAACAGCTGCAACAAGGATTGGACGGGCAGGGCTTAAAGCAAAAAGATTTTTTTCGGGAGTTCTTGCTGCAGGAATATTTGCTGCTGCCTTCGGTGCATCTGCGCAAGATATAAATACTACTAAGGCTACAAATTATAATAGTGGTGAAGAAATGGCGAGGCGTGTTGTCAAATCTCAGGATAAAATTAATGAAAGAATAGATTCACTTATCAAAGATGCACAAGCGGAGCTTAATAAGATGGGGCTTGGCAGTGAAGAGAATTTACAGCTGGTTGCAACCCTTGGAAACTGCCTGAAAATAATGAACAATGAAAGCTACAGCCCAAAAGATGAAAAATTCATTGAAAGGCTCATGAATAAGGAGGAAATCCTGAAAGGTACGCACGGAGAGGATTCCTATGAGTACGTAGTGGAAAAGCTGCGGGAGCTGGTAAAGCCATCTGTTGATGTTGATTCACTTGAGGAGGAATATTCAGTTGTGGGAGTGATGGCGGAAGTACTCAGCAAGTATGAAAAGAGTGGGGGAAAGCCGGTATTTGAGGAGGGGACGCTTAATGATTCTAAGTATGGATTTTTGCGTGCATTGCTTGCGCAGGGGGTTCCTGCAGAAGAATATAATCGGGGGCCAGAAGCAAAGCCTGCAGACCTTTCTTCTGTTCCAAAAAAAGAGATTGAAGGGCCGCCCAGCACCAAGAAAGAGACAACCAATTATCCCTCATTTATAGAGGATATGTCGTTAACCAATCTGATTTCAGTTTACAAGGAGAACCCAAATGACTGGGCGCTCCAGAAAATGGTTTACAGAATTAATTATCTGGGCGATGAAAAATCAAAGCTTGGGCACGCGGAAGCGGATGCGGAAATCGCGAAATTAAATAAGTGGATTGCGGACCTGGGGATAGAAACCAAGGGTGCTAATGATGTGCGGAAAGCGCTCTATGGAATTGCAATGGTGCGCAACGGCATGGCAATGCTGCACAATATGTACAATACTGTGGCTCCGGAAGACAAAACACTTACCAAATACCTTGATGCAGTTTCAAAAAATAAGAACCTGTTTGGAATTTACAAAAAATACCTTTCAGCTTTGGATGCAACTTCCGCAAACCTTTTTGAGGGAATCAAGACAAGCGATTCTGCATACATCAATAAAGTGCAGAACAGGATTGATTCAAGGCTCGGGCTTGCGGAAGTGAAGAGGGCGCAGGCCCAGTGGTTTACGGATTATTTCCCAATGGTTTCCCCGCAGATGGAAGGCGCGGAAATGGGCCAGCTGGAAGCGCAGATGTATGACAAGATTTCAAACCTGAGCCCGATTGCGGCCCTTGCATTCTTCAAGTATCTTGAAACAGTTTACAGCAGCGGGCTGGACAGCATGGAAGAGAAAAGGCTTGTTGTGAGCACTGTTTCAAAGCTTAATGCGGTGAGCCCGACGCTTATCCCCAGGTATTTCCAGGCAATGCAGAACATTGCGGAGATTTGTGAAGGGGATGCAGATGTTTTCCGGGATGCGATGGCGGTTATTTCTACAAGGATAGATATGGAAACAAATCCGCTTACCTCAAAGCTTTCCCCTGCCTCTCTTTTCCCTGAGGGAATGAATGTGAGGAGAGTGGTTACGAGGCTGGATACTGCACTGCAGGAAATTGCGAAAATAGACAAGAGTGCGCTGAGCCAGTATGAAAGGATGGAGCTGATGGATGACAAGGTGTACATACACCAGGCTCCTCCGCACTCAATCGAGCAGAAGCCTCCGGGATATACTCCGAGGCTGCTTACTCCCTTGGATAGGGGAAGGAGATTTATCCCTCCATACTTTATGCCTTACAGGGTTCCGTTCCCTGCGACTGGGAGCCCGTATACTGCAGGTGGGTTGAAGACTTCCCCGATGAGCTATGGGGGAGGGTTAACCATGCCGCAGTTCAGGCAGCTTTCCGTGCCCACCTGGGCTAGTGCGGTCGGGCAGGCATTTGAGAATTATGTGGAGCCGCAGCACCCATTGGTTCCGATTAATGAATACCTTCCTGGGGTGAACATTTCATCCCTTAGCCCTACACGGTTGATTATGGAAATAAACAAGGCGTTTATCCCAACGGATATGCCTGAATATGGGGGTCCGCTTATAGGGGGCGGAGGCTTTGCAGGTGTTGCAGGGAAAAAAGCTGAGGAGGATTGGGATGTTGGAGCGGCCACTGCGGGTGCGCTTATCACTCCTACAGGAGGCGTACTATGGGGAGGCGGAGTAGAAGGGGAAGAGCGTGCGTTTGGAGGAATTGGAGCGCTTGCTGTGCCCATAGGAAAACTTCCGATTGCAAGCGGGGGAATGAGCGATGATGAAAAGGTTGCGGGGATAGACAGCGCGCTTGCGGGCTATGAGCAGTCGCTTGCTGCGGATGATGAGAGCAAAGAGCTTCTCATTAATACTGTTGCGACACACTGGAACCCAACAAACCCGAGCCAGAGCCTTGCGGTTGTGAACATGCTCGAGAATGTGGAAGGCAAGCAGGTAATGACTGCAAGGTACTACTACATACAGAAAGACGGAACAATCTTTGAGATTAAGGGGGGAAAGAATGATTTCGTTGATGCATTGAATTATGTTGCAGGGTTCGGGAACCAGGCATTTGATACTCCCACTACTTATGCATGGAACGTTGAGCCCACAATAGATAGAGGGGGAGGCGCGATTGCATTTGATATTAAAGATACTGCATGGCTTGGGCACGTGCAGGCAGTCCCGTTCCTAAAGGAACAGGGAGCGGACCAGCCGCTTCTTTTGCAGTGGACACCTGCGGAAGCAACAACCGTGAAGAAACTGGATGCAACCGGGAAAGTAAAATCAACGGATATTCATGTTATTGCGCTTCCTGGGAAAATGCTTACGATACAGAGAGAAGGAGAAGGGGGCGAAACATTTGAAGACAAGTATGTGCTCCAGGATGTCAATTATACCATGAGGAGAGTAAAGGAAAAGAGCGCCTGGGAGCTGGACATTGGTGCGGGGCTCGGGGAATCCACTGCAGGGGAAACCACTGAGCGCGAAGCTGAGGAAACAATGTTCGGGAGAGGAGGCTTCTTCATAAAAACCCAGAGCAGGGAAACCAAGTTTGACCGCGGGGGAGGGGGGCTGTTCTATGAGGCCGGCTCCTCAAACATGGAAGCAATGGCGCTTATGAGTGAGGCGGAAGGTGTGCAGCAGTATATACACAGCCTGCACAGGGTCGGGGCTACTCTTTACGGTGCAAAACACAGCGAAAAGAAAGATGGGCTTGTGATAGGTGGATTGATCCATGTTGTGGAGCAGCTCCAGGAAACAAGCGAGTATGAAGCTGGTTCCGGGGAAATTGAGCACAACCAGGTATTCTGGAGGACCGTGGGGCTCATTAAGAGCCTTGAGAGCGGAAGCGGCGCAAGGCTGGACATAAGCAGGATTTCCGGGCTTGACCAGATGATGGCTGATTATGAGGAGCTGCGCAGGGAAGCTGGAAACAACCCGATGCATGCAGGGGAGCTTACATCAGATTTCTATGAGAAATATGAAAAGTCACTAGAGAATGTATGGAATTACTACAACCTGGGAATACAGGTAAACAATGACTGGTCACTTGATGTTGTGCTCATTACCATTGAGGAAAATGAAGAGTGGTGGGAGCAGGACCTCAACATGGTGCAGGGAAGGACGCTCGTGGACTGGGAAAGCGGATTCTGGAGAGCGTTTGCATCCGTTCCTGTATGGGGGCCGTACGGAACCCAGAGCGGAGAAGCAAGAGGAGTTGTGGGCACTGGAATAGGGCAGGAGTTGTTCAATGGTTTCTGGTTCCAGAGAGCCGCGATTGATGCGGGAGTGCTGCTTGTGAAAACAGTTGTGTCCGAAACGATTGAGGCAGAAGGGGAGGACTGGGTATGGAAAGAGCCGGGCGCATTTGTGCAGGGAGCCGTGCGGGTTTTCTCCAATATTCTGGATGACGCGAATGATTACAGGAGGCTTATGACCGAGTACAATGAGTATGTGAGCCAGATAAGGAGGGGAAACTTCTCGGAGGTTCCTCCGGAAATAAGGAACCAGATTTGCGATGCACTGGACACGGATGTTGTCCCGGAAACGCTTGTGGGTGAGATACGGGCCGGAGAGAACCGTGTAATAATGGAAAGCGTGCAGATGGCTGCTGTAGAGGATGAACTCTGGAGTGAATGGTTCTATAACCGGAAATCCGCAATACAGGACAAGTTTGATGGGCACGTTAGGGTGTATCTTGGTGCAAGTGGATATTTCTATTCGGACAAAACAAGGTGGGATGTTGCAACCTTTGTGGAGCATGTAAGCGGATTCAAGATATATGCAGCGGTTACCGGGACAACGGGGGAGATGATGACTGCGGAAGGCCCGGTGCGGCAGGATGAGGTTGGCGCATATACCGGTGCGGAGTTTGAGACCAAGGACTGGAGGATGGGTGTGATGGGGAACATCACGGATAATATGGACTATGGTGCAGCGCTTTCCCTCGAGTATAAATTCGGGCCAGAGGAATACGGATTCTTCAGGGTGGGGCTATACGGGTTTGTGCACAGCGAAACAATTCCGCAGTACACTGCACCCATGTACGAGCCGACAATACGTACTGCAATACCTGAGTTCGGGGCAGGGATGTACTTCCAGATTGGGGAAGGGTCGTATATGCCATACCCAATGAGCACGACTACTCCTACTGGAGAAACCCCCATAGGCCCATAGGAAAAATATTAAAAATGAGCATGTGATGGTATGCTGAGGCTGAGACTATGAAGCTTGAATATGTTGAATTTTATGCAGGGGATGTAAGAAGGAACAGCCCTAAGGCTCCGGAATCATTCAAAACAAATATTTCCATTGCCGAAGCGCAGGCAAAGGGAGATACGCTGAATCTTACCTTTGATTATACGGCGGGATATGCGCCTGGGAACAGCGGGCTGCATTTAACCGGAAAGGCTGCATTTATCGGGAAGGATGCTGAAAAGGCCCAAAAGGAATGGGCAAAGAACAAGACGATTACTGGGGCTTCCGGGGAATATATAGTAAATGCGCTTTACTATCACGCCTCCTTGCATGCAATTCAGATTGCAAGGCTCTTTGGGCTTACTGCTCCCGTGGTTTTCCCGCAGATGAAGTTCGCGGGAAAGAAAAAGTAGGCAAAATACCTTCTTAATTTTGCAAAAAGGCATGTGCCCATGGTTCAGAAGGATTATTTAAGTTTTTCTGATATATGGGGTTATGGAGGACAGGCTTGCAACTGTGATCATAGTTCTTTTTGTGGCATCGCTGCTGATAGTGGCAGGCATGGGATTCTACGAGGCAGATGTGCAGATAGATGATGCTACGGATTATGTGCTTGAGGATTTGGTGGGGAAATACCCGAATGCGGATGTTGCAGAACTGATGGACTGGGAAACCCTCCAAAATGAGAAAGGGGAAGACTACCTGAGGATAAGGGCACGCGTTACTGAAGGGCTTTATACTCCGTGCCCCGTGAGGATACATTATTTCTACCATTACCCAATGCAGAACTTTGTTACGGACCCTCCGGAATATATTACTACATCTGAGTGCACTGTATGTGAAGGGGCGGGATGCGTAATCGGGTTTGAGGAGGAGGCGCTAATTGCTTCGCACATGAACTCCGGTACGCAGAGTGTGCACAATTATGTAATGGCTTATGATGATGCGGTTCCTGTTGTTTACAGGGATGATGCTGGCTGGAAGGTGAAATGGGATTCCCCTTCTGCGCGCTTTGGGTACTTTGTTGAGATTGCAAAGAACGGGGAGATAACTAAAGTAGATACTGTGTACTACTAAATCTAGTCTTTTGAGGAATAGTAATATTCGTTCTTTTCTCTCTGCTCCCGGTCTAAAACGCTGTGGGGCTTGTTTATTCTAGGCCTTTTGGAATCCTTGTCCCTGCGCATGGTTATTCCTGCCATTTTCAGGAAGGAGTTCATGCCTTCCCTCTTGCTTAATGGGGTGGAAGCGTGGCCGTGCACAGAGCTTTCTCCTTCGAATACCATTAATCTGTGCGCAATTGAATCTACGAAAACCACATCGTGGTCTACAACGAATGCGCATTTTTCAGTTTCCGCAATTGTTCTGCGGAGCAGGTCGGAGAACCTTAATCTTTGCTCAACATCCAGGAATGCAGTGGGCTCATCAAATAGATAGATGTCTGCCTTTTGGGAAAGGGCTTGTGCAATTGAAACCCTTTGGAGCTCTCCCCCGGAAAGCTGGTCCAGGTCCTTTTCCATCAGTTTCATTAAGCCGAGTTCCCTTTTTGCGTTTTCTGCAATCTGCTTGTTTATGTTGCTTCCCATGAATAGCTGGAATACTGTGGTGTCTTTCTGGGGCTGAATGTACTGGGGCTTATAGGAGACCTTGAATTTTCCCGGCTCACCCTCATCCGGTTTTTCTATCCCTGCAAGCATCTTTACGAAAATGGATTTTCCCAAAGCGTTTTTTCCTACAATTCCTACAATTTCTCCCTGGCGAATGTCTCCTTCATCCGAGGAAAATTTGAATCCTGTGAAGGATTTCTTCATTGGGGAATAGGAGAACCTTGTTTGGGTGTGGGTTTCCCTTTCGCTGTACTTGCTGAAGGTGATTTCCCGGTCGCGGAACCTTATGTTTTCCTCCCTGAGGAATCCTGCGAGATATTCATTTATGCCTGCCCTTGTGCTTTTTACCCCTGAGGAGACACCATATGCGTTTTCCTCTCCATAGAAGATGTAAACATAATCGCTCATGTAGTCCAGGATTGCGAGGTCGTGCTCAACAACCACCATCTTTCTTCCTTCTGCGAAATCTTTCAGGATTAGGGAGGTGCGGAGGCGCTCCTCAATATCCAGGTAGTTGCAGGGCTCGTCCAGATAATAGATGTGGGCATCCTTCAGGTAGGCTGCTGCTATGGATACGCGCTGGAGCTCTCCCCCGGAAAGCTGGGGGATTTTCCTTTTGAGTATTTTTTTCAGGTTGAATTTTTCCACTGCATCCGCATAAGCGTTCCTTTCGTCCATGGTTTTGAGGAGTTTTTCAACCGTTCCCTTGAATGCGTCCCTGAGCTTGTCCACCATCTGGGGCTTATAGGATACCTCCAGGGTGGTTTCGGTTTCGGATTCAAAGTAGCGGCGGGTTGCGATTGGGAGGCGTGCAAGTATTTCTGCATCCGTGAATTTTTTGGTGTGCTCACCGAAATTGGGCTTCAGTTTCTTGGAGAGGAGGTTGAGTGCGGTGGTTTTTCCGATTCCGTTCCTTCCCACGATTCCGCAGAGGCCTTCTGTGGGGAGCGGGAGGTTGTAAAGCCTGAATGAGTTTACCCCATACTGGTAGAGCGGATCCCCGGATTCCCCTGCGAGATTGATGATTGTGATTGCATCTACGGGGCATTTCTTTACACATAGCCCGCATCCGATGCAGAGGAATTCGTTTATTTGGGGGAATTGGGTAGCCTTTTCGGTTACTATGCACTCTTCTCCCATCCTGTTCACTGGGCATACCTTCTCACACTGGTAACCGCACTTTTTGCGGGTGCATAAATCCCTGTCGAGGATTGCGATTCTTGGGCTCATTCTAACCACAAATTCAATATAGTTGAGTTTGGGATATGTTAAAAAGGTTATACGTAGAATTTCAGCTCAAGTGCACTAAGTGGGAACAAAATTGCAAATTTTGTTCGCTTTGAAAATTCAATAGAATTTTCAATCAGGAACAAAGGTGAAGACTATGGCAGAAGAAGCAGCTGAGAAAACCGAAGCAGCGACTGAGAAGAAAGACGAGAACACCGTTTTCGTCGGCAAAAAAGGCGTGATGAGCTATGTGCTTGCAGTGGTCACCCAATTCAACAACGGGGCTGATATGGTGATGCTAAAGGCAAGGGGAAAGCTCATCTCAAGGGCAGTAGATGTTGCAGAGATTGTGAGGAACCGTTTCCTTCCAGAGGTACAGGTTAAAGACATCCTCATAAAGACGGAAGAGCTTCCCTCTGAAGATGGGAGCATGAGCAAAGTATCCGCAATCGAAATTAGCCTTACAAAATAGATGGAGGGGTTCTAGCCCTCATTTATCTTCTTTTCCGGTTTCCGCTAACATTAATAATGACTATTAAACAATATCAGCAAAAGTGGTATTCATGATGAGGACAGATTATGTTGATTCTGCAAAAAAGAAAGTGGGGGGGAAAGTAACCGTTGCCGGGTGGGTGCATGAAATCCGGGACATTGGGAAGCTTGTCTTCATCCAGTTGCGGGATAAAACAGGAATTATGCAGGTTATTGCGAAAAAGGGCGTAGTTCCTGATGAAGTTCTTGAGAATATGAAAAGGAACAAGGAAGACGTTATTTCTGTTACTGGCACCGTTGTGGAGAATAAGGTTGCGCCTGGAGGGGTGGAATTAGTTCCCTCTGAGGTTAAGGTGCTTAGCATTGTTGAGAAGAAACTTCCTATAGACCCTACTGGAGTTGTGGAATCTGATTTGGATACAAGGTTGAACTTCAGGTACCTGGATTTGAGGAAGCCCAATGTTGCTGCAATCTTCAGGATTAAGGCAGCAATTATTGAGGAGTTCAGGAGGAAGACCGTTGAGATGGGCTTCCAGGAAGTGCACCCCACGCATATTGTGGCTGCGGCTACGGAAGGGGGAACGGAAGTATTCCCTGTACAGTACTTTGAGCAGAAGGCTTTCCTTGCGCAGTCCCCGCAATTGTATAAACAGCTCGCGGTAGTAGGGGGGATAGACAAGGTCATGATTACCTCTCCGGTTTGGAGGGCGGAAAAGCACCACACTGCGACCCACTTGAATGAAGTAATACAGATGGATGTGGAGATGGGCTTTGCGGATGATAATGATGGGATGGATACGCTTTCGGAAGTTACGCTTTCGATACTCGGGAAGGTTGCGGAAATGAAGGAAGAGCTCGGGCTGCTTAAAACCGGGATTAATGTGCCTTCGGAAATTAAGCGGTATACATATACGGAAATTGTGGATAAATTGAACTCTGAAGGGGAGAAATTAGAGTGGGGGGAGGATTTCTCCAAGGAGCAGGAAAAGAAAATCTACGAGATTCTTGGGGAGGATTTATTCATTATACATGACTGGCCTACAATGAGCCGTGCGTTTTACTCTATGCCTAAAGAGGATACGCCTGAAGTGTGCAAAGCGTATGATTTATTGTACAGGGGGCTTGAGATTTCAAGCGGTGCCCAGCGTATCCATATTCCGGAATTGCTTGAGGAGCAGCTTCGGAAACGCGATTTGGACCCTGCAAACTTCCAGTTCTATGTGGATGCATTCAGGGTGGGTGCGCCTCCGCACGCAGGATGGAGCATTGGGCTTGAGCGCATTACCATGAAGGCCACGGGAATGCACAATATTCGTGAGTGCATGATGTTCCCGCGTGACCGAACTAGAGTACATCCGTGAAATAATAGTTTGATAAAAATAGGGGAGGGGAAGCGTCCCATCCCATGGTGCATGATGTTCCCGAGGGATAGGGCCAGGGTGTACCCATAGATAAATACATTTAAAAACACTATTATACACAATATATCTATGAAGCGCGTACTCAATTGCCCAATGGAGAATGGTTCAGGCGGAATGCCCCCAAAACCAATGGAAAAGGCAAAAGAACTTGGGCCAGACAGAATCCAGAAACAGCTTAGGGTACTTGTTATTGATGATAGTCCACCCATTTTAAGGTCAGTTTGCAGAATATTGAGTAGGGGGGGAGTAAACGCTGAGAATTTGGTTCTGGCCAGCAACGGAAGTGAAGGATTAAACAAGATAAGTGAAGGAGAATTCGACCTCATTATAACAGACAACAATATGCCAGAGATGGATGGGCAGAACATGGTAAAGATTCTTGCCGAAGAAGGAAAGACTGGGATTCTAGACAAAATTGTCCTCCAAACCGCACAGCTCTTCGACATTAAAACCGAGGTAAAAATCCTCTTAAACGGAAGAGTGCTAGACAAGATAGACGCGGGGCAGGAACTTATAGAGTTAACCCAACACCTCATAAAAGGCGGGGCAGTTAAGGACTGGATTCCTAGCACTGAAGAAATCTATTAGAGCAGAAGAAGAATTGTAGGTACGATTATTGAGCCCATTAAGATTGTTCTTTCTACATTCATTCTTATGCATAAATAGCCCAGGGCGGTTGCTACAAAAAAGAGCATTATGCCCGGGAGCGAATCAATCAGGAAAACAATTGCGATTAGGTAGATTGCAAGCATCGTGTTCATTATGCTGAAATTGATTTTGGAGATTTCCCCTATTTTTGGCCTGAATATGTAAACTAATATGCAGGCGAAAGCGATTCCGATTATGAATACTGAGAGGTAGGGGAGGAGTGCATCTTGTATGGGGGTAATTGAAGAGGCTTCTGCGATTGCGCCTATTCTTGCTTTGCCCAATGTGGATGCGGTGGAAAATGCGAAAACGGATTCGCTTACCCCGATTGAGGCGATTGTGGCGAGGTAAGCGGCACCTGCAAAGGGGACTATTATTGAGGCGAATGCTGCAACCTGCGCAGGAGAACTGATTCCGGGAAGCAGGTCTGCAATCCATCCTAGGAATACTCCGAGTGCTGCGAACTTCAGGATGGAAAGGTCGATTCTTTTTGGGAGTTTTTGCTCAGGAAGCTTTGCGTTTGAATAGGTAAAGATTGCAGCCATTGCGAACATTCCTGTGAATAATGGGAGGAATGGATCCGGGAGGCCTAAGGAGAAGGCTTGTTTTCCGATTATCCCTGCAAGTATGAAGATTAGGAGGGCGCCCAGTGGGTTCCTGCTTCTTAGGACCAGGATTGCTGAAGCAATTATCAGGATGTGGAAAAGGTAGGGCTGGATTGCCGGGAAAACTATCGGGTAGAGTGCCTGGGATACCGGGAATAGGGTTATGCAGATTAGGACTGCGAAAATGGCAGAGACCACCATTACTGTGAGGGCTTCGAGGCCCTTTCCTTTCATGGCCATGCGGTGGCCGGGGAGCACGGAGAGCACTACGGTTGAGTCCGGGATTCCAAGGAAAATTGAAGGGATGTACGCTATTATGGAGTGGACTGCAAACATTGCAATTATTGCGAAGGGAAGGTCAGGGGATTCTATATTCAGGGAGAGAAGAACAGAAGTAAGGGTGTTGGGGTGCAGCCCTGGGATTAGCCCGGTGAGAAGTCCTAGAAACAGGGCTAATATTATAAGGAGCATCAATATCCCTAGAAGAAAACTACATTAGGAGAAAGAAGGCTTTTAATCCTGCTTTATCTGGGGTTTTTTAATTTATATGATGAAGTTGGGTGGAGGTGGGAATATGGACCTGAAAGGAAGACATTTTCTAACTTTGTTAGACTACAGCAAAGAGGAATTGGAGTATCTGTTGGATGTTGCACTCAAGATGAAGAAGGGCGATCTTGTGAAGAGATTGCCGGACAAAACCCTGGCGATGCTTTTCCAGAAATCATCTACACGTACAAGGATGAGCTTTGAGGCTGGAATGACCCGCCTTGGAGGGCATGGGATGTTCCTGGATATGAAGAACACCCAGCTTGGGCGCGGTGAAACCATTGAGGACACCGGGAGGACCATGAGCAGGTACGTGGAAGGGATTATGGCCAGGTTGAATGACCATAAAGATATTGAGGGGATTGCGGCAAATGCTACGGTTCCTGTGATTAATGCGCTTACGGATATGTACCACCCCTGCCAGACAATGGCGGATATGCTTACTGTTATGGAAAAGAAGGGGAAGATTGAAGGGCTCAAGGTTGTGTATGTAGGGGACTGCGGGTTCAACATGTTCCACTCAACCATGATTGGGTTCTCCAAGCTTGGTGCTAATGTGGTGGGGCTTTGTCCGGACAAGCCCGAGTATATGCCTAAGCCGGAGATGCTTGAGAAGGCGAAGGCCCAGGCAAAAGGAAGCATTTCTATTTCGCATGACCCTGTGGAAGCAATGAAGGGTGCGGATGTTGTTTATACGGACGTGTGGATAAGCATGGGGCAGGATGAGGAAAAGGCGAAGAGGCTTGCGGACTTCTCAGGTTTCCAGGTGAATGCTGAATTGATGGGGCATGCGAAGCCGGATGCAATCTTTATGCATTGTTTGCCTGCGCACCGGGGGGTGGAAGTTGCTGCTGAAGTAATCGACAGCCCGTGCTCGGTTGTGTTTGATGAGGCTGAGAATAGGCTTTGGGCACAGAATGCGATTCTTGTAGAGTTGATGGGCGGCACTTCGGAGTAGGCGCGGAACGCGGCAAACTGCTCCGAAGTGACGGAAGGGAGTAAAACCCCTATCCTCTTTCTTTTTATTTATTCTCTTATAAACTGCTTCTCATGATACTCAACGCAAAACACCAGATTGCAAGCCTTATTTCCAAAGCAAGCGAAGAAGATGAGAGCGTATGCTTCAATACTCTTGAAATTGCGGAAGAGGGGAAGGGGGATATTGCAAGCAAGATTGGCTTTATTCTCGCAAAGAAGATGAAGATGAGCCCTGTGCAGGCTGCACAGGAAGTTGCGGGGAAGCTTAAGCCTCATGAGTGGGTGAACAGTGTTGAGGTTACTGGCCCGTATATCAACTTCTTTCTTTCTGATGAGTTTTACGCGGAGGCGGTGCGGAGAATCCTTCAGGCAGAGAGGGAATATGGATCCGGGAACTCCGGGAGGAGGGTGATTGTGGAATCTCCTTCCGTAAATCCGAATAAGCCCTGGCACATTGGGCACCTGAGGAATGCGTTGCTTGGGGATTCTGTTGCGAATTTGCTTGCGTTTATTGGGGATGATGTGCAGAGAATGGATTATATTGATGATTTAGGTTTGCAGGTGGCGCAGAGTTTGTGGGGTTACCTAAACGAAGATAAAGAGATAGAAGGGAAAGCCGACCACTGGATTGGGCACGAGTATGTGAAAGTTGCAGAACGGATGGAGAAGGATGAGATTGTAAAGAAGTCTGCTGAAGGGATTTTGAAGGAAATGGAAAATGGGGGAAACGAAACTGCGGAGAAGGCGCGGTGGCTAGCGGAGGAGTGCCTAAAGGCCCAGTATGAAACTGCATTCAACTACGGGAACCATGAAAATGTGCTTATTTGCGAGAGCGATATTATGAGGGAGATTTTTGCGGAGGGCATTGAGAAATTGAAGGAGAGTGGGGCTGTTACCCATGAAACTGGCGGGAAGAGCAAGGGCTGCTGGGTGGTTAAGCTCGGGGGAAAGATGAGGGGGATGACTGACCCTGACAAGATACTTATACGGAGCAACGGGACTGCAACCTATACCGGAAAGGATATGATTTTTCATTTGTGGAAGTTCGGAAAATTGAATGGTGGGTTCAAGTACGCTAAATTCCTGGACCAGCCTACGGATGGAACTGCGTACATCACTTCCGGGAAAGGAAAGGCGATGGGCTTTGGGAAAGCAGATTTGGTTGTGAATGTGATTGGGGTGGAGCAAAAGTACCCGCAGGAAGTAATCAAGCATGTATTGGATGTGCTTGGGTACACTAAGGAAGCGGAGAATTTTGTGCACCTTGCATATGAGCATGCGTGGCTTCCGGAAGTTAAGTTCTCTGGGAGGAAAGGAACCTGGGTGGGGCACACCGCGGATGAACTTGCAATTGAGGGGAAGAAGCGTGCGCTTGGGAAGGTGAAGAGCGAGCTTCCGGAAGATGAAAAGGAAACTATTGCGGAAGAGGTTGCGATTGGGGCGATAAGGTATGCGTTCCTGAAGATTGCACCTGAGAAGAAATTGGTGTTTAAGTGGGATGAAGTTCTTAGCCTTGAGGGGGACTCCGGGCCATACCTGCAGTATGCGTGCGTGCGCGCAAGGAGAATTATGGAGAAGGCGGGGTACGAGGCTGCAGTAAAAGCATATGAGTTCAATGCTGAGGAGAAGACGCTCATAAAGGAGCTGGCCAGGTTCCCGGAAGTTGTTGGGGACGCAGCAAGGAAGATGAGGCCGCATTTAGTTTCGGATTACCTTTATTCCCTCTCCAATGGGTTCAGCAAGTTCTATACGAACAACCCTGTGATTAAGGCTGAAGCGGAAGATGAAAGGAAGATGAGGCTGGCGATGGTTTCAGCATTCAACAATGTGCTTTCAATTGGGCTGGGGATTCTGGGGGTGCCGATTCCGAATAAAATGTAACGGTTTGGAGTGCACGCGAAGCGGCTCACGCGCTCCGGACTGGCAATTAGGACTTGATGTATTTGAGGGCCTCTTTAAGGTCCATTTTGAATCCGTATTTTGCAAAATACTTTACGATATTGTGTACATCCCTTTCCAGGTATCTTTCTGAATTAGGATGGGAGAGCACTACACCCTGCCCAAAGTCAATCAGGTAGGGCTTGGGGCCAACTAGAATGTTGTATTCACTCATGTCTGCGTGAACTAAACCTGCGCGATACATTTTGCGCATATCCAGAAGGATGCTTTTGAGCTGGCTCATGGAATCCGGGCCGAGAACATTCAACGGGGTATATGGAAGGCCATTTTCACCCAAGAATTCCATAAGAAGGATGTTTTTTTCCTGGAGCAGAGGCTTGGGAGCATGCACCTTTGCCCTCTCGCATATATGCAGGTTCTTGAATTCTTTCTGTGCAAAAGCAGTTACGAAATCCCTTTCTGTGCGGCGGAATTTAGTGAAGCGCGGGTCACCCTCTAAATACTCTTTGCGGCGCATGAAGTGGGTGGTTTCAATTTTGTATATTTTTACTGCAATATTCGAGCCGGAAGGAGTGGTTGAACGGAATACGTTTGCTTCCTTCCCGGTGGAAATTGGATAATCTACTGTTTCGAGTATTCCTTTTCCAATAAGCTTGGAAAGTTCGAGCAAAGTGGAACGGTCAAAAACATCGCTCTCCAGCTTGAATCTTTCCTTAAGCAAAAAGTCGTCTTTTGAAGGCCTTTTTCTTTTTGAAACCTTCCGGGACATCTATCCTACCTTTAAGTAGCCCTTTTCCTGGAGCCATCGCCTCTCATTCGGGTGGTATCTCCAGATAACGTCTCCTTTCTGGTCCCCCTGGATCTCCCAGGGCCTTAGGGTAACTGCGTCCCCTTCCCTAACCCAAATCCTTCTCTTGAGCTTTCCGGGAATCCTGCCCATCCTCTCCTTTCCATCATTGCAGAGAACTGTCATGCGGCCCCCTCCCATAATTCCTGTGACAATTCCGAGGAGCTCGCCCTGCTTGGGGAGCTTTACGCGCATGATTGGCTGCACTGTGCCTGGCGCTGGGGGCCTTTTGGGCTTCTTTTTAATTCCCCTAAAGCCTGTTTTTTTCTTCTTTCTTCCGGCTGCCATTATCTCACCGCTGTCCTGGCTCCGCAGGCCTCACAAACTAATATTTTGGACCTGTGGCCCGTATCCTCCACATGGGTATCCGGCTTTCCGCACTGCTCGCAAATCACGTATGTTTTAACATACTCATTGAACTTCTTGTTAAGGAGGTCCCTGTTGAGCTTCCTGTGCAAAATAAGCCTTTCCCCTTCGGAAGTTGCAGGGACTGCAAATTCTTTTGTGAAGTATTTGATTATGTGCTCAGGTGTTCTCCTTATTTTTTGGAGGACCTGGGAAAAGTTGCGGATTATTGTTTTGTTTCCTTCCACAAAGACATCCAGAGTGGGGACTTCAAAACGCTCCCCTGTGCCTATGTCGTCAGGCAGCTCTTTGTGCGCTTTGTCCAGAAGGTCATCATAATCCATCAATTCACCGTTTAATTTAAGATGTTATGGGTGAGGAAACTTTAAAAACTGATTATTCAGTCCCCTCCTGCCAGCTTGAGAGATATCTTATCTGTTCCTGTGTAAGGACATCGAATTTTACTCCCACTGCTTCAAGCTGCAGTTTGGAGATTTCAATGTCTACCTCATCCGGGAGGTCAACTACCTTTGCTCCAAGGGTTCCTTTATTCTTTACAAGGTACTCGCATGCGAGGGCCTGGCCTGCAAAAGAAGTTGCCATTACTTCAGAAGGGTGGCCTTCCGCTGCACCAAGGTTTACGAGCCTTCCTCCGGCACATAGATACAATCTCTTTCCATCTATGGTAAACTCCTCAAGGAAAGGCCTCATCTCCCTTGTTGAAGCTGCGTTCTCCCTTAGGGAGTTAACATCAATTTCGCAATCAAAATGGCCGGAATTTGCCATGATTGCGTCATTCTTCATCATCTTCATGTGTTCAAAGGAAATGACGTGCTTGTTTCCTGTAACTGTGATGAAGATGTCTCCTAGTTTTGCAGCATCATTCATTTGCATTACCCTGTGCCCATCATAGAATGCCTGGAGGGCCCTGAATGGCTTAACTTCGGTTACAATCACATTTGCACCCATTGCTTTTGCCCTTAGTGCTACTCCTTTTCCGCAATCCCCATAGCCCACTACAACCAGTGTTTTTCCTGCAAGGAGAACATT
This sequence comes from Microcaldota archaeon, assembly GCA_032123335.1. Taxonomy (GTDB): domain Archaea; phylum Micrarchaeota; class Micrarchaeia; order Anstonellales; family Bilamarchaeaceae; genus CAIKOA01. The sequence goes on from JAQBFN010000052.1 coordinate 17,757, forward strand.
AGTTGAACGAAGAACGCCGTCTAGGGTGGATTGGCCGGTTCCATAATAGTTGTCCAGGAGGTGTTTGGTGTCATTGTCGTTTACTGCAACCACTGGATATTTTAGTGCGCCATCCTTGGCCATTGCATCGAGCCTGATTATCCCGGTTGTTGTTTCTTCACAGCCCCCAATCATGGAATCCAATAGCTCTGGTTTTTCGGTGTGGATCAGCTTTAGGAGGTCTCCGCCATCGTCAATTGTGATTTGGGGTTTTTGTTTTAATACTTCGTTTAAGTATCTGTAATAATCATCGGTTGTTTCTCCCTTGTACCCATAAACTGAGAAGCCGTCTGCGGCAAGGGCTGCAGCAACATCGTCCTGGGTGGAAAGCGGGTTGCATCCGGCAATTGTAACTTTTGCACCTCCTGCGCGGAGCGTGTAAAGAAGGATTGCGGTTTCTTTGGTTACGTGGAGTGCAAGGCCGATTGTGATTCCCTCAAAGGGTTTTTCCCTTTCAAACCTTTCAGAAATTGACTTTAGGCATGACATGTGGTTTCTTGCCCACTCAATATTCTTCTCCCCCTGATCTGCAAGGGACATGTCCTTGACTTCATAATTTTCTCCTGTATCCATAATAACACCAGAATTCGTAATGAATATATTTCAAAATGATTATATAGGCTTCTGCATAAGTTTAGCGCATGGGCATTCTCATTAAGGGAGCAAGAATCATTACGCAGAACGCAAACCGGGAGATGCTGGAAGGAGATATACGTATTGAAGGGAACAGGATTGCAGCAGTAGGAAAAGAGCTTCCCAAAGAGGGGGTGGAGGAAGTTCTGGATGGGAAAGGAAAACTACTGTTCCCTGGATTGGTTAATGCACATACGCACGGGGCAATGGGATTGTTGCGCGGGTATGGGGAAGGGCTTCCTTTGCACCGGTGGCTGGAGGAGAAAATCTGGCCTGCGGAAAAGAAAATGGGCAATGAGGATATTTACTGGGGAACGATGCTGGGGGCAATTGAGATGATTAGAAGCGGAACCACCTGCTTCAATGAGATGTATATGTTCGGAATAAAGCACATGGCGGATGCGGTTATTGAAAGCGGGATGCGCGCTGTGCTTGGAAAGGGGGTTTATGATAAGCCTGTGGGGAGGACTGTGGAAAGCGAGATGAAGGAGCTCAGGCATAAAGTGGGGCAAGTGAAGGGGGTGAATTCCAGGGTACAGATTGCGGTTGCAGCCCATTCTGTGTATACCTGCTCTGAGGAGATGCTGAAGGCAGCTAAGGCTTTTGCAAACGAGGAGGGGCTGCAGTTCCATATGCACGTGAGTGAAACGCGCGAGGAAGTATTCAACCTGCTTAAAGAGAAGAATATGCGCCCGGTGGAGTACCTGGATTCGATTGGGCTGGTTGATTCGAAATCTGTTCTTGCACACATGGGCTGGGTTACTAAAAGGGAGATTGGAGTTGCAGGGAAGAATGGGGCGAATGTGGTGCACTGCCCGGTGAGCAACCTGAAGCTTGCAACCGGGGGAATCTGCCCGGTTTCCGAGTTTGATGAGGCTGGAGCGAATGTTACGCTTGGAACGGATGGGGCTGCGAGCAACAATTCACTCAATATGCTTGAAACCATGAAGTATGCATTGCTTTTGCAGACGCACAAATACTGGGATGCGCAGAGGTATCCGGAACCAAAGGTTTGGGATGCTGCTACAATTAATGGTGCGAAAGCAGTGGGGATTGATGCAGGAAGCATAGAAAAGGGGAAGCTTGCGGACCTTGTGCTTGTGGATGCGAAAGCCGCGAACCTTGTGCCTTTGCACAATGACTGGAGGTCGATTGTTTATTCTATTAATCCGGGAAACATAACGGATGTTATGGTGGATGGAAAATTTGTTTTGAAAGAGGGGAAGATCACCTTTGTGGATGAAGAGAAGGTGCTTGAGAAAGCCACGGAAGTGGCGCATGACCTGGTGAGCCGCTGATGCACGAACACGTAACCTGGGAAATGATTGAGGGGTGGGTTTCTGCAAAAAGAGATGGGGAGCACCATGCGGAAAAAATCGGGGATTTGATCATTGAGGTAGATAAAGGTTTGATTGGGCTGAAGCAGCCCAAAACAGGTTTGCTCCAGGTTGTGAACCCCAAGGATTTCGGGATTGAGAAGCTTAGTGGGGATGCGGAACTAATTGCGCACAAGAAGGATGAGGGGCATTACCTTATTTACATAGTGAATCCTGGTTCGGATAAGCTTGTGCTGCTTGAGATTATTTTGGAGAAGGCTGCATTTGGGGTTTATTCCAAGGATTTTGAGCTTGGGGAGAAGCTTTCCAAGAAGAATTATGCAGTTATTGATTCGGAAACCCTTGCGATTTGCACGCACAAGGTAATTTTTGTGGTGCGTGGGGGAACACATATTGGGATTACTTTGGATGCTGCAGGGGTGAAGGGAATAAAGAACCCTGTTTTTGGGATTGGGGAAAGTGAGAAGCATGGATGGCTTGCGGTTATGGGTAAGGGAGCGGAGGAAGCTGTTCTTGTTTGTTTAACGGATTCTGATTTGGGTTATACAGTAAGGCGGAAAGAGAAGAACGAGCTTAAGGATACGGAATTAATGGGAGATTAAGCAGTTCTCCTCAGAAGTTTTCTCTGGGAAAGCACTTTTTGGGGTGGCTTCCCCGGGGGATTTCTCAGGCTTCTTGGCACAAAAGAAGTTTTTGCATCTGCTTTTGGCTTTGGAGAAGAATCCTTTTTCTCAAGCGCATCAAGCTTTTTTTCAAGCAATTCTATTTTTTCCTGTGACTCTTTAAGTTCTCTGGAAACTGAACAAGAGCGCATTCCAAACCCGAAGGAAACTGCTGAAAGTATCAATGCTGCTGCCACAAACCACCTTAGGGGAACCGGCCTGAACAATTTTGTTTGGCGCTCAAGCTTAAGAATAACATCATCATTTGCATCAAGAACATCCCCCAGTACTGCGGGCCTGGCTTTTCTATTTTGGTAGATTGGTGGGGGCGGGGTAATGCTCGCTCGTTTTGCCTCCTCCGGAACAGGAGGGGGTGTACTAATCCGCGCACCTGGAATAAGATGGGGTTTAGGCGGCAATGTGCCTTTATTGCCATTATCCATAAGTAAGTATTGTGATTATAAGGGTTTAAAAGTGTTGTACCCTGAGGAGCTTTTTTATGGGCGCCTTCCGGAATGCTTCTTTTGGGGCCAGGAGCTTGTGGAAAGCGCGGGGGAGCGGGAGCTTTTCTGCCTGGACAGGGGGCCTTGACTTGAAGGAGGGTGTTTTGGGGGCAGCTTTCGGGATTTCTTCCCGGGGCTCGGGAAGCTCTAAGCCTTCAAACCCCCCAAATTCCACGTATTCGATACACTTGCCCAATGCCGCAATGCCGCCAACCGGCAGCCCAAATCCGACAAGCATCATCAGGAAGACCTTGGTCAGCTCGGCCGCTTCCTTTCGGGTGAGGGGCTCATTCGGGTCTTCAATAAGGTTTGGGTCGCAAAACTCCCTCGGGGGAGCGTAACAGGCCCGCACTTCGGCTTCATCCATGTATACTAATATGGCGGGAAGAATTTATAAATAGATAATTAACCATAAAAATACACAATAGAAAAAGAAAATAAAAAAAGGAAATAAGAAAGGAGTTAAACTTATCCAAAGAGGTTTGCGAGGCCTTCAGCTGCCTGCTCTTCCTTCTTTTCTTCGGAAACTTCTTCCTCTTCAGGTTCAGCTGCTGCGCCTGCTGCTGCGGGTGCTGCGGCTGCGGGTGCAGCTGCAGCTGTTGCAACATTCTTGAGAAGGTCCTCGAAGTCTACTCCCTTCACTGCTTCAGAAAGAACCTTTGCTTTAGCGTCATCTGCTTCTGCTCCGGCGGCTTTCATTACAGCTACGATTCCTTCCTGGGAAACCTCTTTCCCAGCACCATGCAAAAGGAGCACGGCATGCAAATATGGATCTACTTTCGCCATTTTCATCACTCTTTTTTGGCTTCGGATTTCTCTTCAGCCTTTTTTTCTTTCTTTTCCTCAGCAGAAGCATCTGAGGGTTTTTCTTTTTCCTTTGGCTTTGGTTTTGCCTTGGGCTTCTTTTCCGCCTTGGGTTTCACACCTTGAGGCTCGCTTTCCTTTGTCGAGTCTCGAGGTGTGCCCTCTGCTTTCTTTTCAGGTTTGGGCTCCTCCTTAGGTTCTTCTTTGGGGGCCGCCTCCTTCTTTTCAGGCTTTGGTTTTTCCTTAGGTTTCTCTTCAGCTTTCGGTTTTTCCTTGGCTTCAGGTTTGGGCTCTTCCGCCTTGGGTTCTTCGGCCTTCTTTTCGGGCTTTGGTTCCTTGGCTTTGGGAGCTTCTTCTGCACCAGGTGCAGACTCCTTAACCGGCTCAGCCGGCACTTTATCGGATAGAGCCATTCCAGTCCTTAGGGACATGGTGAGAAGCTGCTCTATCGATTGTGGAGAGTAAATGTCGCCGTTTATCGCAACGTTCATTCCCTGGATAAATGCCTGGGTGAGCAGCAAGGTAATGTTCTGCTCGGTAGGCACATCCGCATTCACTGAAATGTTGAATGCAGCCTGCAGGGCGTCCGTGAATTCGGGCACAAGGGTCTCCGCGGAGATGTTCAGCAAATCAGGAGAATATATGTATTCCCCGTCATATGCGAGGAGAACATCCACATTCACCTGGAATGGCTTGAAACCCAGTGTTCCAAGAGCCTTTGCCTTGTTCGGGGCAATTTCCTCCCCGGCTTTAACCACGGTTGAATCCTTTGCAATTGAAATCTTTGGGCCGCGGATCTGCGCGTTAATTCCTGCTGCCTTCAATTCTGAAAGCGCGGGCCCGGGCGGAAGCGCGGTTTCCCCTGCGGGAACTATAATATCTATAGGCGAAATCTGCCCTGCCTTTGCAACAACGTCCATGGTGTTCTCCCTGAAGAACTTGTTCAGTTCATAGGGGGAGAGTTCCGTGAGCACTATTGCTGCAGGCTGCTCAAAGAGGTCAATAAGCTCCTTGGGCTTTCCCGCACCTTCAAGCGCGCGGGTCATTACTGCAGACTTCCCTACCCTGATTTTTGTTCCCTGCTCCCTGAGCTTCTTCCTTACATTCTGGAGAAGCCTGTCCGGGAGCTTTCTCAAATCAATGATTACTATGTTCTTGGATGCTGAGAACTCCTTCTTGTATTCTTCCACTTGAGCCTTCTTCTTTGCGATTTCCGGCCTGTCTTTCTTTTCTTCTGCCATAGTTCCCACCTCACATCACCTTGAACGCCTTGCCCATTGTGAGCTTTACATAGGCGGACTTTAGGGTTGACGCACCAGCTTTGTTTTTCACTGCATCGTACACTGCTTCGATGTTTTCTGCAAGCTGCTTGGACTCCATTGCCTCGGAGCCAACCAGTGCCTGCGCAACCGGCATATACTTCCCTTTTGAAGTAATGCGGACTGAGCGCTTTGCAGCGTTGATTGCGTTTGCAGGGTTTCCCACTATTGGTTTGGGCATCTTTCCCCTTACTGCAAGGAACTGACCAAAGTTCTTTGCAATCTGGCCGAGAAGGTTGGGCTGCGTAAGGAATACGGATTCCTGCACAAGCTTCTTGAGCTTGGGCTGGTCCTTCTTGTATTCCAGGAGCTGGTCCACTGAGATGACTGCGTCCGCGCCAGCTTTTGTTGCGGCGGTTCCGACTTCACCATCAGCAATTACGATTACCTTGGGCTCCTTGCCGCCCTTTCCATTTGGAAGGGCAACATCCAGGTTCAGCCTGTTTTCCGGCTTCGAGAAATCAATACCCCTGAAGTTGAATATCACTTCAACTGACTGGGTGAATTTCCTGCTTCCTTTCTCCTTTAGCATCTCGTCGATGCCTGCAATTAACTTCTTCTTTTCCATTCAATCCCTCCTGCTACCAGCAGTACATGTGGGCAGAAATTGACTGTGTTGGGTATTTGTATTATGGAAACTTTTTTAAACTACTCGCTAACTCAGAAGGATTAGGGTGGAGGCGGAAGGATTATAGGAACGTTTAAAAACTCGTATATAATAAAATAATGCCTACAAGTCCGAATCTGGGTAGACATAGTCTACTTTTCGTGAGTTTTTTCGCTTCACTCATAAAACTCACGATTCTGGGCAAGTGATATTATGGTGAGCTTAGATAACGCGATAATTGCTTCCTACGATAGAGAGGGAAAGCACTTTGAGCTTTATGTGGACCCGAAGAACACTTACCTTTATTTGGACGGAGGAAAGAAGGACCTCAAGAATATACTCGTGGTGGACGAGGTTTACGAGGACGCAAAGAAGGCGGAACGGGCGAAGAGCTCGGAAATCCAGAAAGCGTTCGGGACCACGGACATCATGGAGATACTGGAGATTGCCCTGAGGAAAGGCAGTGTGCAGCTCACCACCGAGCAGAGAAAGAAGAAGGTGGAGGAGAAGCGCAAAAAAATCATAGATATGATTTGCAGGGAAGCAATAGATGTGCGCACGAAGGCGCCAATACCTCCGATACGCATTGAGAATGCGATGGAGGAGGTAAGGTTCCACGTGGATCCCTTCAAGGAACCAAAGGAGCAGATGGATGAGCTTATCAAGAAGCTGAGGCCGCTGATTCCGATTAAGTTCGAGAAGATGCAGATAGCGGTGAAGATTCCGCCGGAGTATTCACATCGTGCTTATGGAACTTTGAAGATGTATGGGATAAAGAAAGAGCAATGGCTCAAGGATGGATACCTCGTAGTTGTGGTTGAGATTCCTGCGGGAATGCAGGGAGAATTCCTTGACAAAATGAACAAGCTGACGGCCGGACAGGTCGAGACAAAAAAAATTGAATAGGTGATTGATTGGAAAAGATTGTAGTACCCGGAGAGATGATCTGGGATCAGGAAATGAGAGTTCCAAACACCGTCGTGGTGGATGGGAAAACTTATGCGACCGTGCTAGGAATGGTGCGGGAGGACAGGTTTATCCCCTTGGAACTTGTATACAGACCCAAGCCAGGGGACAATTTGGTTGGAGTAGTTACGGACGTAAGGCATGCGGGATATTCCGTGGACATTAACCTTGCCAATGGAGGATTTATCAGCTCTAAATTTAGTAGAGTGAGCTTCCAGCAGGGCGACCTTATCTTTGGGCGGATTAAATTCGCTGATGAGGTTGGGAACGTGGACATTACGGATGCGAAGAGGCTTCCTGCGGGGAAGCTCGTGGACGTTCCTGCTTCCAAGGTACCGAGGATTATCGGGAAGAAAAGCAGCATGCTTAATGTAATCCGGGATGGGACCGGTTGCTCTATATTCGTAGGGAACAACGGCTACATCTGGATTGGGGGAAAAGGAAACCTCCAGCTTGCGCTCAAGACCATTGATTTCATCATTGGAAATGTGCACAAGCACGGGCTTACGGACAAGGTGGCTGAATACCTGAATGAACATGGTGGAAACGTAACTGTTCCCCCAAGGGAAGATGCACCTGCTGAGGGGAGGGCTCCAGAGCCTAAAGAGGAAAGTGGGATGGATGCGCCTGCGGAAGAGACTCCGGACCCGGCAGAGGAGCCGGTTACTGAGGACCCTGCGGAAGTTTCTGAAGGTGAGCCTGTAGCTGAGGAAGGAAAGGAAAACCCGCTTATGCACTCAGGCAAGAGCGAAAAGGGAGAAGAATCCCAGGAAGAAAGCGAAGATAAAATTGATGTTGAAGAGATGTGATAGAATGGAACAGCCAGAAATGATTAAAGATGGAAAAAGGCTTGATGGAAGAGGCCCCAAGGACCTGAGGCCCGTGAGGATTGAAGCGGGCGTGCTTAAGGAAGCGCAGGGCTCTGCACTAGTGGAGTGGGGCGGAAACAAGGTTATTGCGGGTGTGTTTGGCCCCAGGGAATGCATTCCCAAGCATGGAGCTGACCCCTACAAGTCAAAGCTCAAGATAAGATACACAATGACACCTTTCTGCTCAAAGGGAGAGCACTCAAGGAGCGGACCTAACAGGAGGAGCATTGAAGTCTCCAAGGTGCTTAGGGAAGCGTTTGAACCGGTTGTGATAACCAAAAATTTCCCCAGGAGCCAGATTGAAGTGTACATTGAGGTACTTCAAGCAGAGGGAGGAACAAGGGTTGCTTCGCTTACTGCGGCCGCAGTTGCGCTTGCTGATGCTGGAATCCCCATGACTGACATGGTTTCTGCAATTGCTGTAGGGAAACTAAATGGACAGCTTGTAGTGGACCTGGGCAAGGATGAAGACAACTATGGAGAATCGGATGTGCCAATGGCAATTACCCACAGGGACAAGCAGATTGTACTTCTGCAGATGGACGGGCTTCTTACCAGAGATGAGCTTGCCCAGAACCTGGATGAGGGAATTGAAGGTGCAGACAAGGTGTACGAGCTGCAGGCTGAAGCGCTCAGGAAATCCTATGAAAAGGAGGAGAGGGGGAAGCTGAAGCTTTGAGGTGATTTTTATGGGAGAAGAAACAAAAACCAAGATTCTTCGTGAAGTAAGGAAGGACTTCCTCCAGGAACTGCTTGCAAAGGGCAAGAGGTTCGATGAGAGGGAGATGAATGAGTGGAGGCCCGTAACTGTGGACAAGGGAGTAATCCCGAACGCGGAAGGGTCTGCGCTTGCAGAGATTGGCAACACCAAGGTGCTTGCAGCAGTGAAGTTTGATATACTGACTCCGTTCTCGGACAGGCCGAACGAGGGGGTATTCATGACCGGGGCAGAATTCGTCCCGTTCGCATCCCCTGAGTTTGAGCCTGGGCCCCCAAGGGAAGACGCAATTGAGTTTGCGCGTGTAGTTGACAGGGGAATCCGGAGCGCGGAAGTAATCGATGTGAAGAAGTTCTTCATTTCAGAAGGAAAGGTGCTCGGATTGTTCTTAGACCTTTGGGTGCTGGACAATACAGGAAACCTTATGGATACGGGTGCGCTTGCGGCATGCGCTGCGCTCCTGGACGCAAAGGTCCCGAAGATTGAAGATGGGAAGCTTATCAGGGAGGAATCCTCAGGTGGGCTGAACATGAAGTACAAACCACTCACCACGAGCTTCATAAAAGTGGGCAACCACTTCCTGATGGACGCGTCCAAGGATGAGGAATATGCAAGGGACCTGCGCTTCACAATCGGAAGCGTGGAAGGACTGGTTTCAAGCATACAGAAATCCGGGGATGCCGGGTTGAGCAGGGACGAAGTGATGAACCTTGTGGACATTGCGTTTGAAAAATCAGATGAGCTCAGGAAATACCTGTAGGTGGTTATGATGAAAAGTGCAAGGTATGGAAGAAGGATTAGGAAGCTTGTAGACGCTGCAACAAAGAAGAAAAAAGACTTTTATGAGTGCCCCAAGTGCAGGAAGAAATCCGTAAAAAGGATTTCCTATGCGCTCTGGAGATGCAACTCATGCAACGCAAAGATTGCAGGCGGAGCATACAGCCTGAGCACCTCTATTGCAGAAACCGCAAGAAGGATGCTCGCAAAGGAAGAAACAGGTGAATGAATGGGAGAATATAGAGAATGGGAAACCGGGAATAAGGTACTGATTTCAAGCCTCAAGACATTTGAGTTCCCCTCTACGGGAGCAAAGGTGTTGTTCAAGGCAAGGCCCCCTATTGCAAAGGAAATGGGAACGGATTAGGGAGCCCATGGAATGCGAGGGGAACCTGAGTTTTTCTTTTCCAAGTGCAAAGAAGGCGCTTGAGGCGAAGAAGGCTTTGGGAAAGGGGGGGCCCCAAACCGAACGTTCGAAAGTGAAGGTTTCAGTAAAGGGGAAGGAATTGGCTGTGGAAATTTCTGCAACCGATAGTGTGGCGCTTCGGGCTGCGGTGAATACGTACCTGAGGCACCTGAAGGTTATTGAGGAATTAGGTGTTTAGAATGGACAAAGACGAAGATATTCAGAAGGAAATCATAAGGCTGCAGAACTTTGAGAGGCAGATGCAGGCAGTGCTTATGCAGAGGCAGCAGATCCATATTCAGCTCGGGGAAATCGGGCTTGCGCTGGAAGAGCTGGGCAAAGCAAAAGATAAGGAAGACGTTTACAAAATGATTGGGAACGTCATGATAAAAACTACTGCTGCGGATGCGAAGGAAGACCTTGCAGAGAAGAAAACACTCATGGAGAGCAGGATGAAGACGCTTGAAGGACAGGAGGAAAAGCTCCGCGCTGAACTTATACGGCTTCAGAAAAAGCTCCAGGAAGAGATGGGTTCTTCTGATGAAGAAGCTTAAAGAGAGCTTCCTCTCTTTTCTTGAAAAATACAAAGATTCAATGCTGGTGATAACCGGCCATTCAAATTTTGATCTGGATGCGCTTTGCAGTTGCATTGCAATGAAGAGCGTTCTTCCCAATGCGGTGATGGCGATGCCGGATAAGCTTGATGCTCCGGCGAAGGCTTTTGCGGATTCCCTTGGAATTAGATTGGAGGAGCTTGGGAAGCTCAAGAAAGAGGAGTATGAGGGATTGGTGGTTGTGGACTGCGCTACATCCGTTCTTCTTGGGGAAGGAAAGGATTGGGACATTAAATTGATTGTGGACCACCACCATAAATCCGAGAATGCACTTTCCGCGGAAATCCTAATTATTGATGAGGATGCGCCTTCAACTGCGGAGATGCTTGGGGAACTTCTTCCGGAAGTTCCTGTGGATGTTGCATTTGCGCTCGGGGTCGCGATTATTTCGGATACTGCACGGTTTAAGTCCGCACGGGCGCATACCTTTGAGGTTCTTGCACGCATGATTACGCTTTCCGGGAAGAAGTATCCTGAGTTCCTGGTTAATGCGGAACCTGAGGTGGATTTGGAGAATAAATTGAATGTGCTGGAAGCGTTCAAGAACATGCGCATCCAGATGCACGGGGGGTATGTGGTGGTTACAGCTGTTGTACCTGCGCATGAGTCTTTAGTTTCCTCTTCGCTTTCGGAACTGGCGGATGTTGCATTCGTGGCGAAATGGAAGAATGAGGTTTCGGAGAGCAGGGTTTCTTCGCGTGCAAGGAAGCACGTTCCGGTAATGCTTAATGAGGTAATGAAGGAGGCTGCGGAAGAGCTTGGAGGCGGAGGCGGCGGGCACCCGAAAGCGGCGGGGTGCTCCTCAAAGGCAAGGCCGGGCGAAACGCTTGATAAATGTATTGAAGTATTCATTAGGAAACTAGATGAGGTGGAAAAATGAAGCAAGTACTTGTGGGAGGACAATATGGAGATGAAGGAAAGGGTAAGATTTCTTCTTACATTGCAATCAAGGATGCACCTGAGATTGTGGCGCGCGGAGGCGTTGGGCCAAATGCAGGGCATAAGGTTCTCTATGAGGGAAAATGGTACTCGTTGAGGATGCTTCCATCCGGATTTGTAAACGCTGATTCCAAGGTTATGATTGGGGCAGGGGTATCGGTGGACCCGGAAGTGTTCATGAAAGAGATTGAGATGACCGAAACGGATGGGAGAGTGTTCGTGGATAAAAGATGTACTACCATTACTTCCAAGCACAAGGAAGAAGATGCGGCGGCTGCACTGAGCAAAAAGATCGGGACTACAAAAACCGGGTGCGGGCCTTCAGTTACTTCCCGTGCACGCAGGGACGCAATACTTATGCAGGATGTCCCGGAAATGCAGAAGTATGTAGTGGATGTTGCGCAGGCGGTGAACAATGCGAAGGATGTGTTTGTGGAGGGCTCGCAGGGCTTCATGCTTTCGTGCCTTTATGGGACTTATCCGTTTGTGACTTCCAAGGATGTTTCCGCTTCCACGATTGCTGCGGATGTGGGGCTTGGTCCGACTTCCATTGACCAGGTAATTATGGTTATTAAGGCGTATACTACACGCGTTGGGAACGGGCCTTTTCCCTCGGAAATTGAGGTGGAAGAATCCGTAAAGATGAACTTCCAGGAATATGGTACTGTTACGGGAAGGCCGAGGAGGACTTCCCCTGAATTGCATTGGGAGGACCTGAATTTTGCAGCACAGGTGAACTCTGCAACGCAGATTGCGGTTACTAAAGTGGATATCCGGTATCCTGGAAACGAGGGGAAAACCAAGTTTGAGGACCTTAGTGCGGAAGCAAGGATGTTCCTGGACCAGGTTGAGGCGAAACTCGGGATTCCTGTTACGCTTATTGGAACTGGGCCGGATTCGAAGCATATTATTGACCGCAGGGACTCGATGCTTTAGAATACCTTTTTATTTTCTCCATATCTTTATTTAGACTTCATGCCGAGATGGCAGAACCCGGTTAATGCGCCAGACTTGAGATCTGGTGTCCTTCGGGACATGGGAGTTCAAATCTCTCTCTCGGCGTTTATGGTTAGGGTGAATCTAATTAATCCTGAATTCTTGGCAGACCAGCATCTTGTTGCGGAGTATGCTGAGATACTTATGCTGGTGGAATATGTGAGAAGGTATCCTGCGCTGGAGGGGATTCCTAAGGAATACTGCCTGGGGGAGGGGCACCAGAAATTCTTCAAGAATAAGCTCAGGTATCTGGAGAAAAGGCACCAAGAGCTAAAGAAGGAAATGAAGAAGCGGGGATTTGTGTCCAGGAGGACGCTTAGCCTGAAGGCGTTCCGGAAAGGGAATTTGGGGGACTGGAAACCTGGGAAGAAGGATTATGAGACTATAGGGAAGAGGCTTGCCTGGAAGATAAAGAAAAAACCTGGGTTCTACAGGTATTATGGGGAAACGAAAGGGCAGAACTTCCTTATTGGGTTAGTAAGGAAGGGCACTGCGGGCAGCTTTTGATTCAATTCTTAGTGGAGTAGTTTGCAATCTCCTGCAGCTCATTGTTTATGGGAATATGGAATATCCCTTCAAGAATTATGTTTATGAGTATCCATTTGATTAGCATGAAGATAAGCAGGTATGCGATAATAATAATTGCCCATTTTGCCCACCCTGGGAGGTGCTCGTACGCAGGGTAGTGGTTCAGGAGCTTCATCTCAAGGTATTTCTTTATGTGGATAAACTGGATGAGGAGGATTATTTCAAAAAACAGGAACAGGGTAAGGGAAATCATGCCCTCATGATAGAAGAAGAACATGAAGGCTGAAAGCAGGAGGAAGCGGATTAGCTGGCCTTTGCTGAAATTAAGGAACTGGGACAAGGATTTGTTTCCGGCCACAGGAAAAATAAGGAAGAAAAGAAATAAAAGGGGCTATTTGTGCCCCGCATATTTTGCCGCAAACCCAATCATCATCTGGGAGAGCCCGCTAAACAGCAAATCGATTCCAAAGAGCAATCCGATTACCCAAATTGCATCTGAGGGCCAGCCCCCAAGAATCAATGCACCAAGCAGCAAGGAGAGCAAACCATCGAAGGTGAGCCATTCCCAATACACATCCGGCTTAATCTTGAATGCGAGCGCAACCTTGAATATGCCTCCGATTATAAGGGCAACTCCGAGCAGCAGGGTAAGCGTAATTGCGCCCTGGAGCGGGTAAACAAGGAAAAGCAAACCCATAACCAAGTAGAGGAGCCCTGCAAGAAAAGTGAACAGGAACCCTCCCCATTTCCTCGCCTGGAAGGCAAGAACAACCTGAGTAAGACCTGCTACGAGCAGGACTATTCCGAAGAGGATCTCGACTGCGAACGTGCCTGCGACCGGGAGCATTATTACTGCAAATCCGAAAAGGAGAAGCAGTATTCCCAGTGCAAGAAACCACGCCCACTTCATGTGGAGCTCTTCAGCCATTGCTTTAGTTTTAGCCATTTTCTTCACCATCAATATCATGAAACACAATATATCTTGTAATTCTTTCTTCCTTTTTCCTCTTCAATTATTACGCCCTGCATCTCATTTTCAAACCCTGGAAACTCATTGTCGAATTCCTCGGAGAAGTTGAGGTAATCCAGAGTGCGCTGGATTTTGGGGCTGAACTTTTCCCCGGGCATTATAACCGGGATTCCTGGGGGATATGGAACAATCATCGTTGCAGAGGTTTTTCCTTTGAGCTGCTTCAGGCCCAGTTTCTTTACCTTGCCCTTTACAGTATAATTATAGGATTCAGAAGGGGCCATCACCTGCTCGGGAAGCACGGAATACATTTCCTGGATTATGGTGGAAATCTTTTCCTTTGTGAAATACTTGTGCATGCTGTCGCACAAATCCTTGAGCCCGAGGCCGGAGTACTTCCCATGGTTTGCTTCAACCAGGTCCGGAAAGATGGATTCAAGGGAAGTATTGGCTTCGTAGTGTTTCTTGAATTCCGCAAGCGTGTTCAGGAGGGTAGCGGATTTTCCTTTTGTGGTGCCCATTGTGAAGAGCATAAGGAAGGAATAGTGCCCGGTTTTCTCTGCGACGACGCCACGGGTGCGGAGGTATGCAGTAACTATGCCTGCGGGGATTCCCCAACTCATCATTCCGCCCTTGTCTTTTATTCCGGGGGTGATGATGGTTACTTTAATCGGGTCAAGCAGGATGTGGTCTTTCTCCAGGTCCCCGAAACCGTGCCATTTGTCGTTGGGCTTGAGAACCCATGCATCAGTGCTCTTGCGGAGGACTTCGGGCTTTACTTTCTCAAAGGGCTTGCCCTTGTACTTGAGGGGCTGCCAGGAAGTGAACCACCACCCCTTGGTTTTATTTCCAATCTCGACCATTTTCTGGCGGAATTCGATTGCCTCCTCTATTGTCTCATCCATGATTTGCTTTCCATTGTCTGCCATTATGCGGGAGGCAACATCAAGGGAAGCAATTATCTCATACTGGGGGGAGGTGGAGCCGTGCATCATGAATGCTTCATTGAAGCGGTCATGGTCAATCTTGATTTTCCCGCTCTTGGTTTGTACCATAGAGGCCTGGGAAAATGCAGCCATTACCTTGTGCGTGGACTGGGTTGCGAACATTGTAGGGAGCCTGGAATCATTGGGCTGGGGGTGCATTGCATACCTTCCCGCATATATGGGATGGGAGGAAGCGTACCCGTACCACGCTTCATCAAAGTGGAGGTAGTCTACGGTGTTCTTGAGCTTTTCCTTTATTGCGTGCACATTGTAGCAGAGGCCATCGTAGGTGGAGTTTGTAACGATTGCATAGGTTGCATCCTTCTTCTTTCCCTTGAGGAGTTTGCAGGAATTGATTTTCTTGCGGATTGTGGCGGGCTCGAACTCCTTGTTGTGGATTGGGCCTATAATTCCGTATTGGTTGCGGGTGGGGATAAAGTAAATAGGGATTCCACCGGTCATCATTATGCCGTGCATTGCAGACTTGTGGCAGTTGCGGTCCACAATCACCAGGTCATCGCGGGCAACTGTCCCGAACATCACTATCTTGTTTGCGGTGGAGGTTCCGTTGGTTACAAAGTAGGTGCGCTCTGCCCCGAAAACCTTGGCGGCTTCTGTTTCTGCCTGGGCAACTACTCCTTCATGGTCAAGGAGGGAGCCGAGCTCCGGGACGGAAACAGAAAGGTCGGAGCGGAACATATTTTCCCCAAGGAAATCAAAGAAGAAGCGGCCGGAGGGGGATTTGCGGAATGCGATTCCTCCCATGTGCCCGGGGGTGTGCCAGGCATACTTCCATTCGTAAGTGTATTTTACGAGCTCGCGGAAAAAGGGCGGGAGCATTTTCTCTATATATTCCTGTGCTGCGGTTTCCATGCGGCCCGCAAGGAAATCCCCTGTATCCTCCATGGGCCAAATGTATCCATCCAGCTCCTCCACTGCTTCTACGGGGAGGTCCTTTACCCTGAGCTTCTCGCTTATGAGGAAGATGGGGACCTTCTTGTTGACTTTGCGGATGGCCTTGACCAGGCGGACAGGCTCCAGCTTCGCATCAAGCGCGATGCAGCTTATGGACATATCGGAGATGACAAGGGTTTCCGCTTCATCTGCGGTGGCGGCCGTGAGCACCGGGAATCCAAGGGCTTTTAGCTCTGTTTCAAGCTCTGCGAGCTTCTTTCCTTTTACGCTATTTGAATTGAGCTTATCGTCCACAATAAGTATGGGGCTATTCTTGTATTCCATTACGTCCATTTAACTCACCTTTTTGATGAAGCCCATGAGGGCTTCCTGAAATGCCTGACTACGAAGGGAACTATGCAGGTAAGTACAATTCCTGCAATCATGAATGCGTGGAAGAAGGTTGTGCTTCCAGTGCTTATTTGCGCGGGAGGGATAAACCCGATTCCAAACGCGAAGATTGCGCCCAGGATCCCGATTCCTGCTACGAGCCATATCCCGAATTTTCCCCCTGGGATTGTGTAAGCACGCTTTACGTTGGGCCTGGAGTAACGCAGCTTGATTGCTGCAGCAAACATGAGTATGTACATAAGCAGGTAGAGCTGCACAGTGAGCGCAGTAAGAATCCAGTAGGAGCTGCTCACGTTGGGCATGAATACGAATACAAGGGCAAGCAGGGTTATGAGTGCTGCCTGGGTGATAAGGAGGTTTACGGGCATTCCTTCCTTGTTGGTTTTCTGGAAAAATGGCGGGAGGTCCCCATCCTCCGCGGTTGCAAGGAGCCCTTTGCTGGGCCCTACAATCCAGGTGCTTACCATGCCGATTGAGCCTACTCCTATGAGGAGGGCCATGATGGGGATGAGCCACTGGATATTGTATGCGGTGAAGAAGGCGGTAAATGCTTCCATTATGCCTGCGGTGAGCACGATTTCGGATTGGGGCACGACCATTGCGATTGAGAGGGAGCCCAGGGTGAATACTGCAAGGATTACTACTGCGGAAAGCAGGATTGCGCGCGGGTAGTCCCTTTGAGGGTTTTCTACCTCCTGGGCGTGCACTGCGGACATTTCCATGCCTGCGAGGCTCAGGATTACTCCTGCAAAGAATACGATGCTTGCAAAGCTGGAGAGATCGGGAATCATTGCCTGGGGGGATAACTCTATTTGGACAGGAGAGCCGGTGAGAAGCCAGACTATCCCTAAAAGGATTACGAGGGCTGCGGGGAACATCATACCTGCGATTGCCCCAAAGCTGCTGATTTGGCCGGAAAGTTTCATTCCGCGGAAATTCAGCAGGGTTACACCCCACGCAATAATGAGGATTACCGCGAGGGTGTATAGTGTGTTGCTGGCTAGCTCTGGATTGAATATGAATGCGATTGTAGCTGCAATGAACGAGAGGATTGTGGGATACCAGATTACGTTTTCAATCCATTGGAGCCAAATTGCGAGGAAGCCCATATGCTGCCCGAAGGCTTCCTTTACCCACGCATAAACTCCCCCTGCTTTTGGCCATCCGGTTGCAAGTTCAGCAGAAGTGAGGGAAACGGGGATGAAGAATACAAGGGCGGCAAGGGCCACGAAAAAGATTGCGGCAAGGCCGTATTCAGCAAGAACAGAAAGCTGCCCGAGGTTCATAACGGCAGCAACATTAATCAGGGCCAGCGTAAGCACCGTAAGCACACGGCGACTGGGTTTTGGGGCCATGGGTGAACAATCCAGCTAAATAATATAAATGTTGGGGGGGAGGGGTTTAATGCGACTAGTAGGCGGTGACCAAACAATACACGACCCAGAGCAGTAGTTGCCCATATCTTAGATTGTTTTATCTGAATATTACTACTTTGAGCTCACCCATGCAAGTATTCCCAGGGAGATTGTTGCGAAAGCCATGGGGATAAGTTCAAAGAGCCCTTGTTTTCCGAATATCCCCAACATCATGTGCAGGAGGGGGTTGCTGCTTATTGCAAAGAGCATAAATGAAACTACTGCGAGCAGGATGCCAAGGGTGAAGCGGCTCCTCAATTGCAGGTAATCTTTCATATATATGAACACCAGATAGATGGAGATGAGGAACATTACGGTGGAAATGCTGTTCATCAGCAGGAACTGGCTTTCCTGCACTGCCCTGAATTCTTCCCTGCTTTCCAGGCCCCTGAATGGGGTAAGCATGTCTGCAACAAAAAAGATTCCTATGCAGAGCAATACTGCCAGCAGCGTAAATCCGGCTGCCTTAAAACTGTAATTATTTTTTTCTTTTTTTGCTTCCTTTTCTTTTGCCATTGTTTTCACCTTTCAGGAGTTCCCTGAGGAACTCGTTTTCCTCCCATTCCGGGCTTATGAAGAATACTTGGCCATAGCCACTCTTGGGAGTATATATTATGCCATTCTCTATGAGGAGCTCAATGTGCCCCTGGATGGTCTTGTAATCCAAACTTAGCTCCATTGCAAGCTTCCTTGTGTTCATTGGCTTGCTGCTGAGCACGTTCAGAATCCTTATCCTTGTGGGGCCTCCCCTGGAAGCGTTCAAAAGCCAGTAGAGGACCCTTGTCCTGGAATCCATCCGGAACAATTAGCCCGGGGAGAGTTTAAAAAGCAGGGAATATTCCGGCGTAATTTGGGGTTTATTTGGGTAAAAAATCGGAAAAAACCTTTATAAAAAGCCTGCTTTTTCCATAGCAGGTGATACCAAATGAATGGAAAAACATCTGTAGCCATTCTTGCAATTTTCTGCCTGTTTGGCATGAGTTTTGCAGGATTCGGAATGGAAAAAGGAATGGATGGGGAACGCCCGGAGCTTTCCCTGGAAGTAAGGGCCGATTTCATGCAGGCAATGCATGAAGGGAATTATGAGGCCGCAATGGAGCTCCATGAGGAATATGGGCTTGGCGGGAAGAAGATGGAGCACGCAACCCCTGAGATGTTTGAGCTTAAGGGAGAGATTTTCTCTGCACAGGTTGCAGGAGACTGGCTTGGGGCAGTAACGCTTCAGGACAAGCTTGCTGCACTCATAATGGAGAATGTTCAGGCGCACTTCCAGGAAAGGAACGAAGAATGCAAAGCCTTCATGGAAAACGAGGAAGTCCAGGAGCTCATGAAGGAAGCGCGCGAGGCGATGGAAGCAGGCGATGTGG
Source organism: Microcaldota archaeon (assembly GCA_032123335.1). Classification (GTDB taxonomy): domain Archaea; phylum Micrarchaeota; class Micrarchaeia; order Anstonellales; family Bilamarchaeaceae; genus CAIKOA01. The sequence continues at coordinate 36,517 of JAQBFN010000052.1, forward strand.
AGAAAGCAAAGGAAATCCGCGAGCAGCTTCGGGAGATTGTTCCGGATGAGTGTGCACCTCCAATGCGCGGGCCGATGCCCGGAATGGGGATGCACAAAGGGGAAAGGGGAATGCAGATGCAGCCCCCGGTTGTGGAGTAATCCATAATCCCCTTTTCTTCTTTTTAGAGAAGTAGAAAAAGAAAGAATAAGAAAAGAAAAAACTATTTCTTCTCAAGCATGTTGTAGAGCGATACAAAGATGTAGCCGCCTATGAATCCGTCAAGGAATCCATAAACTGTCCCTAAAATCGCGCCCATAATTCCGGGGCCGTATCCGATGTAAATGCTTCCAATTCCATGGACAAGGCCGAGTCCATATCCTGTCTCGCTAAGGAAGCCCATCAGGAGGCACGTGATGCCCCAGATGATTCCGCCAGCGAGGCCAAATGCTTTTGGGTTTAAAGCCATACGATCGCCAAATGCATAAATAATTCAAGATTTTTAATGTTTTTGCTCTGGCTTTGAAATATCGAGATGCAAATAATCGTGCGCATCTGTAGCAGTGAAGCCGAGCCGCATAAGGAGAATGGGCTTCACGTCTTCCATGTTTGCATAAATAGAGGATACTTTGTGGCGGGTTGCAATTTCTCTGAGGGTCCTCACGATTAAATCACATGCATCCGCATCTGCAGGGGTTTCCCCATACTCCTTGCTGCCCTTATCCAGGAGTTTCCATTTCATGGATTTTACAACCATTGCTTTCCCTGTGATATAAAAGAATAAATCGCATGAGAGGGTTTTCTTCTCTCCTGTCTGGCATATGAATGAGATTTTGTGGGCAGGAACACGCATCTTGGTGGTTGCAGTGCGGACCTGTATTCCATACCTCTTTCCGCTGGGGCTCATCCTTATCCTGGGGAGCTTGTCTACGCGGCTGTCTCGCTGTGCTGAATAGAGGCGCTGCATTCCGTTTTCCTTTGAATTCATTGGTTATTATTTATGTATAAATAAGTATAAAAAGGTGTGACATTGCGTATCTGGGGCGCTCACGCCTTAGAAACCGTTTTAAAACAAGCAGAATAAAGGGAGAATGGAATGATTTTATGGCAGTTGAACATCTGAATAGCGAGAGTTTTGATGCTTATGTGGCGGAGGGAGTTGTGCTTCTGGATTTCTGGGCTGAGTGGTGCGGGCCGTGCAGGATGCTTGGGCCTATCTTCGAGGAATTGAGCGGGGAAATGGAAGGAGTGAAATTTGCAAAGGTTGATATTACCTCAAGTAAGGAGCTTGCGGATAAATTCGGGGTAATGAGCATCCCTACGATTATCCTGCTCAAAGATGGGGGGGAAGTTGACAGGATGATGGGGGCTGTACCGAAGGAGCACCTGAAGCAGTGGGTAGAAAGCAAACTATAGATATAAAAAGAATAACGGAGATTTGGGAGGCATGAGGGCGCTCGAGAACTCGATTAAGCTCTATAGGGAACGGGCAGGATTCATCCTGCTTTTCTCACTTCCATTCATTATAGCACTCATTATACCTTCATTGGTCTCCGGGCCTACTTTTATCTCGCTTGGGGGCGTATTCCTCAGGACGGGAAGCATTCCGGAAGTTGACCCTGCTGCGGTTGCGCTGATGCTTTCTGCCTATTTGGTTTCGATGTTTCTTATTGCACAGAGCATTGTGAGCATTACGCTATTAGTGAAGATAAGGAAGACGCAAACTAACCCCACTACTGAGGTGGTGAAGGCACTCAGGAAATATGGGATTGCAATATTCCTTGTATATACTTTTGCTGCGCTGCTTATCCTTATTGCGCAATTGCTTACTTTTGATTTGGAGATAAGGTCAATCCTGCTCCCCCTATTAATGCTGCTTATTTCTACAATGGTGTTCTTTGTGCCCCAGGCAATGGTTATAGACAATTACCGGCTTGGGAGGGCAATAGATGTATCCATTACAACGGTTGGGAAGAAATTTGTGGATGTTGTGCTCTGGATACTGATTGGGACGCTGCTGCTTACTTTGAGTGAGCTTATTCTATTCATGCTCCCGTATCCACTCGGGTCGTACCTGGTGCTTTTGGTTAATTCGGTGTTTGTGCTTCCGTTCCTGGTGATTTACCAGGCGCACATCTACATGAAGAAATATGCGCTTGCGCACTAGTGTCAAACTGCTCGCAAAAAGCAGTTTGACAGTTGTGTGGCCAACTGGTTGGCCAGTTGTCGTCAGCAGACGACTCAATTCCACTCACCACCAGTCCCAAACTAGTGGAATACTCTATTTTAATGCTTTTTAGGGAAGTGGAATGCATGAGGAATCCTGCTGTAGCTGGCCAGTTTTACCCTGGGAACAAGAAAGAAGTAGAGGAACTTGTGGGGAAGTGCTTTTCTGAGGCTGGGAAGAAGGCGAAGCCCGCGGGTGCGTATGCGGGAGTGGCTCCTCATGCTGGATATGTATACTCCGGGGTGCCTGCGGCTGCTACTTTTCTGAGCATTAAGGAACTGGAGAATGCGAAAACTGTGGTGGTCGTGGGGCCAAACCATACCGGGGCTGGGGGATTGATTGCGCTTTCCACCGAGGATTGGGAGCTTCCTACGGGCGTTGTGAAGAACGATAGGGAGTTTGGGGGGGAGATGGTGAAGAGTGCGAACTTCCTGAAGCCGGATGAGGAAGCGCATCGTTTTGAGCATTCAATCGAGGTGCAGCTTCCGTTTTTGCAGCACGTGAACCCAAAGGCGAAAATTGTGCCGGTGTGCATGATGGAGCAGGGCATTGAGGGGGCACGGGATGTGGCGGATGCGGTGCTTGCTGCGGAGAAGAAGCTTGGGAGAGAGGTTGTGGTGGTGGCGAGCTCGGATTTCTCGCATTATATCCCTTCTGCGGATGCGGAGGAGAGAGACAAGAAGGCGATGGGGCATATACTGAAGCTGGATGCGGAGGGGTTCCAGAGGGAGAGGAAGGCCCAGGACTGGAGCATTTGCGGGTATGGGCCAATCAGTGTTTCTATTCTGTACGCGAAGGCGAAGGGTTCTAAAAAGGGTTTGGAGGTAATGTATACAAATTCCGGGGAGGTTACGGGAGACTATTCCCAGGTGGTCGCTTACGCGAGCATAATCTTTCCAAGGTGAACTCTTATGGGAACAAAAGAGAGAAAGGGAGAGCATATTACTGCGGTGCTGAAGAAGGATGTGGAGTACCAGAAGAGCGCAGGCTTTGAGAATGTGAGGCTCCTGCACAACGCACTCCCCGAGATTGATTATTCTAAAATTGAGCTTAAAACCAAGTTCCTGGGGAAGGAAGTTACCCCTCTTATGATTACTGCTATTACTGGTGGGTTTACGGGGGCTGTGGAGATAAATAAGCAGCTTGCGGAAACTGCGGAAAAGTATGGGCTTCCTCTTGGGTTGGGGAGCATGCGCGCAATGGTTGAGGGCGCAGAGGAGGAAAGTTATCTTGTTAAACAGTACTGCCCGAGCGTACCGCTTATTGGGAACATAGGGATTGCCCAGCTTGCATCCTATCCTGTGGACAGGATTGAGGGGCTGGTTTCAAAGGCGGAATTGGATGGGATGGCGGTTCATTTGAACCCGCTGCAGGAGGTGCTGCAGCCCGAGGGGGACAAGAACTTCAAGGGGGCGCTTGAGCTTGTTGGAAAACTGTGCGAGAAGCTTTCTGTGCCGGTTATTGCGAAAGAGACTGGGGCGGGAATAAACAAGGATGTTGCTGAGAAGCTTAAGGGGGTTGGTGTGGAGTGGATTGATGTTGCAGGGGCAGGGGGAACATCCTGGAGCAAGGTCGAGTATGAGCGTGGCGGAACCCCTCCTGGATTTGAGGAGTGGGGAATGCCTACTGTTGATTCGATTCTTATGTGCAAGGGAGTTCTTCCGCTTATTGGGAGTGGAGGGGTAAGGAGCGGGATAGATGCGGTAAAGGCGATTGTGCTTGGAGCTGATATCGCCGGGGCTGCGAGGCCTTTCCTGCTTGCATATGATTACAAGACGCTTGATTCCATGGCTTCGGAGTGGGTTGAGCAGATGAAGATTACTGCATTCCTTACGGGATGCAAGAGTTATGAGGAATTGAAAAAGTTGAAGTATGCGCTTTAGAGGAGATTTTGATGTACGCTGAAATAGGTGAAATCCTTAAGGGAAAGATGGATGGAAAGAAAGTGAGCATTAGGGGCTGGATATTCAGGCAGAGAAGCAGCGGGAATCTTAATTTCCTGGTTATTCGTGATGCTACCGGCCGTGTGCAGGTAGCGGTAAAGAAGGATAAAGTTGATGAGAAGAGCTGGAAGAATGCATCTGAAGTGTATATAGAGAGCTCTGTAACTGTTGTTGGGGAAGTAAAGAAGGATGAGAGGGCTCCTGGGGGATGGGAGCTTCAGGTTTCTGAATTTAAGACTGTGCATCAGGGAGAGCCTTTCCCGATTTCCAAGGATTTGAGCGAGGAGTTCCTTCTGGATGTGAGGCACCTTTGGCTGAGGAGCAGGAAGCTTGCATCAATTTTCAAGGCGAGGCATCATTTGGTTAATTATCTTCGTGAGTATTTGGATAAAGAAGGATTCTATGAGACTCCCCCGCCTATTATTACTAAAGCGGAATGTGAGGGCGGAAGCACGCTCTTTGAAATGGAGTACTTTGGGGAGAAGGCCTATTTGAGCCAGAGCGGGCAGCTTTACCAGGAAGCACTCATCTTTGGGCTTGGGAAGGTATATGCGTTTGCGCCCTCTTTTCGCGCGGAGAAGAGCAGGACTATTCGGCACCTTGCGGAATACTGGCACCTGGAGCCGGAAATGGCGTGGTATTCCCAGGAGCAGAACATGAAGCTGCAGGAAGACATGGTTGAATATGCAGTCCAGAAGTTTGCAAAGGAGCATGTGGATTTGCTGGAGGAGCTTGAGCGCGACCCTAAGGTTCTGCAAAAGGTAAAGGTTCCTTTCCTCAGGATGGATTATG
>JAQBFN010000053.1:0-3411 GCA_032123335.1 Microcaldota archaeon
GGCACAGTAATTTCAAGGGTTACGGTCTCAGATCCTTCGACAATGTCGCAGGTTCCACATGCATCAGCGGAGCCGGAACAAGTGGCTTCGCCTACAACTTCAGCGGTCAGGGTTGCGGACTTGTATGCCTCGTTTGCCATCCTGTTTGAAATGGCTGCGGCAACTACTCCGTCAACTGCCTGTGAACCAGCGCCCAATATCACTTTCGCGAGGGGCTCACCGTTCTCATTTACGAGCTCAGTGTTCTGATACATCAGACCGCCTGCAAATGCGACAGAGCTGGCTAAAATAGTAGCGCCAGCTACAATCGCTCCGATTTTTTTCAGGTTTATTCCTTTCACTTTTTCACCTGTGTTTTTAGCCGCTAATATAGGGGCCACCAAAGTAATAATTAACAGCGGCTAATTTTGGCCCCAAATGCCTGGAGCAACTGCCCAGGCAGACTGAGATGGATATAACTCTACCTCAGTTCAAGGATGTTGTTGAGAGTAAGATTTATAAATGATTTGCTCATACCTAAACAGGGCTTTATAATAAACGGGGATTTGAACGGCTATGGACGGAATTCTGATACGGGAATTGCCGTAAGAATTCACACCGTCGGGGCTCTGAGGGCATATTATATTATATAATACACTACTTCCATAAGTCTGCCACTTTGCCCTCAACCATCCTTTCTATTCCAAACTCTATTCCCTTTTTATCTGTATAAATTACTAGTGCATCCCAGCCCTTCTTTTTCATCCATGCAACGCGCACCCTCCTGTGCCCGTCCAGCAGGAACATCCTGCTGCCTGCATTGAGTATTATTATGGGGGTGCTGTAGCCAAGAGGGAGTGCGTCTTCTATCTCTGCTTCTTTATCTGCGAAGGTGACCTGGGCCTCTTCGCCTGGGTATGTATAATATATCTGGCCTATCTGCCTGGGGGTGAGCTTGCGTTCGATTCTCTTGAATTTTGCTTTCGGGTACAGCCTCTTATAATACTCTAATAATTTTCTGAATAGGCGCTCTTCCTCGTGGGCTGATATAAGTCCGGTACGCATGCATGCTCACCGCGCAGATATCTGAGGTGCAATATATAATCTTTTCTGCTGAGCTATGGGCATGGGAAAGGAGGTGGGGGACGCCTACAGGCTCCTGCTGGAGAGCTATGGGGGGCAGGGCTGGTGGCCTGTAAAGGATGTATATTCTGCCTCATTCAAAAAAAGGAAAAGGACTCCTTCTGAAAGATTTGAGATTGTAGTGGGTGCAATCCTTGCGCAGAACACTTCCTGGGAAAATGTGAAGAAGGCGCTTGGGAACCTGAGGGAGGCGAGGGCGCTGGGCAGGGAGATGGTGGGGAAGCTCACCCCGAAGGAGCTTGCAACCCTTATCCGCCCTGCGGGCTATTTCAATATGAAGGCGAGGAAGCTGAGGGAATACCTGAAGTATTCCGGGAGGGTTACGCGGGAGGGGCTTCTCGAGGTTTGGGGGCTGGGGCCGGAAACAGTGGACTCCATACTGCTTTATGCATACGGGGAGCCGGTGTTTGTTGTTGATGCTTATGCTAAGAGGATGCTTTGCAGGATGGGGCTTTGCAGGGAAAAGGCAACATATGGGGAGCTGAAGTCGCTTTTTGAAAGCAGTTTGAGGAAGGATGCGAAGCTGTTCAATGAATATCATGCGCTTATTGTGGAGCACGGAAAGAGGCACTGCAGGGCGAAGCCGGTGTGCGAAGGATGCCCGCTGGGAAAACTTTGCAAAGAAGGAAGCAAAACCATAAAAGCTTCAGGAGAGAAATAGGATAGGTAAGGCTATGGGTGACGCAGGGGTTGTTCCGCGGAAGGTTGAGAAATGGGCATATGGAGGGGACTCCATAGCCGGGAACGGGTACAGGGGAAAAAATAGCCCAAAAAATACGGATATTGGAACCCAGGTAAGCGAATTCACCAACGGGAATATTCAGTTTGATAATTATGGGAGGACCAGTGACAGCACAGGGGGAATGCTTGGCCAGTATGAAGTACGTGGAAAGAAAAGGGACATGGTTGGGAAAATGCTGGAGGGGGATTATGATGGCATAGTAATAGAAGTTGGCGTAAACGACCTTGCTGCAAGGGCAGGGGGAAGCGAGGAAAAATGGGGGGAGAATCTTGCGAAGATGAGGAAAAACATAGTTTCGATGTATGTGCGCACATTCCTGAAAGGCGCGGGGGCAGGGAACCAGAAGGAGGTTCTCATAAGGATTGATGGTGCGATAAAGAAAATAAAGGAGGAGGAAACGCGGGTTGCTGAGGCATTAATGAGCGGGAAGGCAAGGAACCGGGAGGGATTTAGATGGAGGATGGCGAAGAAGAAGCGCATGCTTGAGGAGAGCAGGGCGATACTTGGGGAAGCTAAGGAAGCATACGGAAAATATGCGCGGAGGGGGCGGATGCCCGGGAAGCAGATTAAGAGAGTAATATTTGTTGAGGTTGCGCCATGGAAGAACGGCTCGGCCAGCTGGAGTGAGAAGAAGGGGCTGAGGACTTTTGAATATAATGCGATGCTGAGGGATGTGGGGATTGAGATGAATGCACTGTTCGGGGAGCTTGGGGGCCCGGAGATGGAGGTTGCAAAAGTGCATGATTCGCTTGCTTCGGCCGAAGATGGAATGATGCTGCACAGGGAGTATGCAGGTGCAAAGAAAGGGGGAAGGGATTACCTGCATTTTGGGCCTGAGGGGAGAAGGGCTGCTGCTGCGGTTATCGCGATTGGGCATTTTCCGGAGCAGGTTGCCAATCCTGGGATGGTTGAGGCGATTGCTGCCGGGAACCAGCCAGTAAAAGAGAAAAAGCCAGGTACGCTTGCAAGAAGATAAGCTTATTTTTTACGGGCAGGCCTTCCGGTTTTCTTTTCTAAATAAGCTTCCCAGTTTACTGTATCCAATGCTTCCAGGTCCCCGCTTATGTACGAATAGATTCTTTTTGCGGATTCCTCTGCCGTACTTCTGGAAGTGTCCAGCTCCAATACTTCACAGGAATAATTCCTCTCGGAAAGCTGGTAGCAGTAATCCAGGAGCTCGGCCATCATGTTTTCGTCTATTTTTTCCTTTGCGTAGCCCCGCTTTTCCATCCTTTTCTCCAGCTCTTCCGGGTTTGTGCGGAGCACAACTACCAAATCAGCGGGGCAGGGGATTTCGCATCCTAAATGGCCCTCGAAAATTACATCTTCCTTGTCCTTGAGCAAGGGAGTTAAATAGGCGCAGAGCTTGTACATATCCACCTCTTTTTCATTTCCGTTCCAACCAACTATTGCCTGGGCTTCCTCTGCAATTTCGGAGATGTGGAAAACATCCCATCCGGTAATTGCGCCCAGCTCCTTTGCAACTTCGGTTTTTCCTGTTCCCGGGGTCCCTGTTATCAGAACTTTCATGGTTTTCCTCAATACTG
>JAQBFN010000054.1:0-15789 GCA_032123335.1 Microcaldota archaeon
TGAGCCCTTGCCCTTTTCTTCCATGGAATGCATGGGTGAAAGAAGGGAAGAGAAGGAAAGGATTAAGCCGGAAACAAGCGGGAACCCAACAAGAAAAACTAAGATGAAGGAAACCGGGTCGGTTTCGGAAGCGAATACTGCTTTTCCGAGCACGGAGAAAATCAGGTAGACTGCAGGAAGGATCGTGGATGCTGCTATGAACAGGAGGGAAAACATTGCCTGCTTTGAAGAAAACTCCTTCATGCGGTACTGCTGCAGGAAGAACATATCGTCCGAGATTTTCTTTATGGACTCGGCGCCTCCTCCGCTTTCATAGGCTGAGAGGACCTGGGAAACTGCACGCTTTATTTCAAGGGAATCGAACTGCTTCGCAAGGGAAGCAAGGGCGGCTTCAACCGTGGCTCCGCGCTTTATTTCCTTTACAGCCGCGCTTAGTTCTTCTGAGATTGCAAAATTCTCGCTGGAAAGGGTTTCCAGAGAAGTGTGGAAGGGGATTTTGAGCTCAAGGAGCATGCTGAGGGTTCTGAGAAAGAGGGGAAGCTCTGCTTCAACCTCTGCTTTTTTCTTATTGAAAGCAAGCTTGGGAAGCATGAGCAAAAGCAGGAAAAACAGGATGTAAATGAGGAAGAAACCCAGGAAGAAAAACAGTATGTTGCCCAGGAAAACGAGTGAGAGGAGCACTGTTGGGAGGAATGCAAGCGCAAGGCAGAGTGCAGTGTACCTGGAAGGATCTGCCCCAAATTTGGATGCGTAAAGCGCATTTTTGGTTTTGATTGGAACATGTGGAAAACGCTCCGAAAGCTCAAGCATCTTTTCAAGCATACTACAGCCCATAGAACTTATCCTGGAAAGAATCAAAAAATTCCTGGAAATCCATTTTCTTTTTTATGAATTTTTCCCGGGAGGAGAACTCCGTTTCGAACTCTTTTGCAGAAAGCCCCAGGGAAGAGCAAATTGCTTCGGAAAAAGGCTTCATGTTGCCCTGTTTCCAGGAATCCGTTTTTGGATCATAAGTAAAGAGGGGCTCATGGTTGTGGCCAAAGCAGAGTTCGGTCATCCGCCTCAATTCTGTATTCTTCTTGGTTTTGGGATTGTAGCGAAGCATCCTCCTCTGCACAAGAATTGCATCTATGCTGTTGAAGTCCAGCTCGCTTACCCCAAAAAAGGAGAACCTTCGGAAGGTTTCTGCGCTGCTCTGGGCATGGAAAGTGGCGTAGCAGCCGCGGGCCTGTCCCCCAAGAAGAGAATCGAAAAGTGCTTCGGTTTCAGGGCGGTTGCGCACTTCCCCAACTACAAAGCGGTCGGGACGCATGCGAAGGGTATCATAAACTAGGTCCTTCAGGGAAACACCCATCTCCTCATTTGCAACAAGGCGCACCTGGTGGGAATGGGGAATGCTTATCTCAGGGCTTTCCTCCGCAAGCACTACGCGCTCGTTGCGCGGAATAAAAGAAAAGAGCATATTGAGCGTGGTGGTTTTGCCGCTTGCAGTATTCCCGGAAACGACCAGGGACATGTCCGCCTGCATAATAAAGGAAAGGGCGGCTAGCGCCCCTGCAGGCATGGTTTTAAGGGAAATTAAATCGCTTGGGGAAAACGGGTTTTCGCTGAATTTGCGGAGGGTTAATTCCCCATCGGAAAGGGGAGGGAGGGTTGCATGGAGGCGGGAGCCATCCTGCAGAATAGTATTCAATTTGGGCTTCTGGAGCGTGATGCGCCTCCCCAGGTGCTTGGCCATCTTGTTCACCACATCCATCAGGGCACGCTCATCAGTGAACATTGCATTTACGGATTTCCATCCCTCCTTGCGTATGAATACGTATGCGGGCTTGTTTATCCCTACAACGCTTACCTCCTCCACTGAAGGATCCTTCAGGATGGGGTCAAGAAAAGCGAATCCATAGATATGGAGGCGGGCCATTTCAGAAAGGTATTCCAGCTGGTCATGGTCCAGCATTATGCCTTCTGCTTCCGCATGCTCATAGAGAAGCTGCTTCAGGAGGCTGGAAACGTCCTTTTCAGACCCGAACTCGCTCCTCCTTGCCTCTTCCCTGAACCTCTCTTCCACAAGGGAAATTACCTGCTCCTCCTCCGCGCTTAAGCGGGGGAGCCCGAGCTCATAATCCCCTTCATTTAGTATCTTCCACCCTAGCATTCACAACAACCCTATCTCCTTTTTCGAACCAGGCAGCACGCTTTTCATCTATTTCCAGGAGGTAACGGGCAGGCTCTGAATTCTGCCTGTGCGCTTCAGAGGGAACAACCCGAAATTTATCTACTACTTCTCCGGATGAAGAGATGTAAATTGCGTAAAAAGGAGCAGGAACAAAGAAGGAGTGGATGGCATGTATGTCATCCCTGAAGAAGTCAAAAAGGATTGGGATTATTTCCTTGCGGAACATAAGTCCGCGTATCTTTGAGAGTAGAGAAACCGCATCATCGCAGTTTAGCTTCTTTCCATTGGTTTTGTTTTCCACCATCATTTTCCGAACCGCCTTTGGGTTTTCTCGTAGAACCTCAAAGCATCGCCAAAATCTTCCCTTGAAAAATCGGGCCAGAGCTTGTCGCTGAAATATAGCTCACTATATACCGTTTGCCAGGGAAGGAGGCCGCTGAGCCTTTTTGCGCCGGAGGTGCGGATAATCAAATCCGGGTCAGGGAGGCCTGCGGTGTACATGTGATCGCTCAGGATTTTCTCATTTACTTTGGTTACGCCTTCCTTAAGCGCGGAGTTTACAGCATCCACAATCTCGGTGCGCCCCCCATATGCAAGAAGGAGATTAAGGGAGTACTTGGTTGAGCCCTTGGTCATTTCCTCCACTTTGTTGAACATCTGGGAAATCTTTTCAGGAAAAAGGTCGGTGCGGCCAAGGAAGCGCACGCGCACATCCTTGCGGATAAGGTCATCCCTGCGGGTTATTGCAGCAAAAAGATCCTTTTCAAAAAGCCCGAAAAGCTTGGTAATTTCATCGGAATCCCGCTGGAAGTTCTCAGTGGAGAAGCCCCACATGGTGACCATGGGAACTTCCTCCTCTATGCACCAGGTAAGCACATCACTTATTTTGCGGATTCCTGTTTCATAGGCTTCCTGCCTGGGAATTCCGTTAAGCTCGCCCCATCTCCTGTTTACGGTCCTTAATAGGAAATTCCGTCAGGGATGATGGCGATGTGCTTGGGCTTTACCATCTGCTTACCAGCTCTTCATGTATTTGATGAAATCAATCAACCGGTTGGAATAGCCATACTCATTGTCGTACCAGGAAACAACCTTCACTAAATTCCCGGAAACGTTTGTGTATTCGCTATCCACTATGGAGGAATGCGGATTCCCGATTATGTCTGCGGAAACAAGGGGCTCTACAAGGTATTGGAGAATTCCCTTGAGCGGGCCTTCTGCAGCTTCCTTCATTTTCGCGTTCACTTCCTCCTTTGTGGTTTCCTTCTCAACTTCAACTGTGATATCTGTGATGGAGCCATCCACGACCGGGACACGGAGGGAGAACCCATCCATTTTTCCTTCGAGCTCAGGGATAACCTTTCCAATCGCTTTTGCTGCTCCGGTAGAAGTTGGAATAATGGAAACTGCGGCTGCGCGTGCACGCCTCCAATCCTTGTGCGAGCCGTCCAGGAGCCTCTGGTCGTTTGTATATGCGTGGGTTGTAGTCATGAAGCCGCGCTGCACATTGAAATTTTCGTGCAGGACCTTCATTACTGGAGCGAGGCAATTGGTGGTGCAGGAAGCGAGAGAAAATACTTTATCTTCGCGATTCGCGGAATCCATATTTACGCCCGGAACAATCATTGCACAATCCTTTCCAGGAGCGGAAATAATCACGCGCTTTGCGCCCGCATCAATGTGCGCCTGGCAGTCAGCAATGCTACTGAATTTTCCAGTGGATTCGATTATTACGTCCACTCCGTTTTCCCCCCAGGGGACTTTGGCTGGGTTGGTTTCCCTGGTCCACTTAATTTCATAGCCATTCACTACGATTGTGCCATCCTTGGCTTCAACGGTGCCGGGAAAAGTGCCCTGTGCTGAATCATACTTGAAAAGATGAGCATTCATCTTCACATCGCTTCGCGTATTTATCTGCACAATGTCAAAGTCCTTTCCAAGGACGCCCTGTTCAACCGCAGCGCGGAGGAACATCCTTCCTATTCTGCCAAAACCTGAAATTCCTACTTTCATGTCTCCCACCTAAAGAATAGACAATTATTCTTTATACCCGAATCTTTAAAAATAGATTTTGGGAATCTTCTCTTGATGCACAATAAACTGATTGTGGGAATAGTCCTTCTTCTGTCCCTTGGGATGGTGGGGGCTTCACTTATATGGGTTCTGGAAGCAGGCGGAAACTGGGTGTACGTAGCTGCAGCATCCCTGATTATTGCAGTATTCTCCTTATTCTTCAATGTAAGCGGGGCAGTTTACCTTACTGAAGCGGAAGAGCTGGACAAGAACATCTCAGAAGCAGGAAAGAAACCGGGAAAGCTGGTTGTGGGGATTTCCACATACAAGCCGGACCTGAAAGTGCTCAGGGAATCAATACAGTCCATAAAAAAACTGGAATACGATGATGATTTTGAGATTGCAGTGCTGGATGATACCGAGGATGCAGAGTATGCAAGGAGGGTGGGTGAGCTCTGCAAATCCGAAGGAGTGGAGCTGCTGCACAGGAATACGCGGGATTGGGGGAAGGCTGGTGCGCTGAATGCGCTGCTGGAAAAAACCGATGCAACGTTCCTTGCAATTTTTGATGCGGATGAAGTTGTGCAGAATACTTATTTCCTGAAGGAAACCCTGGGGCATTTCAAGGATGAAAAGGTTGCATTCGTGCAGACCAATAAGGAGTGCGGGGGAAACGGGGTATTTGAGAGGGCCGCGAATTATACAAATGCAGCTTTTGTGAATTTGATACAGCCGATAAACACGAGGAAAGGGGTTGCGCTGTTTACGGGCTCATGCGGGATTTTCAGGACTGCTGCACTAAAGGATGTTGGGGGGTTCCCAAACTCGGTCATTGAAGATGTGGCAGTATCCCTGAAGCTCAAATGGAAGGGCTGGAGCGGGAAGCATGTCCCTAAAGTGTATGCAATTGGAGGGCAGATAAACATCTTCCAGAGATTCTCGAGCCAGCACATGAGGTACATCGGGGGAGTTACTGCGCTTCTTCCGGAATACACCCAGAAGATCTGGGGCTACCCGCTGGAGCAGAAAATGATTATGGCTGTGCATGCGCTTGGGCTGCATTATGTTTCGCTTGTGCAGCTTGCTGCATGCACAATCGCTGTGCTTTCTGCAATTTACGGAATTTTCCTGGGGCAGGTTGCATCCGCCGCATACCTTGCATCTACGCTGATTACGCTGCTGTTCCTCTCTAAAATTTATGTAGGGTCTTTGCGGGTGGGGTTGGTGGCATACCTCCTGAACTACTCGGTAATTGTGCCCAGGATACTGGCTACGATAAGCTTAATCCTGGGGCAGAGAAAATTCGGTGTGCTTTCCACAATCCTAGCATCTATTGTGCAATTCGTGCTGAGTGCTGCGCTTTTCGCGGTTTCCTGGGAAACGGGCAGCCTGGTGCCTGTGTGGTGGGGAATACTCTTTATTTCAAATCCGCTGTTTCTATTGGCCAAGAGATAGATGGTCGGACATAAAGCGGCTTTCCAGTTCCCTTGCAACCGTATCCGGCATAATCAGGTAGTATTTTTCTTCTGAGAGGATTACTTCGCAGCCCTGGGTAATTTCTCCTTTTGGAGGATACTTTCCGTATGGGTAGAGGCGGAAACTTGCCCCTCCGGAAAGCTTCAGGATTGCAAAGGGCATTGTGGTTTTCCTATCCTCCCCTGCAAACTGGACTAGAGTCACGTCTTCAAGGCTATCGTGAATATTAGTTACATCCAGGGGGGCCCCGCCTATAACCTCATGGACAACCAGGATCCGCCTGGCTTCCTCCGGAGTTCCAGGGAGGTACCTGGACAGGGAAGAAACATCAACAAGGTGCTTGCTCTGCTCCGCAACTCCCTCAATGGGGGATGGAGGCGCGGTGCTTATCCTCTGGAGTGCGGTGCTTATCTTTCCCTCAACCGGGAAGAGATATAGGGACTTCCCGCCTTCAGGGAGCTCAAGCTTAAGGTAAACATTATGGATAAATGGTGAGAGTTTTGGGTCTGAGGCAAGGGTTTCAGGAAGCCTGTCCCCAAATATGAAATAGCTTGCCATGATTGGGGGCTGTTTTTTACCCTCTTTGCGCGGAGGGTCGATGTATTGTGAATCAGTTTCTATCAGCACTACGGGCATATCCCAGAACCAGCGCCTTCCCGCGGACTTCAGGGATTTTACAACACCCAGCACAAAGTCTGTGGGATTGCCTCCAGTAACCGGGTTAATGAGGTTGTTTTCAGAGATGTTTGCAGAAAGGACTCTGAGCAGGCGCTGGGTTTTTTCAGTAGTGGAAAGGCGCTTGGTAATGTCTGTGGGCCCCTCATCAAGAATTGTGTGGGGCGTACGCTGGCTGCTGCTGGAAGCTGCTTTCCCAGCCTTTGTAAAGGGCTGGCGGTCACTGGCCATGCCGAGAATAACTAAGAAGAGAATTAAAAATGTTATGGGGCAGATAATGGAATACTCCTTATTACGGGCTCGTGGTCCAGCGGTTAAGACGCTACCTTGACATGGTAGATATCCCCGGTTCGAATCCGGGCGGGCCCATGACAGTTTGGAGTACACGCGGAGCGGCACAAGTGCTCCAAAGTGGCATTTCTGTCAAGAGAAATGGGGCGTATTTGCCGGATCTTGAACGTGAGTTCAAGAGAAGAAATCAGTAGATTTCTCAGAGGGCAAATCTGAGGCCCATGGTTTTACGGGGAAGTATTGAGGGAAGCACACGGATGAGATAAGATGGAGCAGAACACAGCGGTTGCAGGGATTCCTGATTTCCAGGAAATCCTCACAAACCCGATTCTGGATATCGCCGCCCGGTTCTGGGATGATGAGAGGTACAAAGCCTTCACGGTATGCTACCGCTCCATGCGTGCAGTTGATGACCTGGTTGATAACCGCAAGGCATCCGGGCAGAAACTGTCTGATGCTGAAAAGCAGCAGATCAGCTCCACAATAACCGAATGGGTAGCCACCGGGGCGATGCTGGGTGGCTCTATCCAGAAGAACCTGGATGAGATTAGGAGAAGGTTCAGGCTCCCGGCCTGGCCCTGGCAAAGGCTCTCCAGGTCCATGATTTATGATGTAAACCATGAGGGATTTGAAAGTTTTCCTGCTTTTCTTGAATATTCTGAAGGGGCTGCGGTGGCTCCGGCAACTATTTTCATGCATCTGTGCAGTGTTGCCAAAAAGGAAGGGGATTACCACCCCCCTGAGTTTAATGTAATAGAGGCGGCCCGCCCGCTGGCCAGGTTCTGCTACCTGGTCCACATAATCAGGGATTTCCAAAAAGACCAGGAGGAAAACCTGAATTATTTTGCAAATAATCTTCTGGAAGAGAATGGCCTTACTCCATTAGAGTTGAAAGAGATTGCAGCAGGGGCTGAAGTAAGCCCTGAATTCCGCAGGTTGATGGGGAAGTATCACGGATTCGCAGCGCAGTACCGGGCTGAGTCAAGAGCCATGATTGACAGGATTGGGGTTCACCTGGAACCAAGATACCTGCTCAGCCTTGAGATTATTTTCGGTTTGTATTCCCTTATTTTTGAGAGGATTGATGTTTCGGGCGGAAAGTTCACCACTGCGGAACTGAATCCATCTGCAGAAGAGATTAAGGAAAGGATAAACAGGGTTGTTCTGGCATTTGCATCTTCTAAAGGATAGAGATTTTAACCTGCTTCTTAACTAAGATTACTATGATCCTGTTAGGCAGAAAAATAATACCTCTCAAAGAATTTGTACTTATTTTCTAATTTCCTCAAACCACTAGATACTTTATTTGTGGATTGAAGATTAATAAGTGCTAATTTTATTGGGCGGGTATCTGAACTAAGTTCTTTGGCAAGTTCTAAAACACTCAGACCCTCTGGGTGTCTGTTCAATAAATTGAGTATTGATTTCTCTACTGGGGCCTGTTTCTCCACCATTTGCTGCATAGTAACACCATAAATGTTTCGTAAAGATGCTTTTTAAAACTTACGACTTTTTCAGTGACTTCAAGAATTCACAAAGATTATCAAATATTAAATCTGGTTTAACAGGGAATGCGTCGTAATCCCTCGTTCCAGATTTTACAAGAACGGTGTCGATTGTTGCATTCTTCCCAGCTATGATATCGCTATCACTATCCCCCACCATCACCATATGTTCTGGATCCATATCCAATTGGCTAACAAAACCAGGGAGTTCATCAATTTTAGTTTCTGTAACCACTACCAATTCTACTTTTTCTTCGATTTCAGTGATCATCGCTTTCGTGTGTTGATAATTACACTTACCTTGAGTAACACAGTAGGACATCGCACCAAGAGAGGATACTGCATCCAATACTTCAAATGCACATGGAAGAGCCATTAAACAATTATTTTTAGTTATTTTGAAATGAAAAAACAGACGTGCGGCCAGAGAATGCTCATGGTGTTTTAGTTTCAATTTTCTGATTTCGGGCAACTGACAATATTCTTCGAAAACTCCGGCATCATAATCATGATACTTACGCTTTCCATTCTGGTCCTTCGAAGAGTATATCGATCGGAGACCCGAATAAAACCCATCAAATGAAGGGAGGTTACTATACCCAATATTTTCAGAAACTAATTTTCTGTAGGCTCGTGTTATTCCTAGCTTTGTTGCTTCGTTAGTATTTATCAGGGTATCATCCAAATCAAACAAAAAAATTTGTTTGTCGGTTAGATTTACCATTGAGTAAAGCAATTGTTGGCATAATTATTAATTTATGTAGGTTTCATGTAAAGCAGTTTCATGACATCAAAAGAACCAGGGCAGGAAATTCATCAGGAACGCAACTATGCAGACCCACATTATTATCTTGGGAATAAGCTTGTTTTCTATGTTGAGCTCTACAAGGCGGTAGCCATCGAACAATGGAAGCGGGAGCAGGTTCACAATTCCAATTATGAAGTTCAGGCAGAACACCAGCGCAAGCAGGCGGAATATGAAATCGAGCGGGAAGAAATTGTACCTTGTATACGGGGCTGAGGAAAGCGGGGCATAGTAGATGCCAAGCTTCCCTTCTTCATCCGCTTGTCGCTCTATTGTTCCGTAATTGGTTTCAAGGACTGCTGTTTCTCCGGGGGTGAGGTTGAGCTGCTGCACCCCATCCAGTTCAATTCCATTTATGGATTGGATTATCGTGCCTTCCTCCATTCCCTCCACAACCATCCAGCCGGTTTCCTTGAAGGGTGCAGTTACAAACAGGAAGGCGAACAGGAGAATAAAGAAGATCACTGAAGTGATAAGATTGGAAGTGGAGCCTGCAACAACCACGCGGGTCTGGATCTCTTTGGATTTTGTAACAAGGCGCTTCTCATCAGGCTCTACAAATGCACCTACGGGAATTATGCCGAAGAATGCAAGGCCGGAGGAAATGAGCGGGACCCTGCCCAAGACCGAGAGGGTTGCGTGCGCGCCTTCGTGCACAACAAGTATCAGGATTAATGCAAGGATTCCTTCAATGAACGGGATGTTTATGCCCGGGAGGATTAGTGTAACTCCGGGGGAAGTCTGGGAAATGGTGTCTGCACCGAAAATTACTGAATCAACAAATGCACCCAGAACCGTAAACCCATAAGAGATAATGGAAAGGGTTACCATTGTGCTTAACCCTCCAATGTACACGGCAGACATAAGGAAAATGGGCCCAAACAGGTTGGTTGAGGTTGTTACGCCTCCGCTTTCAGTTCCCAGGTTTAACCCAAGGGAAATTGAAAGGAAGGGGAGCACCATGGGTGAAACAAAGAACAGGATGAACGTAAGCAAAATCATGGCGGTCCCGAGAACTTTTAGCCTTCCCTGGGGGGTGCGCTGCACTATAAAATAACCCATAAGGCCAAATGCAAGGCAGGTTCCCACATCTGCAAAGAACTTCCAGAATTCCTCGTGCTTTGCAAGTTTCTTGATTATTTCTATTCCCTTGGTTGTGCGGACAAGGATTACACCCCATTCAGACTGCACTCCGGTAAGGAGGGAAAGGCCCTTTGCAGAGCCCAGCAAAACAATTATTGCGCCAAAGAACTTGAGCGGGGCGGAAAAATCGGTTTCAAGTATGAAAAAGATGGCGCCGAAAGTAACCACTACCAAAAGAGGAAGCAGCAGATGCGCTAAAGGCGACTTCTTTTCCATGGGGTTGAATTGCACCAATATTATAAAAATACGTGCTTAGAAAAATGGAAATATGGAATGTGATGTGTGTGGAAAAAAGGAAGCCTCATTCGTGATACAGGTTGAAGGGGCAAAGATGGCTGCATGCAGGGGATGCGCCTACTACGGGAAAATAGTTATTTCACTGGAAGAGGATGCGCCCAGGAGAGAATTCCAGGCACAGGAAGGGCGAGGGGTTCCGAAGTCCATGCAGCTGGAAGAGGACCTTGTGGAAGATTACGGAAAAATCGTGAGGAAGGCAAGGGAATCCAGGAACCTGAAGATTGAGGAATTCGGAAAGCAGATAAACGAGATGGCGAGCTACCTGGACAAGATTGAGAACCAGAGCACCCGCCCCCCCATAGAGACTGCAAAGAAGCTGGAGAAAGCTCTTGGGGTGAAGATACTGGAGAAGGTTAAGGATAGCGCTGTATCTCCGGACCTGGCCAAGTACAAAAAGAAAGACCTGAGCCTCCTGGACATGCTTGAAATGCAGCAGAAGAAGGGGAAATAGAATGGGTGTGGACCTTGGGGACCTCACAATAAAGCACAAGGCCAGCGTAGCTGATTTTTCAGGGAAGCCGATTGCAATAGATGGAATGAATATGCTCTACCAGTTTCTTGCATCAATAAGGCAGGAGGACGGGACTCCGCTTAAGGACTTTAAAGGAAGGGTTACCGGGCACCTATCCGGATTGTTTTACAGGACTGCGAAGCTTGCATCCGAGGGATTGAAGCCTGTTTATGTATTTGACGGGAAGCCGCCCAAATTCAAGGAAAAGGAGATTGAGCGCAGGAGGGAAGTGAAAAAGGAGGCTGCGCTCAAATGGAAAAAGGCAATTGATGAGGAGAAGATTGAGGAAGCAAGGAGGTATGCGCAGGCATCCATGAAGCTTACTAAGGAAATGGTGGATGAAAGCAAGGAGCTTCTTACCGGGATGGGGATTCCCTGGGTGCAGGCCCCGAGTGAAGGGGAGGCTGAGGCTGCGTGGATGGTAAAGCAGGGGGCGTGCTATGCATCCGCTTCCCAGGATTATGATTCTCTTCTTTTTGGGTCTCCGATCCTTGTGAGGAACCTGTCCATTACAGGGAGGAGGAAGGTGCCCAGGCAGAACAGGTACGTGAACGTGGTGCCGGAAATAATCAAGCTGGATGAGATGCTGGGAGCGCTGGAGATTACCAGGGAACAGCTTATCATGATTGGGCTCATGGAGGGAACGGATTTCAATGATGGGGTAAGGGGTGTGGGGCCAAAAACCGGGCTCAAGATAGTGAAGGAGCACAATACTTTTGCAAAGGTAAAGAAGTATGTGAAGGAAAAGTATGAGTATGAATTTGAGGTGTATATAGAGGATGTTTATGAATTTTTTATGAAGCCCCCGATTGAAAAGAAGCTGAAAAAGCTTGAGTGGAAGGATGCGAATCCAAAGGAAGTTACGGACCTTCTTGTGGAAAAGCACGATTTCTCAGCGGAGAGGGTTGGAAAAACCCTTGAGAACATGTCTGGGGTAATAAAGGAAGCGGAAAGCCAGAGAACACTAGATAAATGGTTTCAGTAGCTTGGAAGCGATGCGGTGGGCGAGCCTCCGCACCTTGTGCGTTCTTTTTCCTGTTATTTTTCCGGTTTTCAGGGCCTTGAGAAGTTTGGAGGGCTCTAATTCATCTAGATCTAATTCAACATAAGTGTAGCCGAACTCAAAAATGAAGTGTGCATCGCTTCCTGCGCCCCGCAATTTGTTTTCCGTTTTTGCGTATTCCTCTGCTTTCCGGTCGAACCTGGAAAGGCAGTGGGCATTGAATACTTCAATTACCTGGATGTCCTTCAGGAGTTTTTCATCCTGGAGGCCTGCACGGAGCGGGTCAAAGGGATGGGGTGCATAGGAGATTGCCCCCTGGGATTTTATCTGGTCCATTGCCTCATGGAAATCAATATCTCGTTTTATCTCCTCGTTCAGGAAAAGGCCGATTAGGTCTGCTTTCCCCAGGTGGGTTGAAACCCTGAGCTCCTCCCCGGGAATGAAATCTATCCCCTGCTTTTTCATTTCCGGGATTCCGGACATTGAGATGTGGTCGGTTATTGCGGGCGTGATTCCGAAATGCTTGGCGCGCTCCGCAAGCTGGGGGATTTTCACGGTGGAATCAAAGGAATAGTTTGTATGGATGTGGAAATCAATCTTCAACAAAGCACCCCCTTTCCTTCAATAGATTGAAGACTTCAAGGAGCAATGGCTTGCCCTGCGCTGAGTCCACTTCCTTGATTACGATTTTGCCGCTGGAGTAGAGGACGAACTGCTTTTCCTTGTGGAGAAATGAGAGGAAAACAGAGGTGTTTGCGGTTACCTCGTGGTCAGTGGAGAGCACCTTTTCTGCCTTGCTCAGGTCCAGCTTTGCCCTTGTGCGCATCTCTATGGATTTGGAAGTTGTGCAGGGGGAGAGGATTACGTATTCCGGCCTGTCGTCCATCTAGAGTACACCCCGCACATAAATATACGAGAGTATTACTGCGATGATTCCGGAAATAACAGTCAATTCAATTATGAAATCGAATGTGACGAGCGCGCTTATTGTAGGGATTCCAAAGATTGTTGCTACCGTATTGGGAACGGAAATTATCAGGCTCAGCACAGTCAGGACTGCCATGATTTTAGTGAGGAGCTCAATGCGCTTGTTCAGCTTCCTGGTCTCGATAATGTCACATTTTGTGCGGAGGGAATCAGTTTCCCTCCTTACGCCCTTGATCCTGTCCACAAGGTGGCGGGCGCGTGCAAGAAGGATGTCGAATTCGTAGGGAATTACGTCTATGTTTACGTATTTGAATTCCTCTTCCTCTGCTTCAATGCAGAGGCGGAGAACGTCTTCCGCAATATCCCATACGTCCCTGTTCCTTTTTGAAACCTGCTCAACCTGGTCAATATCCGGGGAATCGTGCAGCTGGTGGGCTGCCTTCTTGATTGAAGTGAGCTCAGCGAAATAGGTATTGAGGGAAGAAGAAACCACTTCGTAGAAAAGGAGGGTGCTTGCCTGGTATTTTCCCTTCCTGATTTTTGAGAGCTTGAGCGTCTTGCTCATATTTTTAGCTTCCGTAGAGCAGTATGCAAGGTTGAAGTCCTTGGAAAGGATAAGGATTTGGTTGGGGTTGGAAGAATCCACGGCCGGAATGCTGAGTATCATGTAGTCTTCATCGTAATCTTCGTAGAAAACGATATCGAGGTCCCTCAGGCTGTCCAGGTCGCTGGTTATGTTATGTTCCTTGGCAGCAGCCGTGAACTTCTCGAAGTCCGTGAACTTCTTTATCATAGGGAATAAACGCCCTAACATTTTTATAAGTGTTTTGGGTGGGGTTAGGTTATGCATATCCTGTTCAGCTCGAAAATAGATGCAAGCGGCAACCCTGCAAAAGTGCTCTCGGAAAACTGGTTTTCCCCGAAGGGGGGGAGGTGGGTTTATGGAAAGCATGTCCTATTGGACACTAACGTGGATATGATATTGGATGTGCCTACTGAGTATGATTCTGGGGGGCTGGTTGTGCTCTCCACGCACAAAAGCGAAAAGGAGTACCCAACGCTTACTGTGCATGTGCCGGGGAACTGGGATGCTGCAGAAATGGGAGGGGAGCCGCGCACCCTGAATACGGTTATGGCGGGCAGGATGAAGGAAGTGCTGCTTGGGCTGGATGAGGGGAACAGGAAATACTCCTTAGGGTGGAACGTGAATATGGAGGTGGACCACCATGGGCCAACCTGCAAAGCACCGATAATGTTTGTGGAGATTGGGAGCTCGGAAAAGGAGTGGAGGAATCCGGTTGCTGCTAAGATTGTGGCGGAAGCGGTTATGCGGATGCTGGAATCGGATTCGGTTTACGATTCTTATTTCTGTGTTGGCGGGGGGCATTATTCGCAGAAGTTCACTAAACTGGGGCTGGAGGATAATGGACGGGCTGCGGGGCACATTTTGCCTAAATACCAGGCCCCGAACCTGGGGATGGACACCTTCAGGCAGGCGATGGAAAAGAGCGTGGAGGAAACTCAGGGAGTGCTGATTGAAAAGAAGGGGGTAAAGAAGGAGCATCGGGAGCTTATTGAGAAATTTGCTAACGAGTATGGGACTGAAGTAAAAATAGAAAGGTAGCTTAAAGCGGGTCATGTTTTTATAAAATTTTTACCACAGCGTAAAACAGCAGAAAAAAATTTTAGCCCCACCCGGATTCGAACCGGGGTTACAGGATCCAGAATCCCGTGTCCTTGACCACTAGACTATGGGGCTGTTAGATTCAAACCGGATACAGCGAGATATCTAATGTGCCAGGTTTGATTATAAATGTTTTGACGCCAGCGGCTTTTCCTGCACCCTCGTCCCAGAAGTTGTCCCCGGTCATGAAGGTTTCTTCCTTGGGAATGCTGAACTCCTCCATAATGGAATTGAGCATATCCGGGAAGGGCTTGGGGCGGAAAACACTGGTTCTTCCGCGTATTGCATCCACCGGGATTCCGGATGCTTCGACCACTTCGCGTATTGTGGGCTCTGTGTTGTTAGAGGCGATTGCGGTTTTGTGCCCGAGATTGCGGAGCATCTGGAGAGTGGGGATTGTTGATTCATAGACCAGGAAGGTTCCGGATTCTACTGCTTTCTTTTCGTATTCCCGAAAAATGCGGTCTACTTCCACCTTCCGCTCCTTTGTATCAGAAATATTGTTGGAAATATTCACAAGATGCATGGAGGGGTCGATTTCAAAGCCCTGTGATTCTCCGTATTCAATGACTTTCCCCTTTACTTCATTCCAGGGAACCTGCAGCTCTGCAAGTGTGGAGTCAAAATCAAATATGAAAAGCATGTTTTTACCTCTGGATATTGGGTAAATATTTTATATGTGAGATTTTAAAAAGAGTTAGTGTAAATGAAAAAATGTTTTTGCAGAAAAATAAGCTGGGATAGGGAATCGAACCCCACTATCCTGATCTGCAGTCAGGCGCATAGCCTATCTGCCATCCCAGCAGAAGTAGTAAACATGATTTTAACCCCGTTCTCTTTTTATTCATTATGTTGTCTAACTCTAAACTATTCGTTTATGGGCTCGTAGCTCAGCTTGGCCAGAGCGGCGGACTTTTAATCCGTAGGTCGGGGGTTCGAATCCCCCCGAGCCCGCTTTCTGTTAGGAAAGGGGACTGTATTGAACGCTAGTTCAATCTGAAGCCCATCCCAAAATATGAAGCTGTTTTAATTCTTTTTACATATAATATCTGCTTATGCGTGGGTGGATTATACTTTTGGTATTGGGAGTTTTGCTTTTTGCAGGTTGTGCAGCGAATGTTTCTGAGCCTGCGGAAACGGGGGAGTCCGAAGAGCAGTACCTGTTCCCGGACATCTCTGCACCGGGTACGGAAGCTCCTGAGGTATCTACTCCGGAAGAGGCCCTGGTGGAAGACAGGTGCGAAGATTCGGATGGGGGGTTTGAGATACATGAAGCGGGCACC